>JABXJX010000193.1 GCA_013375375.1 Desulfobacterales bacterium | reverse complement strand
TCGGTATTTGTTCTGCTCCTTTGAACCTTCGTGTCCGGCAGCGCCCTGCTTCCAGGCCGAACGCGCATCTTCAAGACGTCCAAGTGCCTCCAGTGCTCTTCCCCTCCAGTACTGGGCCGGCGCCTCCTGAGGTTTGTTCGACCGGCCGACGCCTATATTTTCCGGATACGTTAGAGCTGCCTCAAAATCCTGCAAAGCCAGTTTGAAGTTTTTGGCCTCAAAGCGTTTCTGCCCTCGCTCTAAATGCGCCTTATTGAATATGTCCCATGTGATTGTCTGGCCTTCCCAGTTAACAAAGTACGGCGTAGATTCGAGCAAATCAATTGCATCGCTGTACCTCTGCTCATCGAGATAAGCCTGGGCGAGTATGATAATTACATCCGCGCGCCTCATCTTCTCAAACGGCGTGGATTCGAGGACCTTTATCGCCTCGGGTCGTTTGTTTCCGGTCAGGAGAATATCCGCTAAATCACGATAGAGGGTCTGGTCTTTCGGCCGAGCCGCAATGGCTTTACGGTAGCACCCTTCAGCCGTCGTTAGGTCATTCTCTACCGCCCAGGCATAAAGGCCGAGATTGCGAAATGCAATACTCAACGACGCGTCCAGTTCGCCGGCCTTTTGCCAGTGAGAGCGAGCTTCGTCAAGCCGGCCGAAATTCCCGTAAAGATTCCCCAGATGCAGGTGTGCATAGGCGTCATCACGATTTTCCTCAATGGCATACTTAAATACCTCCACCGCTTCAGGACGGGAAGCAAAGACATAGTCCCTGTAAGTCCTGGCAGCCTGGCTCAAGTAGTCTCTGGCACTTGCCTGGTCTGCCTGCAGCGAGGCAAAGTAGGCCAGATAATACATTGGCAAGGGGTTGTGTTCACGTGGCATGGGCTTCCAGCCCATGGAAACACGGCC
>JABXJX010000192.1 GCA_013375375.1 Desulfobacterales bacterium | reverse complement strand
ATAGGAGATTGAAAAATGGGATTGGTTGGACTGGCATTTTTGGGTGTAGTCCTGGGGGCGGCGGGAACCGAGTTTCTCCGCGCAAGTAAGCCGGAACTGGTGGAGAAGATAGAGGACGCCGCAAGGCGTTTTGTGAATTCCTTGTGTTCATCGAACTCGGATGATGAAAAAGCGAAAGAGAAGTAAAGAAAGAATTCATTTTGCCAGAAACAGAAGGGAAAGGAAATGCTATGATTAAGAGTCTGGGAGCCCTGATAGGTGGGATATTTATCGGCGCTGTGGGGATAGAAATCATTCGCAGGAAGTACCCCGATGCTCTGGATAAGCTGAGTAGGAGAACTCGCAAGATAAGCTCAGGGGTAAAAGACGCTTTCAAAAAGGGATATGAGAATGCTACGCGGTCTTATGAGGCCGCGGAGCCGAGCGCCTGACACTCGCTTATCGGACACCGTTGAAGTATCCTCACACGAACGAATACTGTGATACTCTTGGAATGGAAAGACAAGGGAAAGCAGGTAATACAAATAAAACCTATATGAAGGAGACTAAGAATATGGCTGCTCGATAGAACAACGAAATAGAACCTTCGGAAATCGTTGGAGCTATATCCAAATTTGCTGGTGTCTCGGTTGGAACGGCAGCGGCTATTTGTAAGAAGATTGCTGAGGTTAGAGTCAGGCATGTAGCGACAGCTCGAGAAAAAGCCCTGAGCGCGCGGGTGGCTTCGCTGGAATCCGAACTCGCTGCGGTGCGGCGTAAGCTGGAGAAGGCACACAGCGGAGAGAAAGATGCGAAGCCGAAGAGAAAGAGAGCAGGCCGGTCTCGGCAAGGCCGAGCCTTGACGGGCAAGAAAACAAAGATAAAAAAGAAAACGAAGAAAGGCAAAAATTCAAGTCGCTCCCAAAATCGTCCGAAATC
>JABXJX010000064.1 GCA_013375375.1 Desulfobacterales bacterium | reverse complement strand
GTATGTTGAATATGGTGCCGTTGGGAAGGCTATCAGGCAATATTAAGTGACCTGATCTCAAAAAAAGATCCCCCTTGGCTGCCGACGGATAAAGCGGGCCGTTCGCCTCGCCCGGATGGGTGCCTCAAAAGTTCATAATTACCGCTCAAAGAGGTTATGCAAAGGTCTCAATGAATACCTTTTACGCCGATTGCTTCAAGGTGTCAAGGTGCTTGTGAGAGTTCTTGTGTTTGTCTGCGTGAGTCTGCGGTTAAAAGGGATCCTGGAGCACGATCGTATGCTCACGTCCGGGGCCTACCGAGATGATCTGAACCGGGGTTTCCGCGAGTTCTCCGATCCGCTTAACGTAAGTCCCGGCATTTTTCGGCAAGTCATCGATATCCTGAATAGCCGTGATGTCGTCGGACCATCCGGGCAGCTCTTCATAAATCGGCTCGCACTGTTCGAGCACCTTTAAGTTTGTGGGAAATTCTTGGAGCTTGTCCTTTTTATATTGATAGGCCGTGCAGATCTTAAGCGTCTTAAGACCGCTCAGCACGTCGAGCTTGGTTACGGCAAGACCGGTGAGACCATTGATGCGCGCGGCATTGCGCACGACCACGGTGTCGAGCCAGCCGCACCGCCTGCGCCTGCCCGTTGTTGCGCCGAACTCGACCCCCCTTTCTTGAATCAGGTCGCCTACTTTATCATGAAGTTCCGTGGGAAAAGGGCCCCTGCCGACCCGGGTGGTATAGGCCTTGACCATTCCTATGACGCCGTGGATCCGGGTAGGGCCGATTCCGGCGCCACAGCACGCATTTCCTGCTACTGTGTTGGATGAGGTTACGAACGGATAGGTGCCGTGGTCTATGTCGAGATGCGTTCCCTGTGCCCCTTCAAACAGGACATCTTGTCCTGCCTTGACAGCCTGGTTTATCAGTACGGAGACATTGGTAACATGTGGTCGAAGCACTTCTGCATACGGGAGATATTCCTCAAGGATTGCTGCTTCGTCCGCCGTCTCAGACTTAAGAAATTCCTTTAAGTAAAAGTTCTTTTCCCCTAAGATAGAAGACAATTTCTCTCTGAATGCGTCCGGGTCAATCAGATCGCAAAAGCGGATTCCGCGTCGCGTGGCCTTATCTTCATAACAAGGCCCTATTCCACGGCCCGTGGTACCGATCTTGTTGTCGCCCTTCAGTCGTTCCCTGCCGTGATCTATAAGTTTGTGATAGGGCATGATCAGGTGGGCATTTTCGCTGATCAAGAGGTTATGAGGGCCCACGGAAATGCCGCGGTCTTGCAAGTGACTGATCTCTTCGATCAGCACACCCGGATCTACCACCACACCGTTTCCGATCAAACAGGCCTTATCAGGGTGAAGTATCCCGGACGGGATGAGATGGCTGATAAATGATTCTCCACCAACCACCATGGTGTGACCCGCGTTGTTCCCCCCTTGAAACCGGACCACCATACGGGCCTTCTCAGCCAACAGGTCCACAACCTTTCCCTTGCCTTCATCTCCCCACTGGGTACCGATTACCACGATATTAGACATGTGCAGCTCCTTCAAAATGGTCGGTTTTTATTAGCAAAATGGATGATGATTGTCAACATCGGCTCATCTGTATGTTGAAGTTCGACTTGACAACTTCCAGACCAAGAGGTATAGCCCCAAAATCGGTGCTTTTTACCCCATTATTTCTATTAATTCCCGGTTGGTAGGCCGCAGATGTGAGATCCTAACCCGGATAATTAGATAGAAAGGATTAGGTTAAAATGAAAATTTTGCGTAAGTTTTTTTCAAGAAAGGCAGAGAAAAAAGAATCTGAAGAAGATCTGTTGAAGATAGCAAGAATAATCAGACCATTAATAGACAGCACGGCAAACGAGATCTTTACCACGTACAACTATGGGCTTGAGCACCTTGAGCCGGCAGGAACCGCATAACGCCGGCCCATGGAATTCCATCTTTAATCTTACCTCAGCAAGATCCTTTTGAGGTTCATAACCGGAATGGTTCTTAGTTTAACCCCTGGGATGATACTTGGTATGAACGGCCTTTAGCTTCTCTTGGGCGACATGGGTATAAATTTGGGTAGTGCTGATATCTACGTGGCCCAACATCACCTGTACCGACCGAAGATCTGCTCCACCTTCCAAAAGGTGAGTGGCAAAGGAATGTCGAAGGGCGTGGGGGGTAATCTTGTGCGAAAGACCGATTTTCAGGGCGTATTGTTTTAGAAGCTTCCAGAAACCCTGGCGCGTCATTGGCATTGCTGAACGCGTTACAAAGAGATACGGGCTCGGCCGACCCTTTAATAGGTTAGGCCGTCCTGATTCAAGGTAGGCATCGATCTTTTTTTTGGCTGCCTGCCCGATGGGCACCACCCGTTCCTTGGAACCCTTGCCCAGGACCAGGACAAAACAGGCTTCCAGGTTGATATTTACAAGCCGCACCTTAATTAGCTCCGAGACCCTGAGGCCTGCTGCATACATAAGTTCCAGCATGGCTGCATCACGCAGCCCTAAAGGTTTTGAAGGATCAGGTGCCCCCATAAGCTGTATTACTTCGTCTAACTTTAATACATTAGGTAATTTTCGACCTGCCTTCGGCAGATCCACCATCTGGGCCGGGTTGGTCTTTAGTATCTTTTCATTGACCAGGAATCTATAAAACCCCCTCAACGTCACCAGGTGTCTCGCTCTGCTTTTGGGCGCGAGTCCCACATCTCTTAAGTCGATCAGGTGCTTCAGAATCACGGTTGTGTCGGCATCAACAATATCGGAAATATTGTTTGCCCTTAAGAACTTTAGATACAGGACCAGATCTGCGCTGTAACAAGTAATGGTATTTTTCGAAAGACCCTTTTCCACTACCAGGTAGTTAATGAATTTGTCTGCCAGATCATCCATGGTCATTGGTCAATAGTCAGTGAGGCGTTTAATTCAGAGCGGATAACGATTCAAGACAACCGCCCCGTCTTCTTTTACAACTACCATATTCTCAAGCCGAACCCCGCCCCATCCGGGTATGTAAATACCGGGTTCAACAGTGGTGACCATGCCTTCTTCCAGATTCATCGGCCGTATGGGACTCAAATGCGGTTTTTCATGTGTAGCCAGCCCAACACCGTGTCCAAGCCCATGGCCGAAGTAATCGCCGAATCCCTTGGCAGCAATATGGTCTCGCGCGATCTTATCCACGTCCTGAGTGCTTACTCCGGATTTGATTGCGTCTATTGCCATTGATTGCGCGTCTCGCACCACCTGATAGACCTTCTTAAAAGTGTCGTCAGGTGATCCAAACACTATGGTTCGGGAAATATCCGAACAGTAGCCGTTTAAGCGCCCCCCCCAGTCAAACAGGACAGGTTCACCCTGTCCGATGGGTCGATCCGTTGGGATTGCATGGGGCAGGGCGGCGTTGGGACCCGAGGCAACAATAGGAGGAAAAGCTACATATTCCGCGCCTGCCTCTCGTAAAGACCTTTCTATGGTCCAGGCGAGTTCTTTTTCACTGGTTCCGACGCATTGGCCGTTCACGATTGTTTCAAATATTGATTCAGAAACAGCAAGAGATCGGCGGATAGCCCCCACCTCCTTTGCTTCTTTGATCATGCGGAGTCCTTCCACTAAGTCTTTGGTGGGGACCAGTGATACGGTTGGCGCTCCCTTTTTTAGATGCTCTTCAAATTTCTGAAACCGTAGGTAGGAGAGCCGGATACTTTCAAACCCAAGACGCTCGGTATGGAGCGTCTTCAGGATTTCAGGAAGGGCGCGAGCCAGTCCCTCCTTGTACTGATAGATCTCGAAATCAGGGGCCTCGGTTTGCGCCTGGGTCTCATATCGAGAGTCGGTTGCAAGCAGTTGACGATCGGGTGTGATAAAAAGGGCGCCCGCGGATTCGTCAAACCGGCCGTCCTCGCCGGTGAAGCCGCTCAAATACCGCCGGTTTTCGCCCTGCAGGACCAACAAGGTATTGATTTCTTGATCTTGTAAACGGGTCCTGAGACTTGCCAGCCGATTCTTTAGGGTCTTTTCCAAGACTTTGTACCTCTTTGTTGTGTTTGTTGGGTTAACACCGTTGGTTGAGTTTGTCGGGTTTGTTGTGTTGCCAACCCAATGAACTCAATAAATCTAATATCATGGCTAACAGAACAAAGGGGAAGGTGTCAAGGCGTAGAAGCAAAACATCTTGACAACAGGCCGATATTTAATAATAAGTTGCTTTAAGGTTGAACTGCAACAGCGAGCGCCAACCAAGCAGCTTGCTGCGGGGTTAGCGAGCGAATCTAAAAATGGTAAACTTCCTTACAGTCGAAGATTCCCTGCAGCTTGCTGCAGGGAGCTTCAAACACGGCAAACTCGACGAATATCCAGTAACGAGCAACGAGCAACCAGCAACCAGTAAGGATGTCTCTGATGTATTCTGAATCAAAAGAAAAAGTGAAACGGCTTATTCAAAAAGGGGTCACAATACCCAATCCCGAGAATGTGCTGATCGGAGATGAGGTTAAACCGGATCGTATTGCAGGCGATGGGGTGGTTATATACCCGGGGTGCAAGATCTTCGGCGAAAAGACCCTGATCATGCCGGGCGCCAAACTTGGCTATGAGGGGCTGGTGACGGTCGAGGATTGCCAGATTGGGCCGGATGTTGAATTAAAGGGCGGATTCTTCCGGCGATCCGTGTTTCTTGAAAAGGCCAATATGGGCTACGGTGCCCGGGTCAGGGACGGATGCATTCTCGAAGAAGAGGCCAACGGCGCCCATACGTCAGGTCTCAAGCAGACCATCCTGTTTCCTTTTGTGACCCTGGGAAGCCTTATAAACTTTTGCGACTGCCTCATGGCAGGTGGAACCAACCGGAAGAATCACAGTGAGGTGGGGAGTTCTTACGTCCATTTCAACTATACTCCCAATCAGGACAAGGCCACCCCGTCATTGATCGGCGATGTGCCTCGGGGTGTCATGCTAAACCAGCCCCCGATATTTTTAGGAGGGCAGGGGGGTCTGGTAGGGCCCCTGCGGGTGGAATACGGGACTGTCATTGCCGCAGGCGTAGTCCATCGAAAGGACGCTCTTGAAGGGGAGAAACTCCTGTTAGGTCACGGAACGATTGACAGGGAATCGAATTATTATCCGGGCGTGTACTGGTATATAAAGAATCCTGTAGTTAATAACATCAATTACATCGCCAATCTCGTGGCGCTTAGGCAGTGGTATGTGGGGGTTCGCTCCCGGTTCATGAGGGGCGACTCCATGGGCGAGATGCTGTACAAAGGCGTTTTGGATAAGCTCGACATGGCCTTGGATGAGCGTATCAGACGCTTTAAGGCGTTGTCCCAAAAGATGCCCGGGTCTGCCGAGAAGTATCGAAGAGTCATGAAGGGCCAGGCAAGTGAAGAGCTCTTAAGGCAAAAACAGGAGCTGTTCGATAGGTGGCAGGAGGTTGAGGCCGTATTTGCCGATAGCAGGGAGGACCCGGGAAATCCCTCTTTGCGGGAGCCTTTCCTGGAACACGTGGGCAAGCATATCAATAAGGGGTCCGGCTATGTGGCTGTTATCCAGGGACTGGACCGGCAGTGGTCGGCCAGGGGAACCGGATGGCTGCAGGGAATCGTAAATACAATAAACAACCGGGTCCTTGAGATCATGCCGTCTTACAGGCCAAAGGGGTCATGATGTCTTTTCTTTCGTTCCGAGTCTTTTGGGCTACGGCGCCCTCACGCCAGTCACTCCAGAAAAGACATCATAACCCCCTATTTATGATGTTGGGTAGTTGATTTGCTTTTTAGTAGTTCCCTCTCCACTGGTGGAAGGGGGTTAGGGGGGTATAAAGTGTATTTCCTTTTTGTGATACCACGCCCGCTTGCGGCGGGGTCATTTATTAGGGTTAAGCGATATAGTTAAAGCACTTTATTAAGAAAAAGGCCATGAAAAGACTTTTTGGTACAGACGGCATCAGGGGTGTGGCGAATGAATATCCCATGACCCGGGAGATGGCCCTGAAAATCGGACGCGCAACAGCACGTTTGTTTACACGAGAAGGCCATGAGCCGCGAATCGTCATAGGAAAAGACACCAGAATCTCGGGCGATATGCTTGAGAATGCCTTGGTTTCCGGGATCTGTTCTATGGGTGCAGAAGCCCTGTTGACCGGAGTGCTGCCTACCCCAGGGGTGGCCTTGACGGCAAAAAGGATGGGTCTTGATGCAGGGATTGTAATTTCGGCTTCACACAACAAGTTTTATGATAATGGTATTAAGATTTTCAAAGGAGACGGATTCAAACTTTCAGACGAGATGGAGTTTGAGATTGAACAGTTGATCCTTGAGAATAAAACGCCGGTAGCTAATGAAACCCAGGTTCCCGGTAAGACACACTCCATCGCTGATGCACGTAGTAGTTACGTGACTTTCTTGAAGCATGTGATTTCGAAAGACGAAACCCTGGAAGGTTTTAATATTATACTCGATTGCGCCAATGGGGCGACGTTTCAGGTAGCTCCTTCTGCCTTTGCGGAGTTAGGTGCCAAAGTCAAAACCATCTCTGCCGAGCCTAACGGCAAGAATATCAACGCCGACTGTGGTTCTGAATATCCCGAAAGGCTGGCTGAACAGGTAGCAAGAGACAAAGCCGACGTTGGATTCGCCTTTGACGGAGATGGGGACCGTGTTACTGCTGTGGATGAAAGAGGGAATGTACTTACAGGTGACCAAATATTGGCCGTCTGCGCCAAGGTCATGAAAGATAAAGGGCAACTCGCCAACAATGTGGTGGTAAGCACGGTCATGAGCAATATCGGCCTCGGGTTTGCCCTAAGGGGATTGGGCATAGAGCATGTGACCACTCAGGTAGGAGATAGGTATGTTTTGCAAGAGATGCTGGCAAGGGGGGCGCGCGTCGGAGGTGAGTCATCCGGACACATGATATTCCTGGACTATCACACCAGCGGAGACGGGATCATAACTGCCCTAAGGTTGGTAAGTGCCATGAAAAAGACGGGTGAGCCCCTTTCAAAACTTGCCGGGCTTATGAAGGTTTTTCCTCAGCGTTTGGTCAATGTGGAGGTGAAGGATAAACCGCCCATAGAAGCGGTGTCCGAAATAGTCGCTGCTGTTGAGCATGCGGAAAAGATTTTAGGAGATACGGGAAGGGTCCTGGTTCGTTATTCCGGGACACAGCCCATGTGTCGCGTGATGGTGGAGGGGCCTACCCATAAGGAGACTGAAAAGTACTGCAAGCAGATTGCCGACGTTGTTAGAGAAAAACTCGCTTAAAGACAAATGTAGAGCTTTGCAAAACTCTAAAATGTTTTTCCTAAATCGCGTATGACTACCAACTATCCTCTGGAGAAAATATTTAAGACGGTTCTCGAAAAGGGCGGCTCTTTTGCCGATCTGTACCATGAGTCGAGCCATAGCAGTTACATCGTCTGTGACGATAACAAGATTGAAAAGGTTGTTGCCGGTACGGATGCAGGCGTGGGCCTTCGAGCAATCGTTGATTTCAAGACCTCTTATGCCTATGGCAACCTTTGCTCTGAAGCGGATGTCCTGACCCTTGCGGGCGATTTGGCCGGTGTGGTGCAGGCCGGTTCAGGTGGTATTATTGCAAGGGAGTATCCCTCGGCTCCGCGAGTGAACCTTGAGGTGGGCCTTTCCCCTAACACCATTGAGACAGCCAGGAAGGTTGCCGTTGTTCGAGAAGCCGATTCAGCTGCACGCGCCGTTGACCCCCGCGTTCGGCAGGTAAAGGTTGTTTACGGCGACAAGCATCAAGGGCTTGCCATTGCCAATTCAGAAGGATTCCTGGTGGAGGAGGATCGCACTTATACACTGTTTGCCGTGCAGGTGGTAGCGGCTGAAAACGGCCTGATTCAGACCGGGTATGAGCCAATAGGGGGCCTGATAGGGTTTGAACTCTTTGATGAGGTCGATCCTGCTCGGGTGGCTGAAACCGCGGCCCGTCGTGCCGTGCAGGCCCTGGAGGCCAGGGAGGCGCCCGGCGGGGTTATGCCCGTTATACTTTCGAGCGAGGCGGGCGGGACCATGATCCATGAGGCGGTTGGTCACGGCCTGGAGGCAGACTTAGCCCTTGAAGGGCTTTCGGTTTACAGCAACAATATCGGCGAGACCGTGTCCTCCCCGCTCATCACAGTGGTTGATGACGCCACGATGCCGCAAAGGCGTGGATCTTACGGCTATGATGATGAGGGTGTTCCGGCACAAAGGACGGTTCTTGTGGAACACGGTATTTTGAAAGGCTATCTTTGCGACCGGCTTTACGCCATGAGGTTCAACAAGATATCCACGGGAAACGGCAGGCGACAGTCTTACAAACATCATCCCATTGTGCGCATGTCCAATACCTTTATCGCCCCTGGCGAGGATGACCCGGATACGATCCTGCGAAATACGCCCGAAGGTGTCTTAGTGAAAAAGATGGGCGGAGGGCAGGTGAACACCGTAAACGGCGATTTTGTCTTTGAGGTGAGTGAAGGCTATCTGATCCGAAACGGCCAAATAGGCGATCCTATTCGTGGCGCCACCCTTACCGGGAATGGTCCGCAAGTGCTCAAATCGATTGACCGTGTTGGAAACGACCTGGGGTTCGGCATTGGAACCTGCGGCAAGGACGGCCAGGGTGTGCCGGTGGCTGATGCCCAGCCCACACTACGGATTCCTGAGATCGTTGTAGGGGGAACCGCCCGGAAATAGCAACGGCCTTGGATCAGGGATTATCGAGAGGTTGTTTGTGGGCGCATTCCTTGTTGTGGCACTGTAGATGTTGCCCCTCCTTCTTTGTAGATCGTTCCACTAAAAAGGGCGCATTACATTTGGGGCATACAACAGGTACGGGTTTGTTCCAAACGGCAAAAGTGCAGTTCGGATAACGGCTGCAGCCGTAAAATATCCTGCCTCGTTTTGATCTTCTTACAACAAGATCGCCATTGCATCCTTTCCCGGGACATTTGACGCCGGTTGGCTCGGCTTTGGACGCGGCCTTTGCGTTCAAGGAGCGGGTGTTTTTACACTCGGGATAGGCGGAGCAGGCAATGAACGGTCCAAAACGCCCCTCTCTTCGCACCATAGGGCTTCCGCATTTTTCACATGTTTCATCCGTAGGTTGTTCCGGAGCCGATTCTACGATCTCAGCCTGTCCCTTTTCATCACGGGTGTAATTGGAAGTAAAGCTGCAATCCGGATATGCTGAACAGGCAAGGAACGGCCCGTTCTTTCCAACCTTGATCCTGAGGGGTTGTCCGCATGTCCGGCAGTTCAGGTCAACGGCCAAACCGTTCCCCTTGACACTACGCATCTCTTTTGCCGCGCGTTTCAACTCCTTCTTGAATGGATTGTAGAAGTTTTCCAGCACGGAAACCGCCTTAACATCGCCTTCCCTGATCTTGTCCAGATCATTTTCCATTTGTGCGGTAAAATCGACATTCAATACGTCCGGGAAACTCTCTATCAAAAGATCATTTACGATAAGACCGAGTTCGTTCGGCCTGAAGTACCTCTTGACCAGATCCACGTATCCCTTTCCCCTGATGGTGGTCAGGATCGTTGCATAGGTGCTTGGTCGACCAATACCGTTTTCTTCAAGCTCTTTGACAAGCGATGCCTCGGAAAATCGCGGGGGAGGCTGAGTAAAATGCTGTTTGGGTTCGACTCTGTGGCATTTCAAGGTCATCCCGTCAGACAGGGGCGGCAGGGTCTCATCCCCCTTTGATTGACCCTGGTTTCCGTTCGAGGGTGGATACAGAACCATAAAGCCTGGAAAGCGCATCACTGATCCGGATGCCTGAAAAATGTAAGGACCGGCTGAGATGGTAACCGAAGTCTGATCAAGAAGGGCTGATTTCATCTGGCAGGCCATGAAACGCTTCCAGATCAACTCATACAGGGATAGCTGGTCCTTGGAAAGGAACCGGGCGATTTCCTTTGGTTTGCGAGAGACCGACGTGGGGCGTATGGCCTCATGTGCATCCTGAGTCCTTTTCTTGTTTTTAAAGACACGGGGTTTATTCGGCAGGTAGTCGGGGCCGAATTCATCCTTGATCAGGTTCCGTGCTTCATCAACGGCCTCCCCGGCAACGCGGATAGAGTCGGTGCGCATATAGGTAATCAGGCCTATTGGTTCTCCTGGACCGAGTTCAAGGCCCTCATAAAGCTGCTGGGCGATCGTCATGGTCTTCCTGGCCGAAAATCGCAGTCTTTGAATCGCCTCCTGCTGTAGCTTGCTGGTAGTAAGAGGCGGGAGAGGATTTCTTTTCTGTGTCTTTTGGACGACTTTTTCTACCCTGAAACTCGCCTTCTCAAGATCCTTGAGGATGGCCTGAGATCTCTTTTCATTTGGGATGTGGAGTTTCTTATTATGTTTTTTGGTGAGCTTGGCGAGAAAAGGCGGGGGGGATGCCCCTTCAAGCTCTGCGGTGATGCTCCAGTACTCCTCGGGCTGAAATGCCTGAATTTTTCTTTCACGCTCACAAATCATGCGGACCGCCACCGACTGAACGCGGCCGGCGCTCAAGCCGCGTTGGACCTTTTGCCACAGGATGGGTGAAATCTGATATCCCACGAGGCGGTCCAGGATCCTCCTGGCCTGCTGCGACTCAAACTTCTGCTTGTCGAGCTTCTGAGGGGAGGCCATTGCAGCCTGTATGGCGTTTTGTGTCAGCTCATGAAACAGGATGCGGTGAAATCTGCGTCCCTTTTTCTTGAGGATCTCGGCCGTGTGCCATGCTATGGCTTCACCTTCCCGGTCCGGGTCTGGCGCGAGGTAGATATCGTTAAGATTGCCGGCCGCCTTTTTGAGGTCACGAACGACTTTTTCTTTGCCCTTGACGGTTGTGTATTGGGGCTTGAATTCGTCTTCTATGGAAATACCGAGCTCCTTTACCGGCAGATCCTTGATATGGCCTACGGTTGCAGCTACATCAAAATCAGGGCCGAGGTATTTCTTCAGGGTTCTGATCTTGGTGGGCGACTCAACAATAACAAGGGATTTACTCAAGGGTTATCCTTTCTACGGTTCGGAATAGTCCGTTACTAATAGAATTCGTATTTTTTCTGACAGAAAATTTTAAAAGATAATCACGTACTGTTCTCAAGGCGAACGCCGCAAAGCACGAAAGATTAAAAGCACGAAATAAAAAACATTCAGTGTTTCGTGTTTTCGTGATAGTTTTTCTTTTTTCCGGTTTATCCGGGTTAGAATTCACATCTGGTAAAGAATTTGCCGGGGCTTTGCAATACCAGTCCTCTCAACTCAAGTTGTAACAGTAGGCCTGACACCTCCCCTGCAGACAGCGACACCTGTCGAACCAGCC
>JABXJX010000191.1 GCA_013375375.1 Desulfobacterales bacterium | reverse complement strand
CATTGCAAATGGGTATGCTCGGTCTGCGCGAGGGCAAGGTTGCGAGGTTCGACGCGGCCCAAGAGAAAATCCTCTTGTAGGAATATTTCAGGCAGCATTATGTCTAAAGATATGTACTTTGACAGAAAAAAGAGGGTCGATGCGCGGAAAGCAAAGGAGATTAAAGACAAAGACCTTAGTATAAAAATAGTTGTGTAAAACCGCGTGAGGGTGGTAGAGGACAGAATTTTTGAAAAAGGGTTGTGATTGAGCGGCTGATTTGGGTATTATATCGGCGAGGTAAGCCGGGTGAGTTGTTGGACGGAGGTTATTCGGGACCCCCCTTCTTGCCTCTGGCAAGAGGCAGAGGGGTTCTCCGGTTTATTGTGGGAGATATCGGTTAAATCGTTGGAGTTGTATAGGAATTGCATGGGGCAAAGCCTTGCGGGAACGCAGGTCTTAATTTTTTGGTTTGCGATATGTCAAGTTATGCATAACGCTCCGGAGCTTGATAAAGAAGTACAGATGGGTAAGAAGGAAGAGTTGGTAAATTCTGTTCTCGAACGAGCGCAAGAGTCGGATGGCAGGAAGCGGTTGGCGTGTGTCGAGGCCTTTGAGTTGGCACGGCAATTCAAGGTGGAAGTAATTGAGATTGGGCGTATTTGCAATCGGCACAATATAAGGATAAGCAACTGTCGGCTTGGGTGTTTTGCGTGACGGTTAAGAAGGATAGGGATGTGAAAAAGTTGAGAGCAAGATTCAAGCTTTGGTTGAGTACCGAAAACGTGGAGGGTGTTTTCGGCGATGGCAAGTGGCGGCTGCTTAAGGCCATCGAGACCGAAGGGTCGTTGAAGGCAGCCAGTGAGCGCTTGTACATAAGCTATCGAAAGGCGTGGGGCGACTTGAAGAAAGCGCAGGAGGCCTTAAATGCTACTCTGGTGGACAAGCAGCA
>JABXJX010000063.1 GCA_013375375.1 Desulfobacterales bacterium | reverse complement strand
TTTGATGGATTTAATCCGCCTGCGGCGGAGAAAAGCAAAAGCAAAAACCTGGTAGACAGGATTTACAGGATTGACCTGATAGTTCCGCCTGCGGCGGAGAAAAGATAAAGCAACAACCGGTTAGACAAGATTGACTGGATTTTTTCTTTTCTGCCTTTCTCCTGGAAAGGCAGAAAAGACTATCCTGTAGATCCTGTTGATCCTGTTGATCCTGTCGGACTGGAGCTGTTTTTGGCAGACAGGATTTACAGGATTACCCTGATATTTCCGCCTGCGGCGGAAGCAGCGCATAGAGCATAGTGCAGAGCGAAAAGCTCAAAAAAGAGGGTCACGGTCGGCTTTAGAGCACGATAGAGTCTATTTTATCGACAAGTTTGAAATGTTTGTCCCTTGTCAAAAGCGTTCCTCCCACTTCCATGCAACACGCTGCAATCCACACATCGTTAATCGGTATCCTTTTCCCTTTTTTCCTCAAGGCAAGGTATATCAGGGCATATTTTCTGGCGACATCGGCAGTTACATCAATGATCTCGATTTTCAATCGATTTACGATCTGCCGCAGTTTTCTCTCATTAATTTGCTGTTTCTTTCCATGCATAAAGCCAAATGTCAGTTCACCAACAACAATGGACGGGATATAGATATACTCCCCATGTGTCGCTATCGCATCCACAGTCTCGTCGAGTCCCTCCGCATAGTCACAATAGATGTTTGTGTCCAGAACCAGCTTCAATGCCAGTCCTCCTCATCCACTCTTTCGAAGAGTTCCATCGACTTCCTCAACCTTGAAGCTTCTTTGTGAGAAAGCCAGCCGGCCATTTCTCTGATAGACTCTTCTCTGGACTTGGTTAATCCCAATTTATCATACACGGCTTCAAGGATAAACGCAGACTTAGTCTTACCCAATTTCGATGCAGCTCTTTTTATCAGCCTCTCTTTATCTGAAGGTATCCTCAAACTCAACGGCATAAGCGCCACCTCCTTGTATCGCATTAAAGCCTATTGTATTGCACACAAGCCTTTTTGTCAAGTAAGAGTTGACAGGATTTACAAGATTTGTTTAGCCGCAGACCGACGCGGACTGACGCAGAGCGAAAATTTGTTAGACAGGATTTACAGGATTAACGGGATTTGATGGATTTAATCCGCCGGCGGCGGAGGGGTGCTAAGGTTAAGGCTCCTTGCGATTAATTTTGAACTTATCAAAGTCGCGATCGTAGCTGTAAAGGATATTTTGTCTATCTCCTTCCAAGCAGGCGATCAAATAACAATCTACAATGTCCAATTTGCTGTCATGCCAGAGTTCTATCGTCCGGCGAACAATTCTTTTCTCCTTAACAATAATCCCTTTATATCCCAAAATGCCCAGCATCCCGGCTGCTATGTCTTCTCTGGGAACAGAGTAAAAGCTTCTTAGAACAAACACTACCTGGAACAAAACAATCAATTTCAATTCAACCCGCGAATCTCCCCGTTCCAGAGATTTAAACAGCGTATATACCCCTTGGAACTTTTGGGTCTTGTCGGACGTCAAAAAGCGAATCAGAACATTGGTATCCAACAGCGCTGTCATTTTTCCCGGCCCTTGATAAATCCTGCTTTTGTTGCCCTATTAATATCAGCTTTTTTAAGCTTTGGCTTCCCTTTTGCGTATTTCCGAAAGATTCCAAATAAGGAGTCGGTCATAGATTTTTTTTCTTCTTTTTTGGGCACAGGTTTTAGCAAGATACCGTCGGCTTTGGGTATCACATCAACATGATCTCCAATATCAATATGATATTTTTTTCTTAAAGCAACGGGAATGACAATCTGTCCTTTAGGAAAGATTTTCCTTTTTACGGATTCTTTTGAAGTTGCGGCCATGCTTTCTCTCCCTTACGAAAAGGTTATACTAAATATATTAACAAAGTATAACAAAATGTCAAGTATTAATGCGAAAACTTGTTAGACAGGATTTACAAGATACCCTGATAGTTCCGCCTGCGGCGGAGAAAAGCAAAAGCAAAAACTTGGCAGACAGGATTTACAGGATACCCTGATAGTTCCGCCTGCGGCGGAAGCAGGGCATAGCGCATAGCGCATAGAGAGGAACGCATAGGGCATAGTGTTAGACAGGATTAACAGGATTGACAAGATTATTTGGATTTATTGTTTTCTGCCTTTCTCCTGGAAAGGCAGAAAAGACTATCCTGTAGATCCTGTAGATCCTGTCGGACTGGTTTTATTATTTGGCAGACAATCTTCATACCCGACCAACGAGGGAAAATACTTAGTGTATATACCTCTGTCTCTAGTAAGAATTGCACTGCATTTTGCCGAAGCAAACCCTCCTATATAAAAATCCGACAAGAAATGCTTTTTTAGATTCAGTTTGCTGCCGCATTGAGGACATTTTACTTTTGTTTTTCGTTTTAAATATCTCATCCATGCTTGTGATGCAGCAATGACGGAATCCTCATCAAGCGGCTCTATCTCGATCTTGTGCTCCCCTAAAAATTCACCCAAAAGCTTGCTATTGCCTTTAAATTGAGGCAAAAGTTCCGCCAAGACCACCGAGGGCGCGACCAGAGTCTCTTTTCTTGCGAGTGCAGTATACAACTTGTCCTGAAAGCTTCTGAATTCATCTTTCAAGATATCAAGCAGAATAGTTGTGTCAACACAGATTCTCAATTTACTTTACCCCTGACTTCATCCAAATACTGCATTGTTTTCGCTCCACCCTTGAACCTTCCACGCCACTTCTTCCTGATCGTATCGATTGGATCAACAACAAGGACGTATTTTCGGCCCTCTTTTGCTATATCTACCTCGATTCCGGGAATGATACCGAGTTCCTTTCTTACCTTTGCGGGTATAGTAACTTGATATTTGGCAGTCACTTTGGACACTTACATCACCTCCCAAGGTATACCGTTTATTATGTTTAAGTATACCATGTGCTTGATCGAGTGTCAATGCCGCTCTTTCCGCCTGCGGCGGAGGAGAAAAACAAAAGCAAAAAACAAAAGCCAGTTAGACAGGATTTACAGGATACCCTGGTATTTCCGCCTTTGGCGGAGGAGAAAAACAAAAGCAAAAAACAAAAACTTGTTAGACAGGATTGACAGGATTTATTGGATCTTTCCGCCTACGGCGGAAGAGAAACAAAAACTTGTTAGACAGGATTGACCTGATAGACAAGATTGACTGGATTTTTTATTTTCTGCCTTTCTCCTGGAAAGGCAGAAAAGACTATCCTGTAGATCCTGTTGATCCTGTCGGACTGGAGCTGTTTTTGGCAGACAGGATTTACGGGATTGACCTGATATTTCCGCCTGCGGCGGAGGAAAAATAAAACATTATTAGACAGGATTTACAGGATTTATCTGATATTTCCGCCTGCGGCGGAAGAGAAACAAAAGCAAAAACTTGGCAGACAGGATCTACAGGATTGACCTGATAGACAAGATTGACTGGATTATTTGTTTCTGCCTTTCTCCTGGAAAGGCAGAAAAGACTATCCTGTTTATCCTGTTTATCCTGTCGGATGTTTATCCTGTCGGACTGGATTTAGGCGAAAAAAGATTGACATAGTATTTTACTTATTGTAATTTATAGTAATTATTGGCTTTGTCCAAAAACCCCCGAGGGAGGGCTGATATGAGGAACCAATGGAAAGGGGCTGTCCTGCTTTTTGCCCTGTTCTTGATAGTTATTCATGGCTGCGCCCCCAAGATCTACCGCTCCTCTTATTCCGATCCGGAATTCGATTTTGATAGAATCGAGACAATGGTTATCGTCCTGGAAGATGCCAAGCTGAACAATCCTCTTTTTGCTGAAATATTCATTCAGACCGCCGTTGAGAGACAAAGATTCACCCTGATTCAAGAGAACTATGTCCTGGAAGAAGAGATATCAAAACAGGAACTCCTGGCCGGCGTGGACGCGTTTCTCAAGATCTCCCTGACCCACTGTTATCCGGGATTTCGAACACGCTTTTCGCCTACCTCAATCGGCGCATATGCCAAGCTGATCGAAACCGGATCGGGCAAAACGCTCTGGAATATGAACTATGCCTATTCGTCCGCAACAGGAGGGTCCTCCGCCCCGATGATCGAAGAGGTAATGAAGATCGTAGCAAAGAACCTGATCGATTCCGTTCCCATAGGGGCTACCCCGTTCTTTGCCATCATTGAAGAAGCCCTGGAAGAAGAACAATTAGAGGAACAGAAAGATGTTTTGGCCGAGGCCGAGACGCCGAAATTCGAAGAACATGAAGATGTCTTAGCTAAGGCCGCGGCATTGGAGGTTGAGCCAAAAGTTGAAGAAGATTACGAAGAAAAGGCGCCTGAAATCGAACCTGAAAGCCCGGCCCCTATTGAACAGAAAGACGAACCAGCCGAACAGGAACCTGTCCTTGTTGAAATCCCTTTTAAAAACGGCACCTACCTTGTCCACGCCGCTTCCGTGCGAGTCAAAAGGAAGAGCGCGGCCGATGAATTTATTAATAGAAAAACAAAAGACGGGACCACGCGTCTTGCCTTATTGGTAGACCTGCAGTCAAAGGGGAGCTGGTATCGACTCCTGATCGGACGATTTAAATCCCTTGATGCCTGCCGATCTTATATCCGAAAATTGAAAAAAGGCGGCGAGATCGACAAAGACGCACACCCCGTGGAGCTACCGTTTTCGCTGTTGATCAGATCCGGACAGGAATCAGCCCCTTTGCAGGAAATGGTCAATGTCTTAAGAGAAAAAGGGTTCCCTTCCTATCTCTCCCCCCCTGTTGGAACGGCAACGGCCTATGATGTCATGGTCGGGGCCTACTGCTCTAAAAAAGAGGCGGCCAAAACGGCCAGGATGCTTTCGCAAAATGGGTACAAGGCGGAGATTGTATCTCCGTAAGCGCAGAGCGCAGAGAGCAGAGAGCATGGCGAAGAGAGCATGGCGCATGGCGCGAAGGGCATGGCGCAGAGTGTATTAATCCATTAGAGACTTTCGAAATTTGGTGATTTTTCGACACAGATGGTCTAGCTGATCCAGAAATGTTTCAAGTTTTTCCTCAGCAATAAGCCCTCTTCTCTTTAAAAGAATTAAGATATTGGCGTTTTCGAAAGCGGATCTTCTAGCGATATTCAAGAATTGTCTAAATTCCTTATTGGAAGAAGAACCTGAGCCCTCAGCGATGTTGTTTGACATCGACATTCCAGCCCCTCGGAGTTGCTCAGCAAAACGGTAAAGTCGTCTTCTATCAATTTCATCAGCCACATTGAAAAGTTCATCAGCAATCTCAATCGCCATCTTCCATATTTCCAAATCTTGAAACCGAAATTTCACGATCTTTTCTCCTCTTGCGCTATGCTCTTTGCGCTATGCGAATACAGCTCCGCTCCTTCGATTACATCGACATTTAGGCGCAGACACACGCAGACGGAAGCAGCGCATAGAGCAAAGCGCATAGGGCATAGTGTTAGACAGGATTTACAGGATTTCATCACTTTCCTGATGGAAAGTGATGAAACGTAATCCAGTCAATCCTGTAGATCCTGTCTAATAAAAATTGATCCTGTCGGACAGGTTTATTCGGCTGCCTTTGTTGCCATCTCTATATTGCGGCGGAAGCCCTTGTGTGCCGGGCGCAAACCAGCAGCCGATTCCCAGGCCTCTATTGATTCTTTGTAACGCTTCATCCGGTAAAGTATCCATGCCTTGCGGTCCAAGTACCATGGATTTTTGTTGTTTGATGCGAGGATTGCCGCGTCGGCTTCCTCAAGGGCGTCGGAAAAGCGCCACTCGCTTAACAAAAGACCGGCATAGTAGTGGTGGTATCCGGCATTTTCCGGCTCCCACTTGATCGCCCGCTTAATATAGGTCTCGGCCGCGTAAGGCTCCTTTAATCTTTCACAGATCCTGGCCATCCAGTAATCGGCCTCTGCTGTCTCTTTTTTTTCCAGAAAACGATCAAGACGGGACCTGGCTCCCTCGTAATCTTTTTGTCCGTATAAGACCTGTCCCCAGTAAAGATCGATCTCGACCAGGTCCGGATATCGCCCTTTGAGATATTCAAACAGGCCGAAGAGTTCATCGAGCTTGCCGGCCCTCTTGTAATCTCTTATGAAATGTTTTATCCGAACGGCCCGGTCAGGCGCAACATCAACCATGAGTAAAAAATAGGCCTTTGCCTCTTTTTCTTTGCCCCCGTGCAGCAGATATCGCCCCATCCTGAGATAATATGGGGTCAGATCAACAAAGGCCCCTTTTGGCATTGCCTGTTTGTAGAGAGACGCCGCCTCTGTCCACTTACCCTTTTTCGCTAACCGCGAGGCCAATAGACCGGCGGCACTGTTGCGGGTAAAACGATTCTTTAGTGCCTTGCTAAGGCCGTGCTCCACTGCGTCATCAATGCCGGGTACCTGCCAGAAGGGGTTGCGTTGTATATACCTGTTTGTATTCGGATCAAGGGAGATCATGGTCTTGATCTGTCTCAATGCCTCGCCGATCTTTCCCGTCCTCTTGCAGTATCTGGCAAGTAAATAACGATACTGGGTGCTGTTGGGATAGAGTGAGAGCGCAGTATGATAGTATTGGTCTGTCTGGTCTGTTTGGTCGGTCAGGTAAGAGAGCTCTTCCGAGGTCTGTGCGAGCGCGAGATAGACACCGGCATCCTTCGTTGATCCCTTTTTTGCTTCTTCAAGTTCATTCAACGCCCTTTTAAACAGGGTCTCCTTAAGCCCCCGGTCATTGGCCGCCCTCGCGAACCTCATATAGAATTTCCCTGACAAAAAGTGATATTCGGGGTTGCCTATGGCATATTCTATTGCCTTGCGATAAGCAGGGATTGCAGTGTTCCAGTCGTCTCCTTTTTCGATCTCTTGCGCCAGCGTGATATAGCAGTCACCCATGAACATCCGGTAGAGATAGTAACCGCCAACAGCGAATGAAAAGAGGATACAGATAGTGATAATATTGCGGACAGAGGAGGGCACTGCAGGGTGAAGGTTTGTTAGACAGGATTTACTGTTTATTAGACAGGATTTACCGGATTGACGAGATTTCTTTCCCGGTTCCCGGCTAACCACTCTTCTTCCGATCTCCTGTATCTGTATAATAATAGTCTCGATACTTGTGGTAATAGCTGTAGTAGTGTTTTTCTTCCTTTGGATGCATCCGGTTTAAGACAAACCCCAAGAGAGGCGCGTTGACCTGCTTGAGCTGGTCCATTGCCTTATAAACGATGTCCCGGTTGACGCCCCCGGCGCGGACTACCATGATCACGCCGTCCGCAAACGCCGAAAGGATCTGGGCATCGCTTACAGAGGTTACCGGCGGCGAATCGATGATCAAGATGTCATAGTCGAACGTGTCCCTGAGTATGCTCATAAGCGCGGACATGCGCCTTGAGCCGAGCACCTCGGACGGATTCGGCGGTATGGGGCCGCCGGGCAAGACATGCAGGTTCTTTATGTCCGTCTTGACTATCGTAGATGCTATCTGCTCGTAAAGAAAAGGGCGCACGCGCAGACCGGGCACTTCATCCGTTAGGATGTCTCCCAGTCTAATCGGATCGATAATGTCCCGATCGTACATAACGTGCGAACTCTTTTCAAAGCCGTACTCGGCCCCTGAAAGGTTTAAGGCCTGGCTCAGGCTGTCCATGATTTGAAGTCTGATGGGGCCTCTTAAGTGGTCCGGGCTCACGATACCCATGTTGAGCAGGATCAAACCGAGCCGCTGACCGGTCTCGCCCGCCCTGTTCAAGGCTTCTTTAGCCTGTTGTTCGGTGATCCTGCCGCTGTTCATGAGCACGGCGGCAAGGCGCTCCTCCTTGGGGCGGTTTTTCCAGTCCGATGAAGCCAGCTTCCCGCCTTGAAAGGAGAATCGATAGGCATCGCTATTGTGAGACAGGGTAAGGGTGCCGGTTCTTTCCTGAAGGTCGATCAGGGTTATGAGGTCGCCAAGGGCGAGGCCGTGGATGGACCCCTTTTCCACAGGCGTATCAAATGTATCGGAGATCAGGCTTGAGAGCCCTTTTTTCGGATCAGCGGAGAACAGCTTCTTAAAGGTCGCAAGCCTCAGGTCACACTCTATAAGGAGGGTTTTTTGGCCGGCAAAGGCAAAGGACTCTGCAAGGTTCACCGCAACCGTGGACTTACCCTCTTCCGGCACGGCCCCTGTGACGAGGATGACCTTTACGGGGGTATCGAGCCTGGCAAACCGGATGTTTGTCCTGAGCGTGTTAAAGGACTCCGCAAAATGGGATATCAGGCTGAAATCCGCATGACGCGGCATGGGCCGGCTCTCGTCCTTGTTGGTATCGAATCCTTCAAGCCCGATGCTTTTCATGAGCGTGTTAAAGGACTCCTTGAACCTGATGTTTTCCCTGAGCGTATTAAAGGCCTTTGTGAAACAAGACGACATTGGACTGAGATCAGGACGCGGCAGGCCCGGACGGTTCCATTTTTTAACATTGGGAGACGGCTTTCGAGAAATAAAAGGAATCTTCATACGCGACTCTCATATTCCGAGACATCGTAGACAACGCCTAACACCGGAAGGTTAAAACGGCGCTCGATATCTTCCGGATTCTGCACAGTCTGATCCAGGTACTCCAAAAAGAAGGCAAAACCAACACCGGTCAGGAGTCCGAATATAACGCCCAGGAGGACGTTCAGCTTTTTCCTCGGCTTAAAAGGATAAGCCGGTTTTGTCGCCGGCTCCACCAGCCGGATGTTCACGCTGTCGATCCCGCGGGATATCATGGACTCTTTCAGCTTGGCGGACATCATGTTGTAGAGTTCTTTGTTGGTGTTGACCTCTCTTTCCAGGATGGCGTACTGCGCCTCTTTTTTATTGGTCTCTAACGCATCTTTTTCGTACTGCTCCACCGCGTCCTGGAGGGCCTTTTCCCTGGCTGTCAGGACCGAGCGCTCCGAGCGCAGGCTTATCAGTACTTTTTGAAGCTCCATGCGAAACCGGTCTTTGATCTGTGCCAGCTTGGCAATGATCTGAACCATCTTGGGATGTTTGCTCTTATAGACCTTCTGGTTTTTCTTCAGTTCAATGCTAAGGAGGGCCTGTTCCTGGTAAAGCGAGGAGAGCAACTCGTTCCTTGCAAACGCAGGGGGGAACTCGATGATATTCTTGCTGTTGAGCAGTTTTTTCAGCTCTTCCATCCTGGCCTCCACATCCATTCGCTTGGCCCTTATGTTGATGTAAGAGGTGCTTATCTCCCCGATCTTCTGGCTGTGGACCTTCTGCTTGCCCTCGATGGAAAATATCTTCTCTTGCTCTTTAAAGGCCAAGAACCTGGCCTCTGATTCCTCCAGTTTCCGTTTCATCTTTCCCATCTGGTCGGACAACCACGACAGGGTCCGCTGTGTTGCCTCCAGGCGGACATCCATGTTGTAATCGATATAAACCCTGCAAACCGTGTTTGCAATGGCACGGGCCGTTTCGGGATCCTCATCCTGCACGCTGACGGTTAATAACCGGGTGTCTCTGACCTGTTCGATGTCGATCTTGTTGTCGAGCGCCCTTACCGGATCGGCCACGGTCTCTTCCCCTTTGCGGATAGATGATTCGCCGCGTAAGATGAGGGTCAGTTTTTTAAGGTTCTTAACTATATTGGCCAGTATCCCCGTGGAGGGCTCATTATTGGACCCTAAGTTAAGGACCTCATAGACCCTATAGAGGACCGGACGGCTCTTGATCAGCTTAAAATGAGTCTGGAAGGTGAGATTTTCGGACATGTACGATTCATAATCGAGCCGCTCTCCGGTCAAGGGGGATTTTTTGGTCTCCTTGTCGATCACCATCCGGGCCGTGGCCTTGTAAACCGGGGTCATGGTGAAGCTGAATACGGTAACCAGGGCAACCAGGATGAAAAGAGACGCCAGGATTATCTCTTTACGCTTCCTGATAACGTAAAGGTAGTCGGATAAATGAATATTGGTCTGAGTTGTCGGGTTTGTCGGGTTCATTGGTTGCAAAATCTACAAACTACAAGTAAAAAATAATCACGAAACCACGAAAGGACGAAAGCGCGAAAGAGAAATAAAATTATTTTTAGTTCTGGCTTTATGGAGCATGGGATTTTTTGCTCCATGCTCTATGCGCCATGCGCTCTGCCCTCTGCGCCATGCGCTCTGCTATATCCGTGACTTGGGCACATAGACCCGGTCGCCGGGCATAAGGAGAATGTCGTCTGCCTTGCCTTTATTAACGTCGCTTAAATCAATCTTGACAATCGTCTTTTTTCCGTTCTCAAAACGGCTTACAGTGGCCCGGTTGGGGGCGGCAAACTTGGCAAAACCCCCCGCAAGGAGACACGCGTTGAGGGCCGTGATCCCGTCCTGGAAATCATAGATGCCGGGCTTGTTCACGTGCCCCATGACGTATATCTTGGATTGGGCAATGTCTACAAACGCCCTTGGTGGAATATAGACCACGTCATCCGGCTTAAGTCTTACGTTAGCGGCGAGGTCCGCCCTTTCTAAGAGTCGCTGCAGGTCCACGACAATCGGTTCTTTTTTTTCAACCAGGTCATTGATCTTGCCGCCGGAGGCAATATCTTCGTATGCCCCCCGAAGCACAAAGGCCTTCTTGCCCCTCTTTCCCGTGGCCCCGCCGGCCATGGATATCAATTCGATAAGGCTGGTGTTTTCACGCTCCATTCCGTAAGACCCCGGATTTTTCACCTCGCCTAAGATATAGACCTTTTTACTCCGGTAATCAACGACCGACAAGATAACCTGAGGGTCAACAAAATAGTCCGCTTTCAGGCGCGTGGTGATTTCCTGTGTCAGCTGGTCGACGGTTAGGCCGTTTGCCTTGGCTTTGCCAAGAAACGGGAAGGTAATGGTCCCCTCCTCGGAAACGGTCAGGGTAATAGGCCCTCCACCCTTAAGTTGCACCTCTCCGCCCGCATAAAGAAGAAAGGAGAGCCTGTCTCCGATACCCAAAACGTATCTTCCTTTTTGCGGAAACGCTGTTGTCGCACAACAGAGTAAGACAAGGGTTATGATAAGGGTTATGATGCTGGTTGATATGTTTTTCATGGAAAGCATAATAATCGTTAATAACGTTTTGTATCCAACCCGACATTGGTTTGGGGTCATGACCCCAGTGTATGATGAGACCTTTGCACAACCCCTTTTCGCTCCTTTATATGAACTTTTTGACCCATGCACGGGCTTGCTCACTAAATAGTGCATTGGCAGCCAAGGGGGATCTTTTTTGAGTCAGGTCAAATCTCGT
This sequence comes from Desulfobacterales bacterium, assembly GCA_013375375.1. Taxonomy (GTDB): domain Bacteria; phylum Desulfobacterota; class Desulfobacteria; order Desulfobacterales. Next base: position 123 of record JABXJX010000063.1, on the reverse strand, counting down.
CCTGCTTGTTAACAGCAGTGTGACGAACCTTACGAGCCAGGCACACGTAAACGTTGCATACGAGCTTATTAGCCCATTAGTAAGTGGGTCTGGACCGTATGTCGAATATGGTGCCGTTGGGAA
>JABXJX010000190.1 GCA_013375375.1 Desulfobacterales bacterium | reverse complement strand
CCATCCCTTTTTCTTTCCTTTTTTGATAAAGATGTCTTTGGGCGAATCCCCTTCCATAAGAATCAGAATAATTGGCAAAAGAATCCACCAGATAATTCCGCTCATTGAATTCTTGGCCACCATCTCCACCAGGCTATTACTCCCAAATATCCCGAAAAATAGCCTTTCTCCTGCCCGCTCAACATGTGCCACCAGCCTTGTCAGAGGCAAAAAATACACCAGAACAACGATGAAAAAGGCATCTAAAATACGGCCATATTCTTTTAAAGAAGCTATTAGTCGAGCGATTATTAATAGAAGGAAGATGGAACCGATAAAAATGTAACGAAAAACTAAAGGATAGCTACTTAGAGTTATAGCCACGGTGCCTAAGACCAAAATGGCTATCCAGGTAAGATATTTTTTGATGCCTATGGAATTCATATTTTAACCCCTTAGAGTTACCTCTTCAGTCGGTGGTTAACTCATATGGTTTTTGGCTGCTTATGTCTTTTGATTTTCTCTTCGGATTTCAGATGGAAGCCTTTATAACCTCTTCAACAAACCTGTCCTTTCATTAAACTCCTCGATCAATCGGTCGACCTCGTCGGCTTTTGACTGAATTCTCTTCCAATAATCCGGGTAATCGTCCCACTGGGCGTTTAGCTCATCTACTTCACGCCCCTGCTGTTCCACCCAGGTGAAGTATTTGAGATTATGAATCCGTTTTCGGTCGTAGTGGCTGAGTTCCTTCATGTTATCGATGGACACCCCTATCAGATATCGGTGGTAGTCTTTCACGGCATCGAATTCCGTATATTCGCCATGGGTTTGCCGTAGCTCCTGCAAGCGGCTTCCGTAAAGTTCTATTGAATCGGTAAAAACGGTCAGCACCAAATCTCTGCTGGTGAGTTCGTAGTATTTGGAAAGCTTGATGGCGGCCAGCAAATTGCCCACACTGGAAATTCCCAGAA
>JABXJX010000062.1 GCA_013375375.1 Desulfobacterales bacterium | reverse complement strand
GGGGGCGGTTGTTCTATCCAGTATAGCAGCTGGAATAGGAACCGTTGCAAGAGGAGGGCTTGGCGGGATTTTGATAGGAACGATCTTCGCCCTTATCGGGTGGTATGTCTGGGCCTATCTCACTTACTTTATTGGCACGAAGTTCCTCCCAGAACCACAGACCAAAGCAGATCACGGTGAATTGCTCCGCACTATTGGCTTTTCGAGCTCTCCCGGCTTGATCCGAGTATTAGGTATCATCCCGGGGCTGGGCCGCGTGGTTTTTCTAGTGGCTTCCATTTGGATGCTGGTGGCAATGATAATTGCGGTTAGACAAGCTCTTGATTATAAGAGCACTCTACGGGCCGTGGGGGTTTGTGTGATCGGCTGGATCATTCAAACGTTAATCCTCATGTTACTGTTTTCTATTTTTGGTGGTAGCGCAAGACCAGTCTGATGCTTCTCATTAAACGCGCAAAGCGTTGAGCAACAAGGAGAAGTGTTTTATGGATGAAAAGTTGAAGCAAGCGGCTATAGATATGGGCAAGTCAGATAATGATAAAAGCACAAGACAATCCCGTGCAACAAAAAGATGCCCGGAGTGTTTTACCGAACTCCCGCTTGATACTAAAATATGTTTTTCGTGCAATCAGAAAATTGGAAAACTCGGCAAATATGGATTAGCCAAAAAGCCTTTTGGCTGGTTAAGCTATGTTATCTGCATTCTGTCGTGGTTGGGATTTTGTCTCTACATATGGTGGGCTTTTATTAGGTAAAACAATGCTGTCTAAGAGAAGGGATGGGACCCAAACCCGTTGAACGCCAGATCGTATCGAATATCCATCAAAAAAACCCCCAGGCTATGTGTAACTGCCTGGGGGCTGAGAGGGGGTGTATAGTGACATTGTTGTCGGTGGGCAGTGCCCACCCTACTGGGGATAATGGCAAAACCTGAAAAAATTATATTATATTGGCCGAAGGGACTCTATTTCTGGCGGCCTGGAGAGAAGTATGCAGAGGGCTGCCTGTTTGAGGGAAAGCGACATGGCAAATGGGTATTCTGGTACAAGAGCGGGCAGAAGCAAGTGGAAGGCGAGTACTTGAAAGGGAATAAAATCGGTCTCTGGATCAAGTGGAACGAGAATGGAGCAAAGATTACAGATGGTGAGTTTCTCCATGACAAGATGCACGGCAAGTGGACGGACTGGCATTTAAACGGACAAAAGGCGTTAGAGAGTTATTGGTTTTATGGCAAAAGAGACGGCAAATGGATGCACCGGAATACCAATGGAGACCTGGAAAAAGTTGAAAACTATGATCATCGTCTTGAGGAAGATAAAGGATACTCTATTTATACCGATCTTGAGGCAAAGGAGATAGTTCGCGAGATCCAGAAAAAAAATCTCAAGAGGAACTGGGAAATGCTCGTGGGAAAATTTGTTGGACGCCTCGTGAAGCCCTGGCATATTGCCTGCTGGGTGCTGGTCTTTATTCCAGCTTTTAGGTTGATTAATGCCAAAACGCCATGGCGCGGTGCCGCCCTATCAGGGATTGTGGCCCTTGGTGTCACCACTGTCGTGGCATGGATTCTTGATAATAGAAGACCAAAATAGGAGAATATGTTCATGGCGGGAACGGTTGTAGAGAATCACCTTGACGTTTCTGATTGCTATGTTGTATTTATCTGTATAAGAAAATAAGGAGATTAGCTTAGCATGGACAAAGAACAGGGCCATAAAGCGGCTGAACAGCCTTCCACCCAGATGATATTCAGGTACTTTCTTATTATATTCCTGATTACTATCTTTTTCATGGGTAAGCTTCTGTGGCCTTTTTTGTCTATTTTGATTCTTGCCTTTGTATTAACCGGCACCTTTTATCCTGTTTACGGCTTTTTTACCAAGAAGATGCGGCCGGCGTGGGCTTCTATGATCACGTGCGCGATTATATTTCTGGTCATTTTTGTTCCCCTGGTCTTTTTGATAGGAGCCCTTTCCACGGAGGCATACGGCCTGTATTTAATGGGCACAAGCAAGACCGTCAGCCAGGATCTTAAACAGCTTCTTCAGAACAGCCGCATCATAGAAAGCATCGAAGGATTTCTCGCAAATTATGATATCAAACTCGGGGCCGAGCACCTCAACAAGGGCCTGTCTGAACTCGGACGGTTTGTTGGTCTGTTTCTCTACGAACAAGTAAGCGCTATTGCCTCGAACGTCTTAAAGTTTCTAGTAAGTTTTGCATTTATGCTCCTGGTTATTTTCTTTTTATTAATCGACGGAAAGAAACTTATCGATTTCCTCGTAGACCTTTCTCCGCTTCCCGAGGATCAAGACAGGAAGCTAATGGCTAAATTTCATGAGATGGCCTCAGTGGTACTTATCGTAAACGGCATATCCGGGTTGATTCAGGGATTTTTGGGCGGTATTGTTTTTGCCGTCTTCGGCTTGAGTTCGCCTTTTCTGTGGGGATCCATCATGGCCATTCTGGCCTTTTTCCCTATTGTCGGCATCGCTGTTGTATTTATACCTGCCGCTGTTTATCTTTTCTTACAGGGCAGAATAGCGGCGGGTATTTTCTTCATCATTTTTTATTTGGTTGTTTCATCTGTTATAGAATATATAATCAAGCCAAAGCTTGTAGGAGATAAAGTGAGAATGCACACGCTTCTGATTTTTCTTTCCGTTCTGGGAGGCCTGAAGGTGTTCGGAATTCTCGGAATCATCTATGGTCCCCTGGTCATTACCGCGTTCTTGACTTTAACCGATATCTATCGCTCGAGTTATGAGACCTATATGAAAAACGTTTAGCCCTAAGAGAACCGTGTGCAATTCCCTTCCCCCGCTGCAGAATGTTTTGCTGCTTATATCGGGTAGATTTTAACCCCATTAGTAAGTTGAGAAAATGTTCAACTTTCGATTTGGAAGACGTCTTGCCGTGAACGAAGAGAGTTATGATTTTCCACCTTTTCGTCCCCCCAGTGAGGCCGACAGCCTCCTTCTGAGGGTTACCCGCGGGTGTCCCTGGAATCAATGTGCCTTTTGTCCCATGTACAAGCATATCAAGTTTGAAAAACGACCGGTCCAGGCAATTAAGCAGGACATTAATACGGCCAAGGCCTACACGGGCGGAAACGTGGAGACCGTCTTCATCGCGGACTCGGATAGCCTGGTCATAAAGACCGAAGAGACGTGTCAAATCCTTGGTCACCTTCATGATACCTTCCCGTCCCTGACCAGGGTTACGTCCTATGCGCGGGCACTGACGCTTAGACGGAAATCTCCGGATAGTTTAAAAAAGATAAGGTCTGCCGGTCTGACACGACTTCATATCGGTCTTGAGACAGGAAGCGCACGCTTGCTGGACCGTATAAAAAAGGGTGCCGGAACCAGTACCATGATCCAGGGATGCACCAAGGCCAAAGAGGCCGGTTTTGAAGTTTCTCTGTACGTGCTGGCGGGAATAGGGGGCGAATCGAGCTGGAAAGAGCATGCTGAGGAGACGGCCAAGGTGCTCAATCAGATAAATCCTGATTTTATCCGGATAAGGACACTTGTTCCACAGCCGGGCACCCCTGTGTTTCAGTGGTGGAACGAGGGGAGCTTTCAAATGCCTGCTCCCGAGACCATATTAAAGGAACAAAGAAAACTTATTGAAGGCTTGTCGGTTACATCAAAATATCTCTCCGACCATGTTTCCAACTATGCCGGTATTAATGGGAATCTGCCGGAAGATAAGGCCAAGATGCTCTCTCTGATTGACACGACCCTGGATAAACTCTCAAAAGACGAGGACCTTAGGGCTGATCTTGAAAATATGCGGTACTTGCGGAGGCTGTGAGAGGAACAACCGTTGTCCGATCTCTGCAAACGAAAAATGGGTTATCGGCATCTGCCGATAGCCCATTTGATTTTGCTGGTAGGCGGTCGCGGATTTGAACCGCGGACTTCCACCGTGTGAAGATGGCACTCTCACCACTGAGTTAACCGCCCATATTTCATTTTAGACATGTCTTTCTTAAGGGCTCTACGGAGCAAAGTCAAGATTTTTTATCTTTCGGCAGTGTCCATTGATAAATGTGATAAATGACAAACGATAAAGCTTAAAGTTCAAATGAATGACAAATGCCAAATTTCCAAGTGTTGACTTCGTGTCTTCGTACTTTCGTGCTTTGCGGCTTTTCGCCTTGAGAAGAGACGTGATAGCATTATTTTGTTTTGGTTCCGGCTTGTCCGGGTTAGGCAATATGTTTTCGAAGTTTTTTCATTTCAGCCGGCGTCAGCTTACGATAGGTTCCAGGTTTCAGGTTGCCTAACCGGATCGGGCCGTAACATGTGCGTTTCAATTTCATGACCGGATGACCCACTGCCGAACACATCCGCCGAATCTGTCGGTTCCTCCCTTCTTTTATAGTAATCTCAAGCCAGGTGTTCTTGCCTGTTGTGCCTGTCTTTTTTACCAGCGCGGGCGTGGTTTGTCTGTTGTCCAGGCTTATGCCGGATCTCAGACGTTGCAAGACCTCAGCGGCGGGGATGCCTTTAACCTTGGTTTGATATGTCTTGGGTATGCCGTATCTGGGATGCTGAAGATGCTGGGCCAGTTCCCCGTCATTGGTAAGGATCAACAGTCCTTCGGTGTGATAATCAAGGCGTCCTACTGGAAAGACGCGTGCCTTAATCTTTCTGACAAGTTCGGCTGTTGTTGGGCGGCCCCTGGGATCACGAGAAGTTGTCAGCACCTGTTTTGGCTTGTTCAGTACGATGGTAATTTTGGGCTCTAATCGGCGGATGAGCCGGTTGTTTACGCGTATGGTATCTTCTCCCAAGACGACTTTGGTGCCCGGCTTGAAGACCACCCGGCCGTTCACCGTAACGCGGCCCTCGCGAATCAGTTCTTCTGCCTGACGTCGAGAGGCGACACCAGCCCGCGCCAAGACTACTTGGAGTCGCTCAGGCATGCTTCTCCCATATCCTTTAGATCTTTGAGGGTAGGGAGATCCTTTAGGTCCTTGAGATCAAAGAACTCTAAAAACTCTTTGGTGGTGCCGTATATTATGGGACGGCCCGGCAGGTCCTTGCGGCCCAACAGGCGAATCAGTTTTCGTTCAAGGAGGGTCCTGAGTGTCCCGCCGCAGTCCACCCCCCTTAGATGTTCTAAATCACTACGAAGCACGGGTTGCTTGTAGGCGATGATCGCAAGGGTTTCCAATGCCGCCCGGCTCAAACGAGCCGGTTTGGTCTCTTTGAGACGCCTGATCCACTGCCGATACTCCGGACGGGTCCGTAGTTGGAATCCGCCGGCGACTTCAGCCAAAAAGAAGCCGCGCTTGTTGGATTCATACTCTTCGGCCAGGCTTGCGAGGGCCTCACGGATGTCCTTACGGTCGGCGATTTCAAGAACCGATTTGATCTTGTCGGTTGTAAGGGGAGTGTCCGAAGCAAAGAGCAAACCTTCAACGATAGCTTTTAAATTATCCATAGAAGATCCTGATAATCCCTGATTCAAGGTGCTGCATAATGCGTATCACTTGAGATTTTACCATCTCAAGAAGGGCCAAAAAGGTTATAACGATATCTCCTCTGGTGGCCTGTGTCTCAAAAAGCTCTTTAAAGGTTACGGAATTACGCTGTTCCAGGATATCTACAATTTGAGAAATCCTGCTCTTGACCGAGATGGCATCCGGCGTAATATCAAAGAAATATGCGGGGGATGCCCGCTTAATAATCTCCTGAAACGCATCGATGAGTTCAAACAGGCCGACCTGTACCAGACCAGGTTCCTCGCCGGACAGGACCTCGGTATCATCAGCGTTCCTCCTCACAAAGACATCCCAGTCGAGCCGGTCCCGGTCCATAAGGTCCTCGGAAGCGTACTTCAACTGCAAGTATTCTTCTAAGGGCCTGATGATCTCCATGCGAGGGTCCTCATCATCGTCATCTTCTTGCGTGGGCAGCAGCATGCGGGACTTGATGTGGGCCAGGGTGGCGGCCATGACCAGGAACTCGCCGGCAATATCTATGTTCAGCGCTTTCAGCCAGTCTATGTATTCTATGTACTGCTGTGTAATCAAGGCGATAGGGATATCATAGATATCCACCTCATTTTTCTTGACAAGATGTATCAGAAGATCCATGGGACCTTCAAAGAGGTCTTCCAGATGCACATGATAAGGTGCTTGTTCTTGTCTTTGTTCCATCATATTTCAGATCTTAACAGCCGCCCGAACTTCTTCCATGGTTTTACGGACGACGAGTCTCGCCTTTTGATTGCCGTCTTCGATAATCGCCCTGACAATATCCGGGTGCGCCTTATAGTGGGCCCGTTGTTCACGCACGGGCCCCAATGCCTTGATCAGATTTTCGGCCATCATCTGCTTGCACTCAACGCAGCCGATCCGGGCCTCCCGGCATGTTGGGTCAACACGCTGCACGGTCTGTTGGTCCGAGTACAATTGATGAAAGCTGAAGACATTGCAAACACCAGGGTCGCCCGGATCGCTCCGCCGTGCCCGCTGTGGGTCGGTAATCATCTGGGCGACCTTGTTTTGAATCTCCTGCGGAGAGTCTGATAAAAAGATGGCATTGTTGTAACTCTTGCTCATCTTACGGCGATCAATACCGAGAATCTTGGGGGTTTCAGTAAGGATCGTCTCCGGGATTGGAAAGATATCTCCATAAAAATAGTTGAAACGCCGGGCGATTTCCCGCGTGAGCTCCACATGCGGAGCCTGATCTATCCCAACAGGGACCCCGTCCGCCTTATACATGATAATATCGGCTGCTTGAAGCACAGGGTAACCTAAAAAGCCGAATGTGGAAAGGTCCTTGTTCTTCAACTGCGCAATCTGTTCCTTGTATGTAGGATTTCTCTCCAGCCAGGGCAGCGGCGTGATCATGGAAAGAAGCAGAAAGAGTTCGGCATGTTCCTTGATATGTGACTGAACAAAAAGGGTGCATTTTTCCGGCGAGAGTCCTACACTTAACCAATCTATAAGGATATCCATAACATAGCCCTGAATCAAGGCCGTCATCTCATAATCACTGGTCAGGGCGTGCCAGTCGGCTATGAAAAAGAAACAGTCATAGTCGTCCTGCATATTCTTCCAGTTTGCCAAAGCCCCGTGCAGGTTGCCCAGGTGAAGCGGGCCGGTAGGGCGCATGCCGCTCAAGATCCGTTTTTTAGCCATTGCCAAGTACCTAACCAGGCGTATTAGCCTCTTGCCTATCGCCAGCTATTTGTCTGCGTATGTCTGCGGCTAATTACATTATATACCGCAAAAATATCATCAAGCCATCATTCCCCAGGCAAATCCGGAGTATGGGGTGGATGAAAAAAGACATTATACCATTTAATATGCCTGTGAAAAGGAGAAAAATCAGAATAATCATACCAAAGCGTTCTATGTATGCAAATTGAGCCGCATACTGCGGAGGCAGCACCATTGACAGTATCCGGCTCCCATCCAGGGGCGGGACCGGTATCATATTAAAGACGGCTAAGATCGAATTGATCAGGACACTGTATCCAAGCATGTAAAGCAGATCCAAAACGATCAGTTTGGATATTGATTCAGCCCCCAAAAGCCTGGACTGGAGTATGAATTGAAAGAGCATGCCGCATACAATAGCACAGAGCAGATTGGCTACTACCCCGGCAGAGGCAACAAGGATTGCATCCCTGCGATAGTTTCGGAGATTGGCGAAATTGACCGGCACCGGCTTTGCGTACCCGAAAATAATGGGTGATCCAAATAACAATAACATCATGGGAAGAATGAAAGATCCCATGATATCGAGGTGCTTGATGGGATTCAGTGTCAACCTTCCAGACAACTTGGCCGTAGGGTCTCCCAGGCGATATGCCATCCAGCCGTGTGCAAATTCGTGAATCGTGACGGCAAACAGCAGCGGCACGATCATGACGACAAGTTTGTTGAGATCAAAGGCTTGAAACATCAATCAACAACCTCCCAGCTCTTGCGCACAAATTCTACCTCCTCTACTCTGGTCTTGACCTCGCCGTTTAAACGTGCATCAAGGATGCTGGTCAGGATTTCGCGGTAAACTGGTCCGGGCTCAAAGCCCATCTCCTTGAGATCAATACCACTCAGCAATGTTTTTATTGATCTTAGCCTGGTAATGTAATTTGAAACAGCTCGCTTGACCGGTTTATGAGTTGCGCTTGCCATTATATAGAGCAGGGTCTCCGGATGAAATGAACGAAGTTTTCTATAAAGCTCGCTGTTCTTGAGGTTTCGTTGAGACGCCATCCAGCCCAGGCGGTCCTCTGCCTTTGTCTTCTCGTTGATCAAGATCTTCCTGTATTGCTGGGTCAGTTCGAGGCGGTCACATAAGGCCCTCGCAACATCTTGATCAAAGGACTTCATAAGGGCCAAAAGATAGACCATCCACTGTTTGCAGGGCTCTTCCAAAAAAAGCAGGTGGTACCAGGTGAGGACCTTGTCAACCGAATGGAGAAGCGCCTCCATGGCCGAATTGTAGACGATTTTCGGATGAATCACCTTGAGCAGCTTATATTCGTTGAGACGCCTCAGGGCCATGACAGGCTTGTCTTCCTCTAAGATCAGTCTGAGCTCGGAAAATAGCCGTCGACCGCTCAGTTCCCTGAAAAAATCCATTCTAACCGCGTTTTCGATCAATGCTGAGGCAAGTTTTCCTATCTTAAAACCGAATCTTTGTTCAAACCGAACGGCGCGGAAAACCCTGGTGGGGTCTTCGACAAAGCTAAGATTGTGCAAGACCCGGATCACTTTTTGTTTCAGATCTTTTTGTGCTCCAAAGAAATCGATCAGGGTGCCGAATCCGCGGGGGTTGAGTTTTATGGCAAGGGTATTGATCGTAAAATCTCTTCGGTACAGGTCGAGCTTTATAGAACCCGTTTCCACCGTGGGAAGCGCACCGGGTGATTTGTAGTATTCGAGCCGGGCGGTGGCCACATCGATCTTCCGGCCGTCCGGAAGAATCACTACGGCTGTCCCGAACTTTTCGTGGGCCCTGACCCTGCCGTCAAGAGACACGGTTAGGGCCCTGGCAAACTCTATGCCGTTGCCTTCAATGACCACGTCGATGTCAAGGTTTTCCTGGTACAGAAAAATATCCCTCACAAAACCGCCCACAGCGTAAGCATTGAACTTGAGTGAATCGGCAACTTTTCCAACGGCCCTCAGGAGTTCTATGATCTCTTTAGGAAGACGCTCTGTGAGGAACTTGGTCACGTTCCTTTCGCGGACATGGGGCCTGCGGTCCTTGCTGTTTACTACAAATTCAGGAATGCGCGCCGGTTCGCTGACAAGGACATTGAGCAGGTCGGTTCTTGTAATGACCCCTGCTACACGGCCTTTTTCCACTACAGGCAGCAGGCGCTGTTTGTTGCCTATGATCTTTTCCTGGATCTCCGATAACGGGGCATCAGGGCTTACCGTATCGATTTCCGTGGTCATGTATTCCCGCACGGGCACGTGCTCAAGCTTATGATGAAGGCCCTTTTCTATAACCTGACGGGAGATAATCCCGAGAAGATTATCGGATTCCAGTACGGCAAGGACATTTACATTGTAACGGGTGAGGAGTTCATTTGCTTCCTTCAGGGTCACGTCCGGTTCTACATGTATGGCAGGGGTAGACGCAAGATCTCTTGCCGATCGCTTGGGGTTGATTAATTGGTTCAATACGGCAAAGAGCTTCTCCTCAACCTGGATCACGGTCTGTCCTCTGATGGTCGCCGAGGCAGCTGAGGGATGGCCGCCGCCGCCGAAAGCCATGGTTATTTCACCTGCATCGACTTCCGGCAGCCGGCTTCGAGCAACCATGTATACGCGATTTTCCATACTGGCCAGGGCAAAGATGACATCCAGGTTCTGCATGTCCTTTAGTTTATGTACCAGGAAGGCAAAATCTCCTATGTAGGTGTCACAAGAGACGGTGGTGACAGCCACGTCAACACCATTTACTGTGTGGTGGGTGACCCCCTCGATCATGTCGTTTAAGAGACTTACCTGTTCCGGCGTCATTTCCCGGGTGATAATGTCCGAGACCACGTTCAGGTTGGCCCCGTTGGAAAGGAGGTAGGACGCGGCAAGGTAATCATCTTCCGTCGTGGATGAGAACGTGAAGGAACCTGTATCCTCGTACAGGCCCAGGGCCATGATAGTGGCTTCTTCAGCGGTGATTGGGATCTTTTTGTCACGCAGTATTTTTGTCAATATAGTGACCGTTGCGCCGGTCATCCGGGTTATTTCGACGCTTCCGGAAAGATCATCGGGCATTGGTGGGTGATGGTCATATATGTGGATTTCCAGGCCGGGACGATTCACTATATCGGCAAGCTTGCCGATACGGCTTGCCTGGCGGGTATCGACCAATACGAGCCGGCTTATTGCATTCAGGTCGATATCTTTGATTTTTACGATGTTATAGAGATACACCATCGATTTTACAAAAAAATCTCTCAGATTCTTTTCCTGTGAACCGGGAAAAATCGCAAGTGCCCCTGGATAGAGTTTTTGGGCCGCCAGCATAGAGGCAAATGCGTCAAAATCAGCATTGACATGTGTGGTAATCACGGTTAGGCCCTGTGATGACCTTTGAATGGTATCGTCTTTTGCAGGCATATTGGTGTCTCTGCGGTGAGCTAAGGGTAGGGGGAAGATACTATATTGCGGAGTATTGCGCAATAAATATCATATATTATTGCGCAATATTGCATATTTTTTCATCGCAAAGCAACGAGTCCTTAGCCCTTGGTGTCATTTCTGCGGGTGGAGATTCACAGGAGGGTAGGGGCACATCTTAAAAGTTAAGTATTGGAATTGAATATTTAACAGGCTGTTGCCCAAACAACAATTCCTTTCCGCCGAAGGCGGATTAAAATGTTTTAGACAAGCGAAAAGGGATTTGGGCAACAGCCCGTTTAATCTTGATATTGCTTTGTTCCAGGAAAGGCTATGGGCTGTGTTATTTGTCAAGATTAAAGATTTGACCCCATAAATACCCCAATGCTTGAACAACCCGACAAAATAAATCCCATAAGCAAAAAGATAAATCTTCTCGAATTCATAATCCCTTCTCCTTCTTTATGGTTAAGTCGTTATTTTAAAATCAATGAGGCCTAACGTTTCGCATCACCAGGACAAGAAGCCGCAGGCTTTTTGGATCTGGTGAATGCGGTTGTTAGGCTTTTCTCGGCACTTTTCTAAGACTTTCTTTTGACAGCCCTTTCATTGCTTTGTTACTCTCGCAACCTTCGATTTTAAACATGTAAGGAATAGGGTCCTTTTTAAGGATCGAGAAACCTTTATGATCGCTAAGCACCCTAATTTGATATTCACTATGAAATATGGAAGCTATTTGTAATGGCTCTTCCTTTGATTCAATGGGAAGGCAAGGGGTCAAGTCTGCTCTTGACTCATTTAAAATTATAGCA
>JABXJX010000189.1 GCA_013375375.1 Desulfobacterales bacterium | reverse complement strand
GTCTATGCTCAAGCAGTTGCAAAGGGCGGTATCAAGCGAAAAGGCGGGATTCATACCTTACGCCACTGTTTTGCCACCCACCTGCTGGAAGCCGGTCGAGATATCCGCACCATCCAGTTGCTGATGGGGCATAGCTCCATTCTGACCACGGTGCGGTATCTGCAGGTAACCAGTAAGACACTGCAGGGAACAACAAGCCCGCTGGATCTGCTGGCGGTTCCATCTGACAGGAGTATTCAATAATAGGAGAGGTCCACCTATGCTGTCTGTTGCCACGCGGACGGCAGGGAACCTTGAATCCGCAAGACCATGTTATGAAGTAGCCGAGATATTCCGTGAATATGGTGAGCAATATAAGCATAGTCGTCCTTCACCGCTGTCTCATCTGAAGGTGATGCATGCCATCGAGGTCTGCCGCACAGCGTATCTCGGCGGGCACATGGAAAGATGCGACCGGTGTGGATTTGAAAGGATTGCTTATAATTCCTGCCGTAACCGCCATTGTCCAAAATGCCAGGCATTAGCCAAGGCACAGTGGCTCGAGAAGCGTAGGGTAGAGCTGCTGCCTGTGGAGTACTTCCATAATGTTTTCACTATTCCACACGAGCTAAATCAAGTCGTACTGTGCAACAAGAAGGTTGTTTTTGATGTATTGTTCAAGACGGTGGCGGAGACTCTTCAGGAATTTGCCGGCGATGCCAAACATGGCCTGGGTGGCAAAATTGGATTTACCGCCATTCTACACACCTGGGATCAGAAACTACTCAGTCACATTCATCTTCACTGCGTTATCCCGGCAGGTGTGTTGTCTTCTGATGGCAAGCGCTGGATCCACTCCCGGAAGAATTTCCTCTTTCCCGTGAAGGCACTGTCAAAGGTTTTTCGTGGCAAATTTATTGATTATCTCAAGAAGGCATTTGTCAAAGGCAACCTGATATTTGCCGGGCAGATAGCCTATCTTGCAACTGAA
>JABXJX010000006.1:2544-48005 GCA_013375375.1 Desulfobacterales bacterium | reverse complement strand
AAAATACATTATGCCTATATCTCTTTCCCCAAATGCACTGGTCGTTCTTGAACGGCGCTATCTAAAGAAGGACCGAAAGCATAGACCAGCTGAGAAGCCACAAGACCTGTTTAAGAGGGTGGCCCGTAGCGTTGCAGCGGCCGATGCCGAATTTGATCCCAAGGCAGACATCAAGAAGACCGAACAGGAGTTTTACAGGTTACTGACCGAGCTGGTTTTTCTGCCCAACTCCCCAACCCTGATGAATGCCGGGCGTAGGCTTGGACAGCTTGCGGCCTGTTTTGTCCTTCCAGTTGAGGACTCCATCGACAGCATATTTGAAGCCCTGAAACACACGGCCATGATTCACAAGAGCGGTGGCGGTACCGGTTTTTCATTTTCACGGGTACGGCCCGAAAATGATTGGGTATCATCTACGCAACGGATATCGACCGGTCCCATCTCCTTCATGACCGTGTTTGATGTTGCCACCGAGACCGTAAAGCAGGGAGGCACCAGGCGGGGGGCCAACATGGGCATTCTGCGGGTGGATCACCCGGATATCGAGACCTTCATCCAAAGTAAAACCAATCTGACTAAATTGAACAACTTCAATATCTCGGTTGCCCTCACTACCTCGTTCATGAAAGCCCTGGCCGCCGATAAAGACTACGACCTGGTCAACCCGAGGAACCGTAAAGCAAGAGAGACGGTTTCTGCCAAAACCATCTTTGACAAGATCGTCCGGGCGGCCTGGCAAAGCGGGGAACCGGGTGTAATTTTTTTAGACCACATCAATCGAGCCAATCCCATTCCTCAACTGGGCGAGATCGAGGCTACGAATCCTTGTGGTGAACAGCCTTTGCTTCCGTATGAATCGTGTAATCTCGGATCCATCAATCTCTCTGAGATGATAACCAACGGCAAATTGAACAAAACGAAACTCAGACAGACCATTCGAAGTGCGGTTCACTTTCTTGATAACGTGATAGAGATAAACAAATACCCGCTGCGCCAGATCGAGGCCGCCAGCAAAAAGACGAGGAAGGTCGGCCTGGGGGTCATGGGGTTTGCAGATATGCTAATTAAGCTGGGCGTCCCGTATGATTCGAAGAAGGCTGTTCAGCGGGCCGAACAGGTCATGGCCTTTATCTTGAGCGAGGCAAGGAAGGCTTCAAGCGAGTTAGCAAAAAAGAGGGGAAGCTTTCCTGCCTATAAGGGAAGCATCTTTGACGACCCAAAGACTCCGTATATGAGAAACGCAACCGTAACCACTGTAGCCCCCACCGGAACAATCAGCATTATCGCCGGGTGTTCCAGTGGTGTTGAGCCCATCTTTGCAGTCGCTTATGAGCGAAAGGTTCTTGATGGAGAGTCCTTGTTTGAGATGCACCAGCTATTTGAACAAGTGGCGAAGAAAAGCGGTTTTTACAGCGATGAACTGGCCGAGCAGATCGCTGAAACCGGGTCGATTCAACATATCAAGGGAATCCCCAATAAGATAAGGCGCCTTTTTGTTACCGCTCATGATATTGCACCCGAGTGGCACATCCGAATCCAAGCGGCTTTTCAAAAATACACCGACAATGCCGTATCCAAGACGGTCAATTTCCCCCATGATGCCATGCCCGAAGACATAGAAAAAGTGTACAGGCTCGCCTACGAAACCGGATGCAAGGGTGTAACGATTTATCGCTATGGAAGCCGTGATCGCCAAGTGTTAAACATAGGAAGGGAGCAAGCCGAGCAGGCCAGGGAAACCGAGCGTCCAGGGATCGTACCGAGGGGGCGTCCTGTTAGGACCAGGGGTGCCACAGAACGAATCAATACCGGTTGCGGCAAGCTTTATGTAACCATCAATGAAGACGACCATGGTGTCTGCGAGGTCTTTGCCCAGATGGGAAAAACAGGCGGGTGCGCCTCTTCACAGATCGAGGCGGCAGGGCGACTCATATCTCTTGCTCTGCGCAGCGGGGTCAAGATAGAGGCCATCCTTAAACAGATCTGTGGCATTCGATGCCCTTCACCTATCTGGCAAAACGGAAAAATGGTTCTTTCCTGCCCGGACGGTATAGCCCAGGTGATAAAAAATTATAGCCGGATCAACACAACGCAGATGCCTGCCATGATGGGGGCCTGCCCGGAGTGCGGCGGCGCGCTGGAACACGAGGGTGGGTGCCTTGTATGTCGTTCTTGCGGGTTTGCAAGGTGCGGCTGAGAAAATACCATCAGGGAATTAAGTACCTGATCGCCACAAATCCCAAGATTAACAATATAACAAAAGCCACGGCAAGTGCGTTGAAATACCGTTCAATGAAGGACTGGAGCTTCGGACCAAACAGATAGATAAGGCCGCCTATCAGGAAAAATCGAGCCGACCTGGAAATAGCAGAGGCAACAAGAAAAACGACAAAGTTGATCCGAAAGGCACCGGCAGTAATCGTAAAGACTTTATATGGAATAGGGGTAAAGCCCGCGATCCCCACTGTCCAGGCATCGTAGAGCATATAGAGTTGCCTGATATATTCATACTTATCTATCAACCCATAGAATCGGATAATCGCATCGCCGACAGAGGCCATGAATTGCCATCCGATGAAATAACCAAAACATCCACCCAATAAGGAGCCACCGGAACAGATTAAGGCATATCTGAGCGATTTTTTCGGCAGCACAACGGACAGGGCAATAAGAAGCACATCAGGCGGGATTGGGAAAAAGGAGGACTCGCAAAAGGCTAAGGCAAACAATGCCCAGGTTCCGTACGGGGTTCGGGCCCAGTGTAAAACCCAGCCGTAGAGTCTCCGCAGCACTGCCTATTTCCCCTTCCATCCGTATTCCCCAATGAGTTTTACGAACCGGCATCCCCCTATATCGTTTTCGTGAATACCATCTTCGTCTCTGCGGATCTTGACGAGTGTTTGGGAGAATCTGTCGCCCACCGGGATGACCATGCGGCCACCTATTGTTAACTGTTGCACAAGCTTTTCCGGTATCTCCGGTGCCCCGGCCGTCACGATGATCGCCTCAAAGGGGCTCTCATCAGGCCAGCCCAGGGTCCCATCGGAACACTTGGCAACGACATTGTGGTATCCGAGCTGATCAAGTAGCTTGCGAGCCCTGATAAATAGGGCCCTCACCCGTTCAATCGTATAAACCCGAAATGCCAGCTCGGCCAGTATGGCTGTCTGATAACCTGAACCGGTTCCGATCTCCAGGACGCGATCATCCTTGGTTAGTTCAAGGGCTTGGGTCATCTCCGCTACAATATACGGCTGGGATATAGTCTGGCCCTCGCCAATGGGAAGGGGAAAGTCTCCATAGGCTTGGTCCTGCAGGGCTTCACCCACAAAAAGATGGCGGGGAACCTTACGCATAGCCTCAAGAACCCCATGGTCATAGATACCACGGGCCTCGATTTGTGTGCTCACCATCTTTTCCCTGAAGCGCTCAAACTTCATAGCGATATGGGGCGCCCATGTAGCCATTTCCAAGATCCTGTCTCTTCCCTCCCTGGAATCCAAGAATTTTGTATCAGAATGGGCACTTATAGTCAAGAGGAAGCGGGTTTTGGTTTACGTGAAACAACTATTGTGATATTGATAATATACATTTTGATTGATGATTGTCGAATAACAAATAACTAATAATAACAAATTACGGGAGATTACATGTCGCTGAAAGAGAACCTGAAAAAAAAGATCCTAATAGACAAACTTTCAAGGGCCGTGTCGCTGTCCATTGGATCGCCTGGGAAGCTATGGAAGGTAGATAAAGAAACCATGCGGGAACTTCTTTCATTGAGCCCCTTTGTCTTGGAAAAACGGAGAGACCTTGATCTCTATTTTAGAGAACTTGAGCCGGGCACAGGGGAGATACTTGTGCTGGATAACGAGCTTCCACTTTATGGCAAAACCACTCTTGACGACGTGACGTTGCGCAAGAGCCCTGAATTGAAGGAAATGGTCAGCATTCGAAATGTTATAAAAATCTTGAACGATTCGGATGTCCTCATGTGCAAAGGGAGAGATTCCCTCCGCCACGTTCGTGAACGCGCCCTGGACTTGCTCGACCTTCGCTTTGAGGAAAGGGATATAGAAGAAATGATCAATGACGGAATTGAAGCCCTTGCCGGGTCAGACCCCGGGGCAGTCACGGAGACACTTGACCTCTTTGTCGAACTTATGGGTTACGAACCAGTGCCGGCGGAGGTATTGGTAAATGACTATATAATGTTCGGTTCTCACCATGAAGCAGAAGACGGAAGAAAAATCTTTGGCCCCATCATTATGTACAATGATAGAACGAACATGCTCAGGCTGATCAAAAGAAAAGTGGCCGTGGACGACCCTGTTGCACTGGATCTAATCCCTGGGGTTGCCTTAGGTGAAATAAAACCGGATGCAGAAGGGTATTACGTGTTTCAGTTTTTGAAGGAGGAGGCCCTAAAAAAAGAAAGCCCTACTCTTCATTAAAACCGGGGCCCGGAGATGAATGACTACAACCTGGAACAGTCAGAAACGATCCAAATGGTGCGAGAGCATCTCAGAACGATTTTGCCTTCTGAACGGAAAAAGCTTAAAATAAGAATAAAAGACTATCTCCAATTTAGAAAAGAAGTAAACCGGTTCTTGCAACACCATTTTTCACAAATCTGCACTCAAAAGTGCTACCAGGACCACTATAGTGCATGCTGTAGCCGTGAAGGGATTACAACATTCTTTGCTGATGTAGTCATTAATCTCCTGATGTCGTCAGGCGAAGAAACCGACCGGCTACTACAAGTCTTGAGTGTCCCAAGCCCAAGCTTTAGGTGCGTCTATCTTGGGGAAAGCGGTTGTCTTTGGAATATAAAACCGATTGTCTGTGAGATGTTTCTGTGTGAACATGCAAGGGAAAGCGTATTTCACAAAGACTCGAATGCGTTGAGACAATGGGAAAAGCTGAACCGTAGAGAAAAAAGATACACATGGCCGAACCGCCCTGTCCTCTTTGATGATCTGGAAACTCGTTTTATCCGCGCAGGATATTCTTCCACTCTGATGTATTTTCATAACAGCCCGGGGCTCTTAAGGGTAAAGAAACTGGCCGGCAAAAAGAGCAAATAAAAGGGGACCTTTAATCAGACGATCCGTTTAAAATCCTTTTCCACCCGGCGCAGGCTTTGGTGAATGTAAGTCGGACGGCCGTGCGGGCAATGTGATGCATGTTCAAGGGCATCGAGTTGTTCCAACAGGGATTTCATCTGTTCATCCGCAAGTTTTTGATTGGCCCTTATGGCACCGTGGCAGGCCATTATGGCTAGGCACTCGCCCACGCCGCGATGCAAGCCGGAGGCAAGACCGATTTCAGCCGCCTTTTCTACAATCTCCATGACAAGAGGTTTGATAGGCCTGCCGGCCAGCAAAGCGGGGACGGACTTTATCAGGTAAGTCTTCCCTCCAAAGGGTTCTATTTCCAGGCCAATCTTCCTCAAGTCTTCTATAAGCGCTTCCAGGATGCCGGCCTCCCGATGATTCAACTCCAGGGTTTCGGGCACCAGCAGGCCCTGGACGGCAATAGCCGAACGGCCGTAGGCGGCCTTGAGCGACTCAAAAACCACGCGTTCATGGGCGGCATGCTGGTCGATCAGTACTAATCCGTCTTCAGATTCGCAAACAATATAGGTGTTGTGGAGCTGCCCGAGGATCCTGAGGGAGGAAAAGGATTTTTCAGGCCACAGTGGTGGCATGGTTTTATGTGTATTGCTGTATACCTGAGAAGTAAGTTCGGGTTTAGACTCACTAACCACCCCGCGCCCTGGCGGAGAAAGACTGTATTGGGTCGGTCGTTGCGTTGGTTTTGCGGTGAGGGTCTGTCTCCATCCGGGACGATCGAACTTCTGCAGACTTTCTGATACAGCCCTTGCAACAGTTTCATGGACCTGATTTAGGGCTTCAAACCGAACAGAGTTCTTTGTAGGATGTACATTCACATCCACTTTATCATGGGCAAGCTCCACAAAGAGCACGACCAGCGGGAACTTACCTTTCATCAGCCGCCCTGCATAGGCTTCCATAACAGCATGAACCAGTAACTTGTCCCGGACAAAGCGACCGTTAACATAAACATATAATCCGCGAGAAGTTGCTCGCGAGATCTCCGGAGAGGCCACGAATCCGTGGATCCAGACGTTGCCGGCCTTGTAGTCCACTTCATGCAAACGATCTTCTAAATCCCCTCCCAGCGCGTCGACTACGCGGTGAAAAGAGTTTGCGGCGGTGCTCCAGTTCCCGAGAACCCTTTTGTTGTGTAAGAACTTAAAGTAGACGCCGGGGAAAGCAAGGACCATGCGCGTAACCGTGTCGCTGATGTGGCCCATTTCGGTCTGTTCCGTCTTCAGGTACTTTCGCCTGGCAGGCGTGTTGAAAAATAGACGATTCACCGAGATAACCGTTCCTTTAGGAGCCCCGACCTCGGCAACCTCCTTGACTTTTCCGCCTTTCACAATGATTCGTGTGCCGGCTTCGGATGATGCCGACCTGGTCACGATCTCCATCTCTGAAACAGATGCTATGCTTGGGAGGGCCTCTCCTCTAAATCCAAGAGTGGCTATAGAGAAAAGATCTTTTTCATTGTATATCTTGCTTGTTGCATAGCGCTCTATAGACAGAAGCGCATCGTCATGATCCATGCCGACGCCGTTGTCGGATACCCGAATAAACGAGCGTCCGCCCTTTGCTATCTCCACCAATACCTTGGAGCTTTCAGCATCAATAGAATTCTCTATGAGCTCTTTTACAACCGAGGCCGGACGCTCAACCACCTCACCGGCAGCGATCTTGTTGGACAATATTTCAGGGAGGATCTTTATACGCGGCATCTTTTGAAAGATTGAACGGTTACTCTTTGTCTTTTGCGGCAAAAAAGCGCATAAGGAATTCTGCATCCTGGGGTGACAGATCAAACTTGACGCACGCCTGTTCAATCAAACTGCTCAGGTTCTCCTTTGGATTATTCAGGCGCTCGTCCGATATCCATCTCGTCGCCTTTCTCAGGTCTTCACCTTCCGGCTGAATGCTCATTTTGGTTTACTTCTCCTTTTTATATAGTTATTAAAAAATACATTAACTACCCGACATCGTAAACAGGAGCTAATGACAAATCACAGCTCCGGCCTCTTGGCATGGAAATCGGTTTCCTGTTCAAAATTGTATGCCACCCGGATGAGTTTCTCCTCGTCAAAATGTTTGCTCAAAATCTGCAACCCGATCGGAAGCCCATCCCTGCTGAACCCGCAAGGCACGGAAACCCCGGCTATTCCGGCCAGGTTGGCAGGCAGGGTAAAGATGTCCGACAGATACATGGCAAGGGGATCATCCAGTTTCTCTCCAAGCTTAAATGCAGGCGTGGGGGCCACGGGCGCAAGCAGCACGTCGCATGTTTCAAAGGCTTGATTGAAGTCCTGTATAATCAAGGTTCGTACCTGGGAAGCCTTCCCGTAGTAAGCATCATAGTATCCTGCCGACAGTGCATAAGTGCCGATGATTATCCGTCTTTGCACTTCAGGCCCAAATCCTTTTGACCGGGTATCTCTGTACATCTGGATCAACTCTTCGGCCCCATTGTCCCGAAACCCGTATCTCACGCCATCGTATCGGGCAAGGTTCGAGCTTGCCTCGGCAGGTGCGATCAGATAATATACGGCCACAGCTTGTTCTGTATGGGGAAGAGAGACATACTTGCAGGTTGCCCCAAGTCCTTCAATCACTTTGATCGCAGCATCAATCGATTGCGCCACATCCTCATCCAGGCCTTCGGAAAAATACTCCTTGGGCATCCCAACCACAAGCCCCTTGATGCCCGCTTGTAACGCCTTAGTGTAATTCGGGACCTCCCGCGGCACAGATGTCGAGTCATTCGGATCATAGCCGCATATCTCATTCATCAGGATCGCGCAATCCGTTACATCTTTGGTTATGGGACCGATCTGGTCAAGGGAGGAAGCAAACGCAACAAGGCCAAAGCGCGATATCCGTCCGTACGTGGGCTTTAGTCCCACCACACCACAATGACTTGCCGGCTGCCGTATGGAACCTCCTGTGTCTGTACCAATCGCCCCGATGCATTCATCAGCGGCCACGGCCGCAGCCGACCCCCCGCTGGAGCCTCCTGGGACCCGTGTCAAATCCCACGGGTTGCGGGTTGTCGTCAATGCCGAGTGTTCGGTGGAGGAACCCATAGCAAATTCATCCATATTGGCTTTCCCTATAATGACGGCGCGGGCCTCTCTGAGTCTGTCCACAACCGTGCTGTTATAAGGCGGGATAAAGTTTTTCAATATCCTTGATCCACAGGTCGTTCTGACCCCCTCTGTGCAGAGAACATCCTTAATAGCAATAGGAATACCTGTAAGCGGCTTGCCGTTGCCTTGCCGAATCACCTTATCTGCGTCTGCTGCTTCAGCCATGGCCCGGTCCTTGACCAGAGTAATGTAGGCCCCGACCTTATCTTCAACCTGTTCTATGCGATCAAAAACCGCAGAGGTCAGCTCCACAGAAGAGATCTTTCCTGTTGTTAAGAGCTCATGGGCCTCGTGTATGGTTAATCGATACAAATCCATTATCCAATTACCTTTGGAACGACAAAGCCTTCGTCTTCAGACTCAGGGGCGTTCGCCAAAGCACGTCCCGCGGGAATGGAAGGCTCGACCTCATCCTCGCGAAACGCATTGTTTATAAAAATGGCGTGGGAGGTAGGAGGCACGCCTTCGGTATCAATACGATTGAGGGCATCCATATAGCTCAGGATGTCCCCCAGTTGCTTGGTATAAAGCTCTATGTCGTTATCATCAAGACTCAATCGGGCCAATCCTGTTACATGGACGACTTCTTCCTTGGTAATCTTCATGGCAATACCTCCAGGTGAGCTAAAGCGCCTACTCCCGAACAATCATTACTTCAAATTTATCCTGCTTAAGCCTTGCGGCTACCCGTCCGGCCTCAATAGAATCCGCAAAATGGCCCACTCGCACCCTATGACAGATCCCCTTCCCGGGCACGTTTGCCGTTACCTCATAGGCATCATACCCTTTACCTTTAAGACGAGTTATTATTTGCTTGGTCCTCTCAGCATTCTTTAACGATGCAACCTGTATGGTCAAAAGCCCCCGTCTCCCAATCTTTCCTGTTTTAGAGGCCTCCGGGGATCCTGTGTTGGGCTTTACGGTCTGCTCGCGAGCTTTTGCAAGCTTCGACCGGGTCTCTTCCTTCTTATCTGTAAGGGCCTTGTAAAAATCAAGGCCATGGTCCCCGGAAAGGTTATCTTTCTCAATCTTAAAGCGGGCCTGATCTCTTTTCAAGACCTCCTGCTTAAGGGCTATCAGCTCTTTCTTGAGCTTCTGCACATCAAAACGGACCGGAGAAAGACCGCGCCCCACAATAATGCCCAGGGTAAACATCCAGGCCATCGCAAGGAAGGCGAGCCCAAACCAAAGAAAAAACTGTTTGCGGGTCAGTTCAACGGGAAATCCGGATTTTTTGGCCGAAGATTTCTTCTTGGACTGTGAAGTTTTTCTACTCATGACTAGGCCAGCCTCCCTACATTCTTTCCGGTGCCGACACGCCCATCAGGGTCAACCCATTCCTTATGATGATCCTGATAGCAGAAACCAAATATAGCCTTGCTGCTGAAAGTTTGGCATCATCACTTACAACCTTGTGCTTGTTGCGGTCGTGATAGTAGGCGTGAAAGGTTCCTGCAAGCTCTTTCAGGTAAAAAGGGATATGATGAGGTTCCATCAAAAGGGCGCTTTGTTCCACAATCTCCGGATATCGTGCCATCAGCTTGATAAGCTGAATTTCCTCCGGGAGATTGATGAGCCCGGGGAAATCTTTATCCCAATAAATATCTTTGTAACCGCGTTCTTCGGCCTTCTTGAGAATATTAGAGATTCTTGCATGAACGTATTGCACATAGTACACCGGATTATCGTTGGACTCTCTTTTGGCCACCTCCAGATCAAAGTCAAGCGGGCTCTCATAATGGCGCAACAAGAATAAGAAGCGGGCAGCATCCAGCCCCACCTCGTCAACGACTTCCTTTAAGGTAACAAATTCGCCTGCCCGTGTCGACATGGCCACTGGCTTGCCGTCTCGAAGCAGGTTCACCAATTGAACGAGGAGGACCCGAAAGCGGTCTTTGCTATATCCAAGGGCCTCAATCGAAGCTGAAACGCGAGAAACATAGCCGTGATGATCTGCTCCCCATATATCAATGATCCGGTCGAACTTTCGCTCAAGCTTGTCCTTATGGTAAGCGATATCTGAAGCAAAATATGTCGTCAATCCATTGGAGCGAACCACAACCCGGTCCTTTTCATCACGAAAGTCTTTGGCACGAAACCAAAGCGCCCCATCGTGTTCATACACGATATCCCGGCTTTTAAAATCTTGAATCACATCCCCGACTGCGCCTGAGTCATAGAGGTGCTGTTCGCTGAACCAACGGCCAAAGGATACACCAAAAGCTTCCAGATCTTGGCGAATCTCCTCAAGGATCTTGCCGGCCGCAAATCCTGCGCAAAGTGTGATTGCCTCCTCCTCGGACATATCGAGTAAGCGTTCACCTTCTTGATCAATGAGTATGCGGGCCAAGTCCTTTATGTAACCTCCTTGGTAGCCATCCTCAGGTATATTGATGTTCTTTCCAAGGAGCTGCTGATAGCGAATAAAGACCGATTCACCGAGGGTGCGAATCTGTCGCCCGGAATCGTTCACATAGTATTCCTTCTCGACTTCATAACCCGCTGACTTCAATATGGCCGCCAGGGTTTCGCCCACGGCGGCACAGCGTCCGTGGCCGACATGGAGAGGTCCGGTAGGATTGGCACTTACAAATTCGATCTGGACGTGCTTCCCGTGCCCGATTTGGGAGGTACCGTAGGCTTTATCCTCATCATGAACGGTCTTGAGAATCTCGTACCATCTGTCCCGTGCAATAAAGAAGTTGATGAATCCGGGTCCTGCCACATCCATCTTTGAAAGCATCCGGCCGGAGTCCTCAATATGATCCATAATGATCGCTGCAACTTCCCGTGGCACCCTTTTTTGAGATGCCGCCACAGCCATGGCGATGCTGGTGCTGAAGTCGCCATGGGCTGCAATCTTAGGTGTCTCCAGTACGATGGACGGGAGGGGATCGACGGGCTGAAAATGCCCGGCAGTAATGGCGGATTCTAAGGCTTGCTGCACCAGGAGGCGAAGTTTTTTTTTCATGGGATGTCTATTAACGAGTTTTCATATCCAAGTCAAGGAACAAAGCCGGGCGTAGGAGACTATGCGGTTTAACAGGCTATTAGCCAAACGGTTCGTTAATGATTGACAGCGCCAACAGCAAAATCTATGATCTGTTTATCGACCCGGGCCGTCTGTGAAATGTGCCAATCCTGGGGACCATGCTGCTTAATACCAAGCGTAGGAGGGAAATGTCATGACTGAAATCATCGATGTGACCGCAAGGGAGATACTGGATTCACGTGGCAATCCAACCGTGGAGGTAGACGTTATGGTTGCCTGCGGCGCTGTAGGACGTGCGGCCGTTCCCTCTGGAGCCTCCACTGGAAAGCGGGAGGCCCTGGAACTCAGAGACAAACGACGCAAGCGTTATGGCGGGAAGGGTGTGGCAAGGGCCGTGGAGAATGTAAAGGGAATCATCGCACCTGCAATCCTGGGGGTGGATGCTTCCGGCCAGGCTAGACTGGACCGTCGTCTTATAGAGCTTGACGGCACACCCAGCAAATCCAAGCTGGGGGCCAATGCCATTCTTGGGGTGTCTCTGGCTGCGGCCAGGGCCGCTGCCCAGGCACTTCAGATACCCTTGTACCGTTACATCGGCGGTATAAACGCCAATGTCCTTCCTGTTCCCATGATGAATATCATAAATGGCGGCGCCCATGCTGCCAACAATTTGGACATCCAGGAATTCATGATCATCCCTATGGGGAACCAGGCCTTTGCAGAAACGATCAGGATGGGGGTCGAGACCTTCCACCAATTAAAATCGGTTTTAAAGGCTGAGGGCTACAATGTTGCGGTTGGGGATGAAGGCGGTTTTGCGCCAAACCTCGATTCTAACGAGGAGGCCCTTCGTTTGATTGTAGCAGCCATTGAAAAGGCCGGTTACAAACCGGGTAAAGATATTGCCCTTGCCCTGGATGCTGCGGCCAGCGAGTTTTACCACAATGGAAAGTATGTCTTGAAGGGTGAAGGGAAAAAGGGAATGGATGCCAATGCCATGATCGACTACTATGAGAAACTCATAGATGCCTATCCGATCCTTTCCATCGAGGATGGTCTGGCCGAACAGGACTGGCTCGGATGGGAGATCATGACCCAACGCCTGGAGGATAAAGTGCAGATTGTAGGGGATGACATTTTTGTCACCAACCCGAAGATATTTGAAAAGGGAATCAATTGCGGCATTGCCAACGCAATCCTGATCAAGCTGAACCAGATCGGCACACTGAGTGAAACCCTGGAAACCGTGGCAATGGCAAAGGAAGCCGGATATGAAACGGTCATTTCCCACCGTTCAGGCGAGACCGAGGACACCTTTATCGCAGACCTGGCCGTCGGCCTGAACGCCGGGCAGATAAAAACAGGCTCGGGCTCACGAACAGACCGTGTCGCCAAGTACAACAGACTGTTGAGAATCGAAGAAGAACTCGGGAACAGCGCCTCCTTTTCAGGGATTTATACGTAAAAAATTCGCAAAAAGTCTAACAACGTTCTGCGATGATTTACTCAAAGTACGGGCTCGCTACCTTTTCCCACAATCCCTGGACCCCGAGGATCAGCTCGGCCACCTCCCTTGCGGCGCCCCTGCCGCCGGGTGCAAGGGTAATGTAATGGGCGGAATCAAAGAGATGCTCTGAGGCGTCGGCTACTGCAATGGCAAGCCCTACCCGGCTCATGGCGGGCAGATCGACCACGTCGTCGCCAACAACGGCCACTTCTTCCAGCTTGAGACCCCTCTTAGAAATAATCTCCTCAATGATCGGCACCTTGTCTCTCACCCCCTGAACCACCTCTTTGATTCCCAGATCGGCAGCCCTCTTTTCGACCATGGGAGAATTTCTGCCCGAGACCAGGGCCGCCTCAATACCGGCGTGCCTCAGCATCTTTATTCCGTGGCCGTCCCGCACGTCGAATGCCTTCGACTCCGTGCCGTCGTCGTGATAGAAGAGCCTGCCGTCGGTGAGCACGCCATCCACATCAAAGACAACGAATTTCACCCGCTCCACCCGCGCCCGAACCTCGGCGTTTAAGCGGCTTACCACGGACGGAGTCTTGATCCGTTCTTTTGTTCCCGGTCTTTCCAGAAACCCTACTTTCTTAGTCATAGATGTTTCGCCTTTGCTTTTTAATCATTATCTACTTACTATCTGTATAGGCCACATACTCATTGCAAAGCTCTCAAACAATATTATGCTCTCATTAGTAACACCAAAGGACAATGTGCTGTCGCAAGGTTGCTGAAGCAGTATCACGACACGATTCAATCGGTCAAGGCTGTTCGTTTCGGCAAAGGAAGTTTGCCATTTTTAGATTTGTTCGCTATTGCGGTTCAAAACTCTTTGGGGAATGTTGGAAGGCTAGAACAAACTAATAATAACTGCGGCAGAAACAGCAAGAAACAAGATGGCAATCACCTTTACAATACGGCCAAGCCACCTGCCGAACTTTTCGACAAGCTCTTCGTCCCAACGTCGCCATTGCTCGGTATCACGAGGGGCTTTTCGACGTGCCAGGCCATTTGTAATATCTTCCGTGGTTCCGTAGTAAGGATTCATGTTTGCCTCCTTAATTAAGGATCGGCCCAGTCTCTATCTATGTTTATCGACATTTTAACAAAAGACTTAAGTTGAAAGAGTGAGTGCTAACCAGCGCACTTTACTGCAGAAAGCTTTAATAAGGAGCAGGCCTTGAAAAGCCGGCTTTCGTCTGGTAGAAGTGTACCGGCCATCAAACCTGTTCCCAGCAGGTTCAGGAATAAGCAAAAAGGGGTTTTTTAAAGCTTTTTTAAGCAAAAGCCATGCCGCAGATACGTAATTTCAGTATTATCGCCCACATCGATCATGGTAAATCAACCCTGGCCGATCGCCTCATTCAACACGCCGGCCTGGTAACCGAACGGCAATTCCGCGACCAGATCTTAGACACCATGGACCTTGAACGGGAAAGGGGAATTACCATCAAAAGCCAGACCGTTACCCTGCCGTATACCGGCAAAAAGGGGAAAGAATACGATCTCAACCTGATCGATACGCCCGGGCATGTCGATTTTTCCTATGAGGTGTCCCGCGCCCTGGCGTCGTGTGAGGGAGTGCTGCTCATAGTGGACGCCTCTCAAGGCGTTCAGGCCCAGACAGTGGCCAACCTCTATATGGCCATGGAGCACGACCTGACTATCATCCCGGTAATCAACAAGATCGATCTGCCTTCCGCAGATGTGGATCAAGTCAAGGAGCAGATTGAAAACGAGTTGGGGCTCGATCCGGAACCGTCCATATTGTGTTCCGCCAAAGAAGGGATAGGGATTGAAAACGTCCTTGAGGCAATAGTGGAACAAATCCCGGCTCCGACCGGGAATCCACACGACCCGCTGACGGCCCTGATATTTGACGCCAACTACGACCCTTTTCGTGGGACCATCATCAGCTGCCGCGTCTTTGACGGAACCGTCCGTCCTGGTGACATCATCCGGTTCATGTCGAACAACGCAACTTACAAAGTCGAAGAGGTAGGCGTCTTCCGGCTGAGCAGGGAGCCGAGAAAAGAGCTTTCAGCGGCATCGGTCGGGTATATCATTTCCGGTATAAAGACCGTGAGCGATACACGGATAGGGGATACTATCACCCTTAACTCCAATCCGGCCGCGGCCCCGCTTCCCGGATTCAAGGAAGCAAAGCCTATGGTGTTTTCCTCCATATACCCTGTCTCATCTGACGATTATACATCCCTTGTAGAAGCGCTTGAGAAATACAAGCTCAATGATTCAGCCCTGATTTATCAAAAAGATTCTTCCGCAGCCCTCGGACAGGGTTTCCGCTGCGGCTTTTTAGGATTGCTGCACCTGGAGATCTTCCAGCAACGACTCGAGAGGGAGTACGGTCAGGCTATTATCATGACCGCGCCAAGCGTCCGGTATCAATTTAGGCTTCAGGACGGCAAAACCATCACAATAGATAATCCTCAGTATTACCCGGATGATGCAGGGATCGAAAGTTCCTTTGAGCCTTTTATCAAGGCAAGCATCTTCATCCCGGAACGCTATATGGGAGAAGTAATGAAACTTTGCATAGCACGACGCGGTGTTAATCCGCGTTTCAACTATCCCACGCAGGGACGGGTCGAAGTTACCTTTGACATGCCGCTTGCCGAGGTGATCTTTGACTTTTATGACAGGATGAAAACCATCACCCAGGGATACGGTTCGTTTGACTACGACCTTATCGAATACAGGGAGGGTGATCTGGTCAAGCTGGACATACTGGTAAACAGCGAGAAGGTCGATGCCTTATCACTCATCGTCCATCGCGATCGAGCAAGAGACTGGGGAGTACGCGTATGCGATCGACTGAAGGAAGCAATTCCCAGGCATCAATTTAAGATTGCCATCCAGGGTGCTATTGGGGGAAAAATAATCTCACGCTCTACCATCCCGGCCTTCCGAAAGGATGTCACCGCAAAGTGCTATGGAGGTGATATCACCCGCAAGCGAAAGCTTTTGGAAAAACAGAAGAAGGGAAAGAAACGTATGAAGATGGTAGGTTCCGTCATGATCCCCCAGGGTGCTTTCGTGGCTGTGTTAAAGTCTGACAATGAATAATACTGAGAGCCCAGGTCTTTATATCCACGTCCCGTTCTGTGGGACAAAATGCCCGTATTGTAATTTCTATTCAATAACCTCTTTTTCTCTTGTTGCGGACTGGCTGGACAGCCTCCGCAAAGAGGCTATTATCTATAAAGACCGATTTGCCGCCTTTGACTCCATATACATAGGCGGCGGCACGCCGACGCTCCTTGCAGAACACGAACTGGCCGCATTGATTGATACCCTTTTCAGATATTTCACCTTCTCACCTGACACGGAGATTACCATAGAGGCAAATCCCGACGACATCACATTGGAAAAACCAACGCTTCTTCGGAAAATCGGGGTAAATCGCATCAGCCTCGGTGTGCAATCCTTTAACGACAAAGAGCTTCAATCCCTGAGAAGAAGACACTCGGCCGCGCAAGCTGAACGGGCGCTGGAGCGGATCAGGGCTTCCGGGTTCACCAACATAGGCGTGGATCTGATGTACGGATTACCCGGGCAGACTCAAGCCGGATGGGTTCAAACCATGAAACGTGCCCTTGATTTTAAACCGGAACATCTTTCATGCTACCAGATGACCCTTGAAAATGGGACGCCCTTTGGAAAGATGTCAACAGATGGCCGGATCAAACCTTTGGGAGAAGAGGAAGGAAGGTCCTTTTTTCTGATTACTTCCGGGTTCCTTGAAGAACAAGGATACATCCACTATGAAATCTCCAATTTTGCCAGGGAGCAAAAATACAAATCCCGCCACAACAGTAAATACTGGCAACACGTCCCTTACCTGGGGCTAGGACCCGCAGCCCATTCATTCCTGGAAGGTGTCAGGTGGTGGAACCTGGACTCAGTCGAAAGCTATTGCCGGGCCCTTGACCAAGGGGGGGTACCGGTTGCCGGGACCGAAACCCTTTCCCAAGAACAGCATCTACTTGAATCGCTCTACCTGGGATTTAGAACCAGCCATGGAATTGACCTAAAACTTCTCAACAACCGGCCGCGCTCAGATACGATTCTTAGCGAGTTGCAGGAATCAGGATTGATACAGGTCCACGGAGGCAGGGCCATGCCTACCAGGGACGGCTTTCTTGTGGCGGACGGCCTCCCTCTCTTGTTTGCCGGATAGTGACTAATACGAAAATTTTATCCCGACATTGGTTTGGGCAAATGACGTCTTTTCTTTCGTTCCAAGTCTCCCGGGCTGGTGTTTTTTGTAACTTATCTGCGGGGGCATTCCTTGCCCCCTCCGCATTCTCCCGCAAGCGGGAGCTGCGGTCTCCCCCACAGATAAGTCACAAAAACACAGCACCCTCCCGCCAGTCACTACAGAAAAGACATCATTGTGCCCTTTCTGTGATGTCGGGTACTTAATATACTTTTTAGTAATATATTTAGAAATTGCGGCCACCGAGAAACAAACTCAAAATTGCTTGCAATAATTCGCGAAACCTATAAACTATGAAACAATTTTGTTTTTGGAGGATTCATAATGGTTGAGCATCTGACAAAAGAGGCTTTCAAGGAAAAGGTTTTTGATTTTGAAAAGCACAATGAATGGAATTATGAAGGGGAGCTTCCCTGCGTGATCGATTTTTATGCGGATTGGTGCGGTCCTTGTAAGATGGTAGCGCCGATTATGGAGGAACTGGCGCAGGAGCATGATGGGAAGATACGTTTCTACAAGGTCGATACGCAAGCGGAACAGGAATTAGCCGCCATGTTCGGAATCCGTAGCATACCGTCGATCCTGTTCGTTCCGGCAGACGGCAAGCCGCAGATGGCGGTCGGGGCGCTTCCGAAAGCAGACATGGAAAAGGCGATTACGGACGTTCTCAAGGTGGAGTGACCCTGCGGGCGAACCCTCGTTCCGGCATGAGACAAGGGAATATCATGAAAATCCTGGTTTGCGATGGATTGCATGAGAGCGGGCTTGAATTGCTTCGATCCGCTGATGGGGTGCACGTCGATGCCCCTGACCGGTTGGGGATGGAGGAAATCAGGGCGCAGCTTCCGGAATACGATGCCATGGTGGTTCGCAGCCGTACCAAGGTCACCGCAGAAATGCTTGAAAACGCGGTCCGGCTCAAGGTGATCGGGCGGGCAGGAACAGGGGTGGACAATATCGACATCCAGGCCGCCAGTGCTCGAGGGGTACTGGTGATGAACACCCCCGGGGCCAATGCCATGGCTGCCGCGGAACACACCCTGGCCCTTATGCTGGCTCTCGCGCGTCACGTTCCCCAGGCTACCCAATCCATGCGCGAGGGGCAGTGGGAAAAAAAGCGTTTCATGGGAACCGAACTTTACCAGCAGACCCTCGGCATCATCGGTCTGGGCAAGATAGGTTCCATTGTGGCCGACAGGGCCATTGGAATGCACATGGAGGTTCTTGCACACGACCCCTACATAACCCCGGAAGCAGCAGCCAGCCTGAGCGTACAATGGGTCCCGCTGGACGAACTCTTTGTCCGCAGTAATTTCATTACGCTTCACACTCCCCTTACAAAGGAAACCGAACATATCATTAATCAGCCCGCCCTTGACAAGATGCAACCGGGAACCTGTATTATAAATTGCGCCCGGGGAGGACTCATCGATGAACAGGCCCTGTATGAAGCGCTCAAGAGCGGCCATATCGCAGGCGCGGCCTTGGATGTCTTCTCATCGGAACCTCCTGTGGACAACCCGCTACTCTCTCTGGACAACGTGATCTCTACGCCTCACCTGGGGGCATCGAGCATACAGGCACAGGCAAACGTGGCCCGCACCATTGCCTCCCAACTGGTGGACTATCTTCAGCACGGGATCATCCGCAATGCAGTGAACTTTCCTTCAATCAGTTCCAAGGCATACGAAAGATTGCGACCCTACCTGACACTGGCAGAAGCCCTGGGGCGTCTTCAGGGCCAATTATACAGCCCCATCGAACGCCTGGAGATCGAATACAGCGGGCCGGAACTGCATCAACTGCCGTTGCAGCCCATCACCCAAACGGTGATAAAAGGGCTTCTGGAACCCGTGTTGTCGGAAATGGTTAACCTGGTGAATGCGCCCATCCTGCTGAAGGAACGGCAAATCAAACTGGTTACTTCCACTACATCGGAACCGCGAGGCTACACCGGCATGATTACGGTTCGGGTCGAGGGGAAGGGGCAAAAATCCTCTATTGCGGGGACTGTGTTTCCCGGAGAAGGTGCCCGTTTGATCCGTCTCAACAATTATCGCCTTGAAGCTGAGCTCGAAGGGATCAATCTCCTGATTCAAAATCTCGATCGCCCGGGAGTCATCGGTTTCATCGGTTCCACCTTAGGCGACCACAAGGTCAACATTGCCAATATGCATCTCAGCCGCACCCGGGAAGGAACCAAAGCCATGGCCATCATTCGATTAGACGAGGAGGCCCCTCCCAAAGCCCTGGACGCCCTTCGCAACCATCCCAATATTGTTTCGGCTCAGGAAGTGACGCTGTAAGGGTAAGAAAAAACCATGAAACAGATCAAGATTATCCTCGGGGATCTCATATTGGACGCCGAGCTAAACGATGGCCCAACCGCCAAAAAGGTGTGGGAGGCATTGCCGATAGAGACATCATTCAACACATGGGGTGATGAAATCTATTTTTCGATCCCTGTGGAAGCGGAACTTGAAAGTGACGCCCGGGAAGTAGTGGAATCAGGCAATTTAGGGTATTGGCCGAGCGGCAATGCCTTTTGTATCTTTTTCGGGCCGACCCCTATAAGCAGCGCGGGAGAAATCAGGCCTGCCACTGCAGTCAATATGATCGGCAAAGTCATTGGTGACGCTGCAAGGTTAAAGGAAAAGATGTCGGAGGCGGTAATCATGGTCGAGAGAGAATAGCGGATCTACGACAACCATTATCAAGTGTCCAACATCAAGCAACCAGAAAACCCCAGCACGCAACAAGCCAGATAAAAGAGCTGGCTATCATCAGTGTTGTCGCCGTCCGAATATCATCGATCTGAGCAGGGCGGGTCTCCTCTCCGATGTACGGCTTTTCAACGAGGCGGCCTCTATAAAAATTCGGCCCGCCCAATCTAATACCAAGGGCTCCGGCAAAGGCCGCTTCCGGAATTCCTGCATTCGGGCTGAGATGTTTTTTGCCATCCTTTGCAGCCGTCTTCATGGTGCGCATAAAAGAACGCCTGACAATGGGGGCGGCAAAGGATATCACGATTGCCGAAATCCGGGCCGGTATAAAGTTGGCTGCATCATCTAGCCGGGCGGCAAACCAACCGAATCTTTCATATCTTTCGTCTTTGTGGCCGATCATGGAATCAAGTGTGTTCACCATCTTGTAAGCCATAGCAAGCGCCCCACCACCGAGTACTGCATAGAATAAAGGGGCTATCACGCCGTCCACAAGATTTTCCGCAACGGTCTCTACCGTAGCCCGAACCACGTCGGCCTCATCCAGAGGCTCTACATCCCTTCCAACGATATTCGAAAGCCGTTGTTTTGCCTCACCCATAGTCTCTTGCTTCATCGCGGCATAGACCTTCAAGGCCTCGGCCCTTAATGATTTTGCAGACAAAGCATAATAGATCAACACCATGTGAAACATCAAGGCAACGTCCGGATGAATGGCGCGAGCCACTTCTATGGTAGCAGCGCAAATAAGCCAGGTACCTGATACCAGCGCGACAACCAACAAAGTCCCTGCTGTTGTCTCTGAGAGGCGTCCATGACGAAACCTTTTCTCCCAGGATGTTATCCAGTCCCCCATCCAACGGATCGGGTGGGGCAGACCAGCAGGGTCACCGATCACAATATCCAGGAAGAACGCCGCCGACAGGACCCATGCAAACGAGGCATCGCTCATTTCAAGTCAACACTTTCTTGAATACATCCGCGCACGCCTTGTTCTCTTCAGGAGTCTTCAGGGCGATCCTGAAGAAGCGGTCGGAAAGCCCGTAAAAGTTGAAGCAATCCCTGATCAAAATCTTGTGCTCGGCCATTCGTTTGAAAAGCTCCGGCGCATTCAAATCTCCGTTCAATTTGAACAGGATAAAGTGTACAGAGCTTGGAAACGGGCAAAGAGAATCGAGGTCTTTGAGATAACCGAGGAAGGCATCTCTCTCTTTTTGGACAAAATCGGCCACTTCTTTTATAAACGATTTCTGTGATACCAGGAAGACGCCAGCCACCTGGGCCGGACGGTTGACGTTCCACGGATGTTTGAACGGCTCAAAGGCCTTGATGATCTCCGAAGGAGCTACCAAAAATCCCAGCCTTAGGCCTGGTATGCCGAATATTTTTGAAAAGGAGTGAAGCACGACTATGTTGCCTGCCCTATCGCGAATCAGGCTGTGAGACTCCCAATTCCGGATAAAGGGGAGGTAGGATTCGTCCACGACAAAACAAACGTTTGGGTTGGCGGAAACCATTGCTTTTAAAGGTTCCGCAGGAATCAACCGGCCGGTTGGATTGTTAGGATTGCAGATAAAGACGGTATCAACATTGGCCAGCTTCGATTGAATTTCATCCAGGATCGGCTCAAAGTTATTTTCTTCTCGCGCCATACAGAATACGGGCTCGATGCCAAAGGCACGGCAGGCGTCAGCATAGTCCGAATAGGTAGGCCCAACGATCAAGGCATTCTTAACCTTGAGTGCCGGGGGAATTGTATAGATGAACTCAGTTGTCCCGTTTCCCACGAGCACATGGCTTTCCAGAAGGCCGAATGATGCTGCGAAACACGCCCTCAGGCTCCGGCTGTCAACCTCCGGAAGTGAAACAACCTCTCCCCATCTCTTTTCAAGCATGCCCTTAAGCCCAGGCACCATTCCGAGGGGGCACACATTGCTGCTCATGTCCAGGACCTCCCGGTGGGAGCACCCTAAGGCTTCTGCTACTTGGTAAATGTTGCCGCCGTGTCCTTGTATCATCTCAAGTTCGCTACACTCCCATCCCTGCGGTTAAAAACAAGCCTGCTTCCGTCACTTCCCCAAGTGCACCCAGCATGTCGCCGGTAATGCCCCCGAGTCTTTTTTTGTAATAAAGGGTAACAAGCATAATGATTCCGATAAATGCACCGTTCAAGATTACGGCCCTGAAACCTAGCAACAATGACAAGCCAACCGGCACCGATAACCATACAAGGCCTGTAATGCTTCTGTTGCCTGCAAAGAACGGCCTTGCGGTTCCCCCTTCGGGACGAATGTAATCCAGAAAGTGAATCGCAATCGTAAAAGCACCCCGTGCATAAGCCGGGATTAGGATCAGATAAACAGCTCGATGCTCATTAAGGGATGAAATACCGGCCCATTTTATTCCCAGGACAAAGACCAGCGCAAGGAGACCCATGGTGCCGATACGGCTGTCCTTCATGATCCGCAGGACCTCCTCAGATTTTCGGTGGCTAAAAAGACCGTCAGCCGTATCTGCCAACCCGTCAAGGTGAAGCGCGCCCGTTACTACCGCAAGCAACACAACACCCATGAACGACACAACAGCAAGAGGGAAGACATTCTGGAATGCAAAATCCAACAGTGCAAGGAGAAGGCCGACTATAAGACCTGCCAGGGGGAAGTACGGAACCGCACGGTGCCCTGCAAAATCAACCGGCCTGCCCAGCGGAAGGATGGTCAAAAACCGCAAAGCTGCCATGAAATCTTTAATCATGTCATTCCTTAATTTGTATTAGTTCAGCCACTCGGCCTAAGAATTTATTTTAACTAAAGATCATAGCTTGTCCATTCTTCTGAACTGTTGCCTTAATTTCTTGCGAAACTACCTATTCTTTACTCACTCCAGCCTGTTCAAAGGTGAGCATTTCACGAAAGACACGAACCCCGGCCTCTATGATGTGCATCGCGAGTGCCGCGCCGGTCCCCTCTCCAAGGCGCATCCTTAGGTCTAACAGCGGCCTGAGCCCCATATGGGCGAGCATGAGTTGGTGCCCCTGCTCCACGGATTTATGCCCTGCGAACATGTAATCTCCCGCAATAGGAGACATGGCGTGGGCAACCAATGCCCCTGCTGTTGAAATGAGACCGTCAACAACCACCGGCCTCTGGAAATTAGCTGCTGCGAGTATTGCACCTGCGATCCCTCCGATCTCAAATCCGCCCACCTTGCTCAACACGTCCAGCGGGTCCCTGGGATCCGGCGCGTTTAATGTAATCCCTTCCTGGATGGTCCGGCATTTTTTGGCAAAGGTTTCATCATCAACGCCCGTACCCTTGCCGGTCATCCGTTCCACAGGATGGCCCGTAATCACTGCCCCGACGGCGCTTGAAGGCGAGGTATTGCCAATCCCCATGTCGCCGGTTCCGAGCAGTTGCACGCCTTGTTCAAAGAGGTCCGCGGCTGCCTCATACCCTGCCATAACGGATTCTTCTGCCTGCTCTCGCGTCATGGCAGGCCCATTGGTAAAATCGTTTGTTCCTTTGGCCACCTTTTTGATGATCAGCTTATTTTGCCCTGTTGCCCCGGCGGACAGACCGGAGACATCCGGAATAATGCCCATGTCCACAACCACAACACGCGCGCCTGCCTGGCGGGCCAAAACGTTGATACCGGCCCCGCCCCGGACAAAGGTCTTGACCATCTCACCGGTCACCTCCTGAGGATATGCGCTTACTCCCCGGGCCGCAATGCCGTGGTCCCCGGCCATCACCAATACGGCCTTGTTTGCAACGGACGGCTCCATGGTTCGCTGTATGCTGCACAGCCGCTCCCCAATAAGGTTAAGCTCTCCCAAGGCGCGGTGCGGCATGACGAGCCGCGACGTGTGCTCGCGCGCCTGTTCCATGACTTTCTGATCTGCCGGTTCAATCGATTTGATAATCTCGTTCAAGTTCATCGGTGTCTCACATCCTCCATTTAATTCATTACACTCACAGCGTTCCTTTAACCGGTACCGCAATCCCTGCCACCATCCATACGACCTTATCGACGCAGGCCGCAACCTTCTGGTTCACAAGCCCGGTCACATCACGGAACCGCCTGGCCAGCTCATTCTCAGGCACGATCCCAGTCCCAACCTCATTCGATACTATGATCACGGAACACGGTGCCTCATCAATTGCTTGTGTGAGCGCATCCGCGCTATTCAAGATTTCCTCCTGTGACCTGTTCTCTGCCAGCATATTGCTCATCCAAAGGGTCAGGCAGTCTATCAGGATCACGTCAGCATGACTACTATGAGAGGCCACAGCTTCCGGCAACGTCGTAGAAACCTCCACGGTTTGCCAGTCTGTCCTCCGGGCCTCTTGATGTTCCTTGATGCGTTGTAACATCTCCTTGTCCTTGGTGCAGCAGGTAGCCATGAAAACCTTTTGTTTGAAACGATCATCAGCAAACGCCAAGGCGAATTTGCTTTTACCGCTGCGACAGCCGCCTGTAACAAAGAGAGTTTCTTTCAATCCCTATCCCCTAACCCGGACGAGCCGGAACCAAAAAACAAAAACTACCACGAAAACACGAAAGTACGAAAACACGAAGTTCACAATTAAGCGTCTAAATCTATTTCAGGACGAACCTGATCGGCACCCTTATCCACTGCTCCGTCCTTTTCCCGTTTATCGTTCCGGGCACAAACGTCCAGCCCTTGACAGACCTTAAGGCAGCAAGGTCCAGAACCTCAAAACCGGACGACTCTTCTATCTTGACTTCCCCTGCTTTTCCGTTCTCCAATACTTTCACCCTGAGGAGGGCTTTGCCCTCATAACCCCTTTCCCTTGCGATCTCCGGATAGTGGGGCGGAGGGTTTGCTTTGTACTTAGGCCTCGCATATACGATGTTTGCCCTTGCCACCCTGTTCTCTTGAGGAGGCCGCGTGCCTCTTTTCGCTTTGGGAGTATGTTCGGCCACAGAGGCGGTCTTGACAGGCGGACTACTGTCAATCTTTTTGCCCTGATCTTTCGGTATCCGGTCAAGTGGACTCTCTCTGACAAGCTTATTATGATCAGAAGGAGGCTTTCTCGCAGAAACCTTTACAGGAGATACAGCATAAACAGCCCCTTTGGAACTGACGATCGAAATGGAGATCGGCTCATGGATGTACAGACGGGGATTGGTCTTTGACAATGGAACGCTTAAAACAAGCCCGTGGATGGCAACAGCAACTATGCCCGGTATTAGAATATCACTTTTCATTGCCATTGAAGCTTTTCCGGCCTGGCTTCCATGGAGACCTTCTTAAACCCTGCGAGCCTGACCTTATCAAGAACATCAATAAATACCTTGTAAGGCGAATCCCCGTCTCCTGCAATAATCGCTATCTTTTGGGGGAAGGCCACGTGTTCCATTCTTAATCGGTCGAACAGTTCGTCCCTGCCTGTCAACTCTTTATCTACAAAGACATTTCCATTCTTGTCGACCGTAATAAATATGGCCTGCTCCTTTGCATCCTTAACCGTTTCAGCATCGGGAAGTGTAACCGGGATTCCCCTGTAAACCGCCATAGAGAGCATAGAATATATAAAAAAAACAAGGAGCAAGAATATTATATCTATGAGCGGAATCAGCTCGATGCGTGCGTTCTTTTGTTGTATTTGTAGCTTCATTCTTAGCAACCATTCACTATGGAATAATATGATTCACCGCAGCGTCGCTGAGAGCGCAAAGAAGAAACACTCTGCGTTCTCTGTGTCTCTGCGGTGAACTATTATCATTTTTGCTTGTCTCCGCCATGAACAATCTCCAGGGACGTAGCGTATTTTTCAATCCTAATAGTGCCTTTTTGCACCTTGGACATAAAATAGTTGTAAGGAAAAAGTGCAAAGATGGCTATGAGCAGGCCTGCCGCCGTTGTAACCAGGGCCTGGGCTATGCCTGCGGTAACAGCCTGCGGGTCCTGGATACCCGCCCTCCCGAGCATATCAAAGGAGTGTATGATCCCGATAACCGTACCGAGTATGCCCAACAGCGGGGCGGCCGTAATCATGGTATCGAGCACGGGAAGGCGTCTTTTCATCCTCTTTATCTCTTCGAGCGCGGCCATTTCCATGGCCTTTGAAAGGGAGTATTCCCTGTGAACCAGACCGCACACGAGTACCCTGACCACATAATCACCGGACTCTTGCGCCTTTGCTCTGATCTCATGGTGTTTTCGCAAACGAGCGAGCTCCAGCAACTCGTCAACGAGCGCGTTGTCTTTCTGCCTATCTTTGCGAATCCAAAAAAGGCTTCTTTCGATTATCACTGTCAACGAGACCAACGAACACGCAAGCAGGGGATACATAACGATCCCCCCTTTTTGGAATAAGTCAAATATCATAACGCAAACCTCCTAATCCGGATGAACCGGAACCAAAACGTGTGCGTGTCCGTTCTCCGTGTCCGAAAAAACAAGATTTACGGACACGAAACACGGGCACGTTTTCAAAGAATGGGAAACACCAATCGATGGGATATACCAGGAGCCTCCTTTACACGTATTGACGTTTCGTATACCTCATTTATAATTTCTTCTGTTATGACTTCTTTGGGGCGGCCGACCTTCCGAAGCCTTCCTTTATCAAGAAGGACCAGCCTCCGGCAATAGAGGCTTGCAAGATTCAGGTCGTGCAGCACCACCACTATTGTCAGCGTCTCCTTGTTTAGACTTTCAAGGAGACGCATGATCCGGACCTGATGGCCTATGTCGAGATGTGCCGTGGGCTCATCTAAGAGCAACAAGTCCGGTTCCTGGGCGAGTGCCCGGGCCAAATAGGTAAGCTGCCTTTCGCCACCGCTCAGTTCCCCAATCTTCCTTCCTTTCAGACGACTTATCCCTGTCAGGGCCATCGCCTTTTCGGCTGTCTCCACATCCTTTCCAGCCTCCAGAAACTGAAACTTGGTCCAATGAGGAACCCTCCCCAAAAGGACAAATTCCTCCACGGAAAAAGGGGGAGTCGCCTCCGGTGATTGGGTTACCACGGCCACCTTTGTTGCCAGTTCCTTGCGCCCTGTCGCGCTTATTGCCTTTCCGCCTATGAGAACAGATCCCTTTTTTGGGGAAAGAAAGCCGCTTATCGCCCTTATGATGGTAGTCTTGCCCGAACCGTTGGGCCCTATGAGTCCAACAAACTCACCTTTTTTTACCTCAAAGCTTATCTCTTTTACGACTAAGTCTTTTCCGTAGCCGCAGGATAAATTATTAATTTTTATCATACATAGACTTTCAGAAAAGATTTTGAATCTTGGTCATTCGTATTTGTTTGCGGCTTACGCCTTGAAAAGAGTACGAATTTCGTGCTTCGGATTTCGAAATTGAGCGTTTCCTTTGTGCCAAAAACATTTTCTGAGAAACCAGAGCTGTCCTCAAAAGGAGTATCCCTTTTTGCTAAGAGCATATACGAA
The DNA here is from genome assembly GCA_013375375.1 of Desulfobacterales bacterium. Lineage (GTDB taxonomy): Bacteria > Desulfobacterota > Desulfobacteria > Desulfobacterales. Next base: position 20,861 of record JABXJX010000006.1, on the reverse strand, counting down.
CACTCCCCCACCCACAAGACCGGTTATAACTCCTACGGGCAGTTCCATGGGCGCAATTACCACCCTTGCCAAGGTATCACAGAGGATGAGGAAAGCGGCCCCGGCAATATAGGAGGTCACTAAAAGAATCCTATGGTCGCCTCCCACGAGGAGGCGCATCACATGCGGAACCACCAGACCAACAAAACCTATTATCCCTGTCACGGCAACACAGCAACCCGTGAGGATGGAGGCAATGAGAAAGAGAAACTTCTTTGTCCTATCCACCTCCACACCCAGATGGAATGCATCCTCCTCCCCAAGAGACAGGGCATTGAGGTCTACTGCAAAAAGAAAAGAGAGCACCATCCCTCCAAGGGAGATAAAGGTAACAGATCTCGTAAGGGAGAAGTTCGGTTCCTCCAGGGAACCCATGATCCAGAAGATGATCCCGTGAAGGTCTTCCGTCTTTGTTACGGCCATCACGAGCATTATAAGGGACGAGGCCATAAAACTCACCATCACCCCTATGAGGAGGAGGCGAGAAAGCCTTATCCCTCCTCCCCTGGCACCGATGACGTAGACAAGAAAAACAACCCCCACCGCACCCAAGAAACCACTTATCGGCGTAGCCAAAAGCCCCAAAAACCTTGATCCGCCCGCCACCATATTCAGGCATACCCCTAAGGCCGCTCCTCCTGATATGCCCAGTGTATAAGGCTCTACCAGGGGATTGCGAAACATCCCCTGGAGGATGACCCCTGATATAGCCAGCCCCCCTCCAACGGCAAAACCGAGAAGTATGCGGGGCAGACGGACCTCGAAGAGTATAGCATATTCAGGGGTTCCCTGGCCTTTTGTCAGTAGAAAAAAAGCCTTCCTCAGGGGAATATCCACCGCTCCGACTGCAAGGGAAAAGACTGCCACCCCAAAAAGGATTACAATGAGGGAGAAGGTCCACGCTACCCAGGTAGATATCTTACTACTGCGCATGAAACATCCTCGCCATTTCCTTTGCCGTCTCAACAAAGCTGACAGGCGTGGGGCTGCAGACCCGGTAGGAGTCCACGGTAAAAATCCTGCGGTTTTTCACAGCACTTATGGTCTTGTATCTGAGCCAGGCCTCTTTCTCTCTCTCCCCTATAATACCCATGGTCACGATAAGAATAATATCAGGATTCCTCTTTATCACTTCTTCCCTGCTGAATATGCCGGTATTTACATCACCCGCTATGTTTATCCCGCCTGCATACTCGATGAGATCGTTGATAAAGGAGTCCTCATCGGCTGTAAAGAGCGGGTTTGCCCCTATCTGGACAAAGACCCGAGCCTCGGCGCCCTCTTTTGCGTCTTTTTTTATGGTCTCCAGCTTCCTCTTTGTCCTCTCCAATACCTCCTCGGCCTTCTGCTCCTTTCCTATAATGCGCGAAATGGTCAAGAAATTTTCACAAAGCCCGTGAAAATCCTTGGGAGCATCGAATGTTTCCACTCTTAGCCCAAGGGCTCGCAATTTCCTTATCTGCTTGTGATCAGTGAGGGGCGAGGCAATAATCAGATCCGGGCGAAGTTCAATAATCTTCTCAATGTTTACATCAATGACCGTACCCACCTTCTCCTTTGTTTGGGCCTGGGGCGGCCTTTGGCAATAGATCGTTACCCCCACGATTCTATCCCCTGTTCCTAAAAGGTAAAGCTCCTCTGTTATTGTAGGAACCAAAGAGACTATCCTTTGCGGCAGCCGCAAAATTTCCAGGGATCTCCCCGAATCATCCTGTGCCTTTGACGGAAAAGAAAAGGCATGGCTGAAAGAGACGAGGAAAAAAACAAATGTGAAGAGGACCCTCAACATATCTTTTCTACCTATCCTCTCCTTTTTCTTCCAGCTTAAAGTCAAGGACTTCCAGGAAGGACATTCCATTCCTTCTGGTAACCTTAGTGTCGATGATTTCAATCTTCTTTCTAAAGATAGGCCCGTCAATGACCAGGGTGTGATATTCTCCTTGTTCGCCGCAGATGTCTACGGCTTCGTTGCTCAGTTCATTTATAAGCTCCTTATCTATCTTCCTCCCCAGCCAGTCGGCACCCAAAACACCGCCCTTTACGGCTATCACCACTGCCTCAAACCCGGCCTCTACAAACTGCCAAAGAAGGTCTTTCCCTTCCAGGCCCCACAAAGGAAGAAAGGGTGTGATTCCCGGTACAGTGCATACTTTTTCCACCCATTCTCTGTGTCCGTCCAGATAGAGGTCCCCAAACACGCCCCCTTGTATACCCTGACCCTTGAAGACTGCCAAGGCCTTGTTGAACTCCCTTTCATAGGTATTCCACGAGGCCCTTCTGTTGTAGACAGGGATTCCAATAGCCTGAGACTGAGCCAGCAGAAGTTCCTTGCTCAACCGGTGGGACCGAGTGTGTCTCCCGGTGGTGGTAAACATGGTGAAAAGATAATCCACCTCATGTCCCTCCAGCATCGCCTTATAACACGAGAGGCAACTGTCCTTCCCGCCACTCCAGGAACAAAAAACTTTCATCTTATCCAACCGCAGGTCTTGCAGTGCGCTTTGCGATGAGGCACCCCTCCGCCACAACCCGGACAACGCTCCTCACCAGACCGTGGAGCAGGGACCTCTCCCACTTCCTTCTGGTAGATCTCGTAAAAATAGAGGTGCTCCTTGCAAATGAACTTCACCGGATAGGCCCTCTTCTTCTCTTCGAATTCCTCATCCGTTATCTCTTCGGCAATGATCTCGCGCAAGAAAGACATCCCGGAACCCACCTCCAAGGGGCGCTTCGATTGCCAGGCCAACTCATGTGGAAGAAACGACTCGAATGCCTTACGCAGAATCCATTTTCCCCATATTTTACCATTCTCCTCTTTTATCTTGAGATCCTTGTCGAGACTCATGGCAAATTCTATAAAATCTTGATCCAGATAAGGCTGTTTCACCTCAAGACCGAAGTACTCTCCTATTTTATTTGAGCTAAAACTCATAGAGCTGCTTATCTTTCGGATATAGCCGTCCAGATCCTCTATCTCCTGCATATAGGAATATCCACCAAATAGCTCATCCGCCCCATCGCCGGTCATAATCGATTTAAACCCCTGCTTCTTTGCTTCTCTCATCCCGAAGTAAACTGCCAGGTCGTTGGGAAGCGCGGGGTCAAAGCTCCCGAGGATCTTCACCACCTCTCTCACAGAGGAAATGGCCTCATCCACACCGACTTTCACAAGGGTAACGTCAAGGCCAAGGGATTCTCTGAGAATAGAGATATATTCAAGGTCTTCCCCCTTCCCTTCTAAGTTTACTGTCACGCCCTTTATACCAGGGGACAGATACGCAAGTATGCCGGAGTCTATGCCGCCCGAAACAAGGATCGCCTCGCCCTGATTTTGTCCAACGGCTTTTGTGAGCTTCTCTCTGAGTTTAGAAAATGTATTTTCCATCAGAGTATAGTCTTTCAGACGATGTGTGTTATGCGATGTGACAGACTGTAACTTTAACTCACATCTCACATCACTCAATTGTTCAAATGTTCCAGCATAGCTAAAACTCCTTCAAGAAACGCCATTCATGACCGTGCGCAGTTATTCTTAATACTCGTACGTAGCACCGAAGAAGACGGATCTTCCGGCCCCTGGATAAGGGCATAGTGTGGCTGTGCCGGTAGAATCATAGAAAGTTTGCACATAGGTTTCGTATCCCTTGTCAAACAGGTTGTTGCCCGTAAGTGAAAGTATCCAGTGGTCATATAGACGCTGCTCGATTTTAATGTCCGTTGTCCAATATGATGCCAGAGTCCGGGAAGGATTGATATCGGTATCATTATCATACATTCCGGGTCGTTTACCCACATAACGAACCGTGGTAGTTGCATTGAGACCGAGCTCAGTCCAATAGGTTAAAGACCCTTTAAACTGGTCATCAGGAGTATACCGTGCCTGACGTCTGGCGCCACCTTTTTTGGTTTCTTCTGCGTCGGTGTTTGTGTAGCTAAGGGCTAAAATCAGATTATAAAACGGTCCGATTTTTGTTCCAAGTTCCCAGCCATCAGCTTCATAGCTATCGAGGTTTTGCGGTCTATAAAAAAAGTTGCTGTCAGGAACCCAGCTAATTTTATCGTCAATATTCCATTTGAAACACGAAAGTGTGATAAATACTTTTTCATCAAAAAAAGTTTGTTCGGCGGTTGCGTCTGCATGCCATCCTGTTTCGGGCTTTAAATTTGGATTTCCTTCAGCACCCATTCCCCAACCCCAGTCTTCATATGGCCAGAAAAGATCGTTAGGTGTCGGTGCCTTAAAGTGCTTTCCTCGACTAAATTTCAGGACTGTGTTTTTAAGTGGGTTAACAATCAGCCCGAAACGGGGAAGATCTTCATACCCGAATGTAGAATGGTCTTCATGTCTTATGCCGGCCAGTGCCTTAAAGTACTTGCAAGGCCTGTACTGAATCTCTGCGAAGATCCCTTTGGTATGCAGGTCGGCCTTGGTTTTTGATCTTGTCCCGGCAACTTCAGCGCCGTTTGTATCCAGATCCACATTCTCATTTTTCCAGTCGTAATCCTTGTATTCTGCTCCCAGCAAAAAATTCGCACCTTCAAAGGGCTTGATCTCTATATTTCCTTCTATTCCAGTCACTTCATTAATTGTCCATGTCTTTTTTCCTTTACCTGAAGAGTGATAACGATCGTAATTATAATTTTCCAAGCATGTATAATCACCCCTGAAGTTAAGGCTCAACCATTCTACGGGTTTGCTCTTGATTTGGAGAACAACATGGCCGTCTTCATCGGTGCCATGGTCGATCAGGCTAGCAACGTCGCTGTTATAGAATATCACTTCGTTTATGTAATAATCCTGTGTTCCCGGAGGCGGCTCGACACCAGGCCTGCCATATTCACGATCAATGTAATCGCCGTAGAGGCTTATGTCCAGGTGATCGCCCTTGTCCAGGACCAGATTGAGCGAAACGTCTTGATGGGTCAAATCACTGTTGTCACGAAAGCCGTCTGATTTTCGCTGGTTGGCCGTAAGATAATAGCCAAGGTCGCCAAAGGTGAACATGCCGCCGTGTTCAGCCGAAACCAGGCAGGTATCCTGCGAACCATAACCAGCGGATACTTTAGCATCGATTTTATCGCGCTTTGGCCTTTTTGTTATAATGTTAATGGTCCCCCCCATGGCGCCCGAACCATAGAGAAGCGATCCGGAACCTTTAACCACTTCTATTCGCTCGATGTTGTTAAGAGGGATTCTGCCCAAATCAGCAGTACCAAGGGAAGGAGAATTGACACTCACACCATTAACAAATACATGTGTTGCATCGCCGCCCATGCCTCGAATATGAATTTCTTGAGAAGCGCCTCCATAATTTCCTCGTGTCCTCCAATCAATGCCTAATTCGTTGGCCAAAATCTCACCAAGGCTCTTGGCCGGGGATGCCTGAATATCCGCCTCATCCATGAGAATGACAGCATTTGGAATGTCCTTGCGCTTTTCCGTTGTCTTTGTAGCCGTGACAATGACTTCGTCCATGAGAACCGGTCCTTCCTCCGCCCCAGCCCAAAGGGGACAGAAAATCCACATCTTTGCCAAGAATGAAAAACTCACAAAACAAATCCAGAAAAAACGAAGCGCCCAATTTCTAGCCATGTTTCCTCTCCTTTCTCTCCTCGAAGGATAAGTTGTGTCCATGGCCTCGCCTAAGTCTCCTAACTGACGTTCATCCTAATAAAAAAATCCCCGGACTGATTATTCAGCCCGGGGATTTCCCTTTTTTATCCTCAAACCGTCTTTGTGCCTGAAACCTGATACGCGAGGCTACATGGAACACTATTTACTTTGTGGCAGGTTTTCTGGCTTTCGGATCATCCTACCGGCTGCGCCTTCCCGGACCGGATATGCCCTGCATATCCGGAGTTATTGGTTATCCGTTAATGGTTAATAAAGGGACAACCATTTAACTTTAGCATCCCAGTGGCCTATCATTCGCTACCAGTGTTTTAAGTTACGATTAACAATTAACAAATAACTGATAACGAATATGCAGCTTTCGTCCCCGATTACAGCGGCGGGCCCGCTCCCGATTTTAACGGGATTCCCTATTAAGCCCCAAAGGGCACCAAGGCATCTTTATGATAAAGTACATATTTTTGTCAAGGGCAAAAGGGGAGTAAGAGGTCAAGTCTGCCCTTGGCTCATGTGGCAATGTAATTCATATTAATGAATAAAAAATTAATCGTTTGCCTCTGTTCCGGCCAATTCATAATAAAGATTTGAAGCCGAGCGATGAATTGCCGCCTCGCTGTTTCCAAACTGGCCCCAGGCCGTGGTTATCCGCAGAAATTAACACTCACGCAACGGCTAACCGCTTAAGATGTTTAATATCCACATTTTGCTGTGTTTTCCATAAATCAAATTGCAGCTGTAATCTCAGCCATCCCTCTGGTGTTCTTCCAAAAACCTTTGAAAGCCTCAGAGCCATTTCAGGGCTAATACCTGATTTTCCGTTCAGAAGAGTTGAAAGGGTTTTTCGGGTAACGCCAAGAGATTCCGCCGCTTCTGTAACTGTTAAATCCAATGCCTCAATACAAAGCTCTCTTATGATTTCACCAGGATGAGGCGGGTTGTGCATACGCATAATATCCTCCTTTAATGATAGTCTTCGTAATTTACATTAAAAACATCGCCATTTTTAAGATTAAACGTGACACGCCAATTCCCACTAACCTTCACAGCCCATATCCCTTTTCTTTTTCCTTTCAATTCGTGCAAATTCAAACCAGGCAAATCCATATCATCAATAGTCTCTGCAGTCTCCAGAAGGGCGAGAATTCGTCGAAGGCGTTCCACATGTTGTGGTTTGACACCAAGTGTGTGACCGGATTCAAATAGCCTTCTTAATCCTTTGTGTTTAAATTTTTGTATCATTAAACTTATTGTAACCTATGTCGTAACAGGTGTCAACATGATCGGATGTTTTTTTGCGGATAACGAGGGGAAGGGGTCTGCCCTTGGCTCATGTGGCAATGTAATTCATATTAATGAATAAAAAATCAATCGTTTGCCTCTGTTCCGGTCAGTTCATGATAAAGTCTTGAAGCCGAGCGATGAATTGCCGCCCTATTATTCGGCACCGCTTCCATTACCTTTTTTAGATACCCCTTTGCCGCTTCTGTGTTTCCGAACCCCTCCAGCAAGATCTGCGCTTTAAGAAACAAGGCATCGGGAAAATCAGGGTCTTTGTCGAGAACTCCGTTTACAGTGCGGAGGGCCTGATCATATCGCTTTTGCGATTTGTGGAGCATGGCCTGATTCAGAGCGCCGGAGAGTTGCTCGCGAAGGCTCCACTCTCTTTTATGCATGCCGAAAAGCGTCTTGCTGACCGCCCCGCCAAGTCTATCTGAGATACATACTGTAATCGTGCTTGCAATTATGCTTACAATAGCGGCTACTATAAGACCGGTTACCCCGGCAATAAGCAGCCCGAGCAAGGCCAAGAATGGAAATGACCAGAAAAAAGCCCTGAAAAAATAACCCAAGTTTACCACCCATCAATGCAGGTTACGGCTTATCACATTTTAATGCAGTTCCGCCCAGTTCTTGCCTGAGTTGAGGTCAACCCGGAGCGGCACGCGCAGTTCGTAAACATCCTCCATAATCTCGGTGACAAGTTTTTCTACACGCCCCAACTCCCCGGGCGGTACCTCAAATACCAGTTCATCATGGACCTGGAGAAGCATCTTTGCCCTCAGGCCTTTGTGGTCAAGGGCTCGATGTATCCGTACCATGGCCACCTTGATCAGGTCGGCGGCCGTGCCCTGAAGCGGCGTATTGACTGCGGTGCGCTCGGCAAACTCCCGCGCCGTGCGGTTTTTGCTTGAAATGTCAGGCAGCCGGCGATGCCTGTCTAACAGCGTGGTGACCTTGCCCTCCCTGCGCGCTTCCTCTATGATCTCTTCTATAAAGCACTTAACCCCTTTGTACCTGTGAAAGTAGTTTTCAATATAGATCTTTGCCATCTTGTGACTGATGCCGAGTTCGTTGGAAAGCCTGAAAGCACTCATCCCGTAGATGATCCCGAAGTTGATGACCTTGGCCTGGCGGCGCATCTCCGATGTAATCATATTAGGCATCAATTCAAAAACCTCGGTCGCCGTGCGCGCATGAATATCCTCGTCTTTTTGGAAGGCCTTAACGAGAACAGGATCCTCGGAGTAGTGTGCAAGGAGCCGGAGTTCGATCTGGGAATAGTCGGCAGACAGCAAGGTCCAACCCTTGCGCGGGACAAAGGCCGCCCGGATCTTGCGGCCCTCCTCTGTCCGAATGGGAATGTTTTGAAGGTTAGGATTGCTGCTGCTCAAACGGCCGGTGGCTGTAACGGTCTGGTTGTACGACGTGTGAATGCGACGGGTTTCAGGATGAATCAGACCCACAAGGGCATCGGCATAAGTCGACTTGAGCTTGGCCAGCGACCGGTATTGCAAAACCAGGGCCGGGAGTTCGTGTTCAAAAGAAAGTGCAGTAAGCACCTGCACATCCGTGGAATACCCCGTCTTCTTTTTTGTCTTTTTTTGAACAGGAAGCTTAAGCTTTTCAAAGAGTATGCGGCCTAACTGCTGGTGGGATTGAATATTGAAACTCTCTCCTGCAATGCCGTATATTCGGCCCTCTATCTTATGGAGCTGCAGCTCGAATTCTTTTGATACGGCTTCCAGGTGACCTCCATCCACGCAAATCCCGGACATTTCCATGTCCACAAGGACCGGTATGAGAGGCATCTCCACTTCCTTGAACAGGCTGTTAAATCCGCCATCCGCGAGCTTAGGCCTTAGCGCCTCATAAGCCATCAATGTAATATCTGCGTCCTCGCAGGCATAAGGAACCGCTTCTTCTACATGGACCTTGTCAAAGCCTTTGTCGCCCTTCCCACCGCCAATAACCTCCTTGTAGGATATCATTTTATGGTCAAGGTATTCTGCCGCAATCGTCTCCAGGTTGTGAGCGCGGCGGGTTGGATTCAGGAGGTAGGAAGCCACCATGGTATCAAAGATAACGCCTTGCAGATCAATGCCTGAACGCTTCAGTACAATCCAGTCGTATTTGATATTCTGGCCTATCTTGGCTGGTTTCGGGTTTTCAAGGAGAGATTTCAATCCAGCAAGAGTGCGGTCAGGGTCAAGCTGCTTAGGTGCGTCAAGATAGCGGTGTCGCAAGGGGATATAGGCGGCTTCGTTCGGCCGGCACGCAAAGGAGATGCCCACAATCTCAGCCTGCATAGGGTCCTTTGCCGTGGTCTCCAGGTCAAGGGCAAACACTTGTGCTTGTTTCAAGTCATCGATTAGCGCCTTAAGGGCCTCATCATCCAGGATCACGCGATAGTTCTTCTGGCTAAGGTCGGTCTTTATGGGAAAGAGTTTCTGGAGCCTCTGAAATTCCAGGTCCTTGAAAAGGTGGGCCAGCCTTTCCGTATCAGGGTCTGAGACCCTGAACGATGCCATGTCGACAGATAAAGGGGCCTCCGTATTTATAAGCACGAGCCTGCGACTTAACATGGCCTGCTCACGGAAATCGGCCAGGTTCTCGCGAAGTTTCTTCCTGGTCACCTTGTCGAGGTTTTTAAAGATCCCTTCCATGCTCCCAAAGGTTTTGATCAATGAAACAGCCGTCTTTTCTCCGATGCCCGGGACCCCCGGCACATTATCCGAGGTATCGCCGGCAAGGGCCATGACATCAACCCACTGAGACGGCTCCAGGCCAAGGTCTTTCTTAAAGCCCGCATAGTCGGTTGCGCGGTCCTTCATGGGATCCCAGATGCTCGCTCTGCGAGAGACCAATTGTTTAAAGTCCTTGTCTCCCGTTACCATGACGACACGGAAACCCTCTTTCTCGGCAACACGGACCAGGGTTCCGATAATATCGTCGGCCTCATAGCCTGCAAGTTCCAATGAAGAAATGTTCATTCCTTCAACGACTTGCTTGATATATGGTATCTGTTCGGCAAGATCCTCCGGCATTGGAGGGCGATTCGCCTTATAAGCCTCGTATATTTCGTGGCGAAAGGTTGGGCCCTTTGCGTCGAATGCAATAGCAATATGCTCAGGCTTCCGCTCTGAGAGAAGCTTTAAGAGCATGTTCGCAAAGCCGAATGTGGCGTTGGTCGGCAGGCCCTTGCTTGTGGAGAGATGGCGGACGGCATGGTAGGCCCGGTATATATAGCTGCTTCCGTCAATAAGATAGATGATTTTCCCCTTGGAGGCCATGATCTTTTGATAATTACCATGAATCAGGAGTTATGACAACGGCCACATGCCATATTATCCGCTCAAAAACAGGCATGGACAAAATCTGATCCTTTATTATATGGTTTTTGGGAAGATGTGCTTTTCGTTAAATCCGCAATCCAAAATCTTATGCAATCTCCAATGGGAACACCAGCGGTAAACAGCATGGCAAGGCGGAAAAGAAGAAGAAAGGAATATCGTTGCCATATATGCGGGCAAGAACTTCTGTTCTGCTGGATCTGCCGCTGCGGGTTTCAGATATGCTCCAATTGTATGGAGGAAAATTTGTGGGGCATGACCTGTAACGCGATTACATGGACCTGCCCTGACTGCGGGGAGTACCGCGGTTTTGGAAATCAATAAGAGGTACTCCTTGACGGAGATTAGCAAGGTTGATAATGTAATTTATTAAGGCAAAACGGACGATCGACAATCCGTATTATATGTTAAAGGTTGATCGTATCCCGCTTCAGCGGAATCCCGGAGGGATGGCCGAGTGGTTTAAGGCGGCGGTCTTGAAAACCGTTTCCCGGAAACGGGACGTGGGTTCGAATCCTACTCCCTCCGCCAGAAAATTTGACGCGGAATCCCGGAGAGATGGCCGAGCTGGCTGAAGGCGCTCGCCTGCTAAGCGAGTGTAGGAGGAAACTTCTACCGAGGGTTCGAATCCCTCTCTCTCCGCCAGACTCCTTTCGAAGAAGGGAGTACCGATAACCACTAACCTGTAACAGGGACACCAACAATCGCTGGACAGAATTTACAGTAACCGTTCACCATGCAGATACAGAGGCTGTGGAGGGCTTTAGAACTTTGGTTGCAACAGATATAAATAACGACACTGGTACAGATGACCAAAACAGCCAGGACAGTCCATATATACTGGTCGTGGACGACGAGGAGGACATCAGGGACAGCATCCAGGAGGCGATCCAGTATGTCGGCTATTCCTGCTCTGCCGCTGCAAGCGGTGACGATGCATTAGAATTCTTAGAGAAAAACCATGTGGATGTCATTATAGCCGATATTAGAATGCCGGGCCTGGACGGGTTTGAATTAACAGAGCTCGTAAAGAAAAAGTACGACACAGACGTGATTATGATTACGGGTTATGGAAAAGAGTTCCAATATGAAGAGGCCATTGAAAAAGGTGCAAGCGAGTTTATACTTAAACCCATACGTTTTCAAGAGTTGATTGTTAGGCTAAAGCGGGTCCTGAGAGAGCGTGCCCTGATTGCCCAGCGGAGGCAGATGGAAAGGCAGCTCAGAAAGATGACTATTACGGATGACCTGACCAAGCTTTATAATATGAGGCACTTTTACAAACAGTTGCAATTAGAAATGGATCGAGCCTCGCGCTATAAGAGCTCGTTGTCGCTCTTGCTGCTGGATGTGGATTGGTTTAAAAAGTACAATGATACTTACGGTCATCTCGAGGGAGACCAGATTTTGATCAAGCTTGGCGAGGTGATTCGAGAGTGCCTGCGGAAGAGTGATACGGCGTACCGGTATGGCGGTGATGAGTTTATGGTTATCCTGCCCGAAACCCAAGGAGAGGAGGCCAAGAACGTAGCCGAAAGAATAAGAGAATATTTTCCGGCAGCAAGTTCACATGACCCATCTGACGACGGTATTAATGTTACATTGAGTGTTGGGATCGTTGAACACTATCCGGGTGAGGATTTATCAGCGTTTGTAAAAAGGGCCGACCAGATGATGTATCAGGCAAAAAGACAGGGAGGGAATCAGAGTCTTCTTGCATAAAAACGATTCTATAAGTGTAAAATGTTCCCTCCTGTTATAGACACACACGCTCATCTGGATGAATTGCCTGACCCGGAGACAGCCGTCAAAGAGGCACAGGAAGGGGGCCTCCTGGCTATTGTGGCAGTGGGTCAGGACATCCCCTCCAACCAGAAGATCTTAGAGATAGCGGCCCGACACCCGGGCTTTGTCTTCCCTGCCATCGGATATCACCCATGGCGCCTCAGCCCTGATCGTAATGACGAGACCCTCGCCTATATTGACGCGAACCTGAAGCACTGCGTCGCTCTGGGAGAAGTGGGTCTGGACTACAAGGCCAAGACAAAGAAAAATATACAAAAGGCTATTTTTCAAGAACTCCTTGCCATAGCCGATAAGCATGACAAACCAATCATCATCCACTGCCGGTACGTCCACGAGACCGCCTACCGCATGGTGAAAAAAGCAGGGTTAAAAAAGGCGATCTTTCACTGGTACAGCGGATCACTCGATTTGATCCCCCTTATAGCAGATGCCGGCTATTTCATGTCCGCCACGCCCGCACTCCTGTATAATCCTTACCATGCCAAGGCAATTGCTGCGGTTCCCCTTTCCAATCTACTCCTTGAAACCGATACCCCGGTTCAGTATCAGGAATTGTCTGCAAGGCCGATTCATGTGCAGGTCACGTTACAGGAAGTGGCGCGAGTCAAGGGGGTCGCCGCTGAGGAAATAGCCGCACAAACGACCCGAAACGCAAAAGAGTGTTTTGGCTTGAATGATCTTTCTTAAAGCCGCTCAAGCGGCATTACACCCGTAATCACACAGATCGCGCAGGGGACATTCAGGACACCTTGGCTTGCGTGCCGTGCACAGGGCTCTCCCGTGTTGGATCATCTGGTGCGAAAAGTCGATCCAATCCTTTTTTGGAATCGCAGCCATGAGGTCAAATTCGATTTTAATCGGGTCTTTTTCTGTGGTAAAGCCTATGCGCTGAGACAGGCGTTTTACGTGCGTATCTACCACAATCCCGGGGATGCCAAAAGAGCTCCCAAGTATCACATTGGCCGTTTTTCGCCCGATTCCGGGGAGTCGAACCAGAGCTTCCATATTGTCCGGAACTTTCCCACCGTGTTTTTTCAAAATATCCCGGCAGCACGCCTTGATGTTTTTTGCCTTGTTCCGATAAAAGCCGGTGGAACGTATCATCTCCTCCAGGTCGGGCAAGGATACCCCGGCAAAGTCTCTTACTGTACGCAGCTTGCTAAAAAGCGTCTCAGTCACCTGGTTGACCCGTTTATCCGTGCATTGGGCCGAGAGAATCGTGGAGATCAAAAGCTCCAGCGGGTTTCTGTGGTGCAGGGCCGTCTTGACATTAGGGTACGTTCTTCTTAGTATTTTTAATATCTTCTTGATACGCTCTTGTGGAATTTTTTGAGCCATGGTTTCTTCCCCCAACAAAAAAAACTCATTTAACGCAGCAGCCCGGGAAACAGGGCCGGCTGTGGTTCGAGCCCTCGGCCTTGTCTCCGGAGGGCTCGACAGCATCCTTTCCGCATTGGTCCTCAAGGAGCAAGGGATCGAGGTCGTCTGGGTTAATTTCGAAACCCCATTTTTCGGCCCGGACAGGGCTATCCGTGCGGCCCGCATGACAGGGATCCCTTTAAGGGTAGAGAATATAACCAGGACCTATGTTCAGATGCTGAAGAATCCAAACTGCGGCTACGGCGCGAACATGAACCCGTGCCTCGATTGTCACGCCCTTATGCTTGAAATAGCCGGTTCAATAATGACAACAGAAGGGTTTGATTTTCTTTTTACCGGCGAGGTGCTCGGCCAGCGCCCCATGTCCCAGACCAAATCGTCGCTCCGTTATGTTGAAAAAAGGTCTGGTTTTGCCGGTTACATCCTTCGTCCTTTGAGTGCTAAACTTCTCCCGCCCACGATTCCCGAGGAACGCGGCCTGGTGGATCGCGAGGGCCTCTTAGACATCTCCGGCCGCTCCCGAAAACAACAAATGCAGCTGGCCGAGACCTTTGGTATCAGCGATTACCCATCGCCGGGCGGGGGGTGCCTCCTGACGGACTCCGGCTTCTCCAGGCGGCTAAAGGATCTCTTTGAACACCAGGATGACACTAAGGAACGAGACTTTGAACTTCTAAAGTACGGCAGGCATTTTCGCCTCAATGACAACCACAAGGTTGTTGTGGGTCGCACCAGGGAAGAGAACAGACAAATCTCAAGCCTTATAGATCCCCATAAAGACATTCAGCTGCACATGATGGATATACCGGGGCCGACTGTTTTGATCCCTTTCGGCGCTCCGGATGAGATCGTACATGAGGTGGCTACACTCTGTGCCGCCTATAGCAAGGCTAAACATGGCCGGCCCGCCCGGGTGTCTGTTAAGGGCTCGGGGGGGTCGGGTGTCGTTACGGTACAGGGGAGCAGCCGCGAGAAATATCATCCTTATATCATATAGCTGTATGAGCTGCTCACAAGTACACTTACTAAGGAGAAACTTTTGTACCTGACATTGGCTTGGGCTCATGATGTCGGGTAGTTAATGTATCTTTTAGTATCCTTTGAGCAGCCCCCTGATCCTTTCAGCGCCGATCACGCCCTCGCGGAGGATCTTCGGCGGGTCAACGGTCACATCCACTACTGTAGATCCTTTTACACCCACAAGCGTTCCTGCATCCAACACCAGATCGACCTGGTCCTTTATATGGTAGTCCAGATGGTCCACCGCAGTACAACCCCCCTGTCCGGAAAGATTGGCGCTCGTCCCTGTAATGGGACTTCCAACAGCTCTTACCAGGCTACAGGCTACAGGATGGCCCGCAAGGCGTATGCCTATTTTCCCAGTATAGCCGGTAAGGTTGGAAGGGAGGAGGCCTGAAGCCTGAAAGACCAGTGTCAGGCTGCCCGGCCAAAATGCTTCCATTAGTCGCGTTGATGTCTTTGGAATCTCTCGGACCAAGGGGGCAAGCTCGGCTATGCCGGCAATAAGGATAAGAACGGGTTTGTTGGAATCACGCTTCTTGACTCGAAAGACCTTATCTACGGCTTCGGCATTAAACGCCTCTGCCCCAAGACCGTAAAAGCTGGTGGTGGGAAAGACTACAAGGCCGCCCTCTTTGATCAAGTCGGCGGCCTTGCTCATTGTGTCCTGATCAGGAGATTCCTGATCTACGGAAAGGATTTTGCAGTCCATCTCAGACAGGTGAAGGCGTCCGTTCTCACACATTCTTGTGTAAGGTTTCGGCCTTTTGTGCCACTTGGTCGGCCATCTCCTTTTTGAATTGCTCTAACCTGCCCTCGATCGCAGGATCGCTGGTTGCCAGGATCTGCGCGGCCAATATGGCGGCATTCTTTGCCCCGGCAGCCCCTATGGCCATGGTGGCTACCGGCACGCCGGAGGGCATCTGTACCGTGGCCAGCAGTGCGTCCAGGCCTTTTATGGAGGAGGAATCGATTGGAACGCCGATCACGGGCAGCGTGGTCAGTGCCGCAATGGATCCCGCCAGGTGTGCCGCGGCACCCGCCCCTGCAATAATTACCCTGAGTCCCTTGGCCCGGGCCGAACGGGCATAATCGGCCGTCCTGTCCGGGCTGCGGTGGGCGGAAGAAACTGTTACATCAAAGGGTATGTTGAGCTGGTTTAAGACCGAAACGGCCTTTTCCATTACCCCCCAGTCTGAATCGCTGCCCATCACAATACCCACAACCGGAGACTTGTTTTGACCCTCTGCTTTTTTCATGCTCGACTCCATCTCCTCATAGTCCTATAGCACGGCGATACCTCATACAATTTGCGCCGTTGTTGTTGTGATCCAGGAAGGTGAGCTTTTCTATATTTCTATAAGCCTTCTCCCTGGCTCCCTCCAGAGTCGGGTCTCCGGCCACCACGTGCAGAACCCTGCCCCCGTAAGTAACCAGACCCTTTTCTGAATTATCGTCAACACCTGCGAAATAGACGGCAATCCCCTTTTCTATCTTGTCCAGGCCGATAATCTTATGGCCTTTTCCGTAACGGCCGGGATAACCTTTGTTCCACCCTTTGGAGGCCTTTGAGCGGCCTTCCATGGCAATGACATCCACGTAGTGCTGGTTATTCCACACCTGCTTTATCCGGTCCAAAGATCCTTCCCATATTGCCGTGCCGATTTCAAAGAGGTCCGCACTCAATTTCCGGGCCAACACCTCCCATTCGGGGTCTCCGTGTCTTACATTGATTTCAAAGACATCAAGGTTGTCATAAGGGTCCAGATTCAGGCCGAAGTAAAGGACCCCTTTGTATTGCCAGCCTAAATGATTGTAAATCTCATTTACTGTTGGATTGACGATCTCTTTTATGATCCTGTTAATCAACCATGGGCTGACGAGCTTGTGGGGACAATAACATCCCGTACCGCCTGTGTTCAGATTCCCGCCAAACTGCTCGATCGATTCTTTGTCATCCGGATCAAATGCCGGCTTATAGTCCTGGGCAAACATCTTGAGGGGTAGCACGTGTTCACCATCAAGGTAAGCAAAAAAGGAGAGTTCTGTTCCGTATTTTCTTTCCTCAATAACCACCCTGTCGCCTGATGCCCCGAAGATCTTTTCGATCATGACCTTGTCAATGGCAGCCATGGCGTCCGGAACATCGTCGCAGACGATGGCCCCCTTTCCGGCGGCAAGCCCGTTTGCCTTGACCACCACCTGGTAGCCGATATCGCGGACATATTTCTTCGCCTTTTCAGGGTCGTCAAAGACATGATGCTCCGGCTTGGGAACCCCTACTCTTTGCAAAAGATCATCGGTAAACGCCCGGTCGCTTTCAATTTTTACATATTCCTTCCTGGGCCCGACGGTTCGTATCCCCCTGTTGTTCAGTACATCAATAAGTCCCTCTCCCAAAGGATTTTCAGACCCCACATCAACAAGATCGACGCCATGCTCCACGCAAAAATCCGCAGCTTCGCCAAAGTCCTTCAAACGGACGAGTTCTATGAGCCTTCTGCCCTCACGGCCCTTTGGCGTCTGCAATACCCCTGGATTCCCCGGTGCAAAATAGACCTTGTCAACATGCTGGCTGTCTCCATATTTGTCGGCAAGGCAATGGTCTCTGCCGCCTGATCCGTAAACAAGTACCTTCATAATACCCCATCATCGATCTGAACTGCAAATTTGAGGTGCTTGTATAATAGAAAGGCAAATAGTTTCAAGGGTAAAATGGCACTTGACCCTCAAAACGCCTTTGGACTTGACTGAAAAGAATTTTTTGTTATTATTATAAAAATACGACTGATCCCCAGTAGCTCAGTTGGCAGAGCAGATGGCTGTTAACCATCGGGTCCGCGGTTCGAGTCCGTGCTGGGGAGCCAGAAAATACAGAGGCTCGATTGATGAATCGAGCCTTTTTATTGTAAAATAATCAGTTAACCCGCCCTTCCGGGCTGGGGTTCTGCCTGGCGTCAGTGTTTTGCTTGAGGGAAGTAAGCTGGTCGGTTTAACAAAGGAGGAGAGATGAAAAAACGGCTCAAGGGAATACTCTGCCAATGCCTGGTCCTGATGGTGTGGGTTGGATTGACCCAGGCCGCAGGGGAAAAAGAGGCTGTACCTGTCATTGAGATAGAGGCGCCGACCCATGACTTTCATCAAGTAACGCAGGGAGAGGTTGTAAAACACGACTTTCGGGTCTTTAACCGCGGCAACGCATCATTGGAGATTAAGAAGGTTAAGCCCGGTTGAGGTTGCAGTGTGGCCCGGTTTGACCGGACCATCCCGCCTGGAGGCGAGGGAAAGATTTCACTGGAAGTACGGACCAAAGGATACCAGGGCAAAATCCACAAAACAGCACATGTGTTCAGCAATGCCCCAGGGCATCCTCAGATAACCATCGGCCTGAAAGGTAAAGTTTGGGTGCCAATCCATTTAGCCCCTCGCTATATTCACCTCAGAGGTATTGCCGACGAGGAGATCAGAAGTGTCGTTTGCCTGCGGGGGGAAAAGAAAGAGCCACTGATCGCCAAGCTTGCCGCGGTTTCCATCCTGGACAAGGTGGAGGTAAAGCTGCAGGAGACTGAAAAAGGGCGCACATATCAGATCAAGACAAGAAACAAGGTCAAGGAAGAGGCAATATACAGGGGAGAGTTGAAACTAACTACCAACTATCCGGAAAAACCCGAGATTGTCATTCAGATTATCGGCGACATTAAAGGACATCTGGAGGTGAGGCCCAGGATTTTAAATTTTGGACGTATGTCGGAAGAGCGCCTGGGGCAATTGAAGAAAAATTCCAGGACCATGACCCGTTCGGTCACGGT
>JABXJX010000006.1:0-2444 GCA_013375375.1 Desulfobacterales bacterium | reverse complement strand
AATTTTGGACGTATGTCGGAAGAGCGCCTGGGGCAATTGAAGAAAAATTCCAGGACCATGACCCGTTCGGTCACGGTTCTTTTGAATAAAGGGAATGACTTGAAGATTAAAAAAATAGAACTGGAAAAATCTCTCTTCAGGGTTAAGACCAAGCATGCCAAGCCGGGCCGGATGGTGCAGATCCTGGTCGAGCCTGTTTTGGAAAAACTCGGGAAGGGCGTAAACCAGGACCGCCTGAAAATCTATACAAACCAGAAAGGTCGTGAGGTTCTGGAGGTGCCTATCCACCTTGACCTCCTATAAAGAGGCTTTTAAGGAATCAGCATCTTGACATCGTAAAACAGCTCTTGAACGGACTCCGTGAATTTGCCGCCCTCGGCAAGGATGGGCCCCACAACAGGCTCTATGGCAAGCAGGTCGGGTGTGTAGGGAAGGAAATGGGTAGCCGGGCTATCGAACCCGGATTTTTTCATAAAGGCCTTCACCCTGTTTCGGTCTTCTTCTCCTTGCACCTTGTTAACCACCAGCTTCAGATGCGGGATGGAGAGTTGTCGGGCTAAGACCATAGATTTTTGGGCAACCTGAAGCGCGGTTAAGGTAGGCTCTGTCACGACCAGCAGAAGGGAGAAGCCTTTGAGTACGCCGCGGCCAAAGTGCTCAGGCCCGGCCGGGGTGTCCACCAGGATAAGCTCGCCCGGCTTCAGGACAATGAATCGCATAACCGCTTTCAATAGGTTGTTCTCCGGGCACAAACACCCGGCGGCCGCCTGATCAACCGATCCCATAGCAAGGAGAGAGAGATTAGGCTTTAACCGAAAGCCAAAGCGCTCCACCACATCATCTACGTTCGGGTTCAAACGCAACAGCCCACCCCGGCCTGAACCGGGTTTGGCCCCGGTCTTTTCCTGAATATAGCCCTTGTTATGACTCAAAGGGATAATCTTTTCAGCCTCTTCTATTGGGACCCCGAGGCTCACGGCCAGATTCATCTGCGGGTCTTCATCTGCTGCCAGCACCTGGTACCCGCTGCTGGTAAGAAGCTCCGCCAGCAGGGCGATCAATGTGGTCTTCCCCACACCGCCCTTCCCGGCAACCGCAATACGAAATCCGCTTTCATCCGCTTTATTTTTCATCTGTGTACAACGGTCCCGCCCTTTTTAGATCCGCTCGCTAACCCCGTAGTCCGCCTCAGGCGGACGGGGAATGCGAACGCTTTTGAGGTTCAAAGGGAGCTTATAGGCAAATAACCAGCGAATTCAAAAGATTAAAAAGGCCCAGTCTATGAAACCGGGCCCTTGTTTTCAGCTTGGCTCCCCAGCACGGACTCGAACCGCGGACCCGATGGTTAATCCGCCTGCGGCGGACTATGCCAACTGAGCTACTGGGGATCAATAAGTTTTAAATATAGCAAGCAACCTTTTTAAGTCAAGCCAAACTCGAGATTTTTCGGTTTATTTTTTTGTTGTTCTAAAGAAAATTTTATTATATATAACTTACTTTTGAAGCGCAAATTACACTAACATCCAGGTTGTTGGAAACTCTTCGACAAACCCTGCGATGGGAAGAAAGGGGAGATAAATTTGAGAGAGTTTAGTGGCTTGGAGGTCAAGGTCGTTAACAATGACCTTGAAAGGGCCATGAGGGTGCTTAAGAAAAAGATCCAGAATGATGGCCTGTTCCGACGTCTTAAAATCAAAAAAAGCTACGAAAAGCCGAGTGAGTATCGCCGTCGCAAACGTCGCGAGAGCGAAAGGAGGCAAAGAATAGCCCGCTTGAAACGCTCTAGATACTAATCGCATCACTGTTATCCTCAAAGCCCGGTCCATGATCCAGGACCGGGCTTTTTTTGTTCCCGCTATCCTTATTCTCTGATCGTTTATATGGCCCTGCCCCTTCTTTTCTATACGATTCCATAACGTTTCGTGTTATAGAAAGGCCCATGTTCTTCAGGACATATTTTTGGAGCGTTCTATTTGTGGTGGCGCTTTGGTCGCTATCGACATTTGCGGGTGTCCTGTCGATTCACGAAAAATCTGATCTTCCAAGTCGCATCAAGGCGGATTCTCTGAGTTACGATGACGCTGCCAAGACTTATAGAGCCAGGGGCCACGTGATGATTACCAGGGCTGATCAGTCTTTGTGGGCGGATGCCGTCGATCTTAATACCGAAACCATGGAGGCAGAGGCCTGGGGTAATGTTCAATTCATGTCGGGCGAAGATCGGCTCACCGGCACCCGGCTTGAGATAGACCTGGATGCAGGTATCGGCACCCTTTACGACGGAACGGTCTTTATCAAGGAGAGCCATTTTTACATCAGAGGTGACAAGATTGAAAAGATCGGCAGGGATTCATATAGTGTTGCTGATGGCCGCTTTACCACCTGCGACGGAGTTTCTCCGGCCTGGGAAATCACAGGCAAGGACTTAAGGGTCACGATAGACG
>JABXJX010000061.1 GCA_013375375.1 Desulfobacterales bacterium | reverse complement strand
GCAAGCGCTATAACCGTTAGTCCCACAATTTCACTGCCGATGGTGTCATAGACCAAGACGGTCTTTTCGCTAATCTCTTCGATGGGAATATCCTTAAAGACCAGAACGGTCTTTTCAGTGATTTCTTCGATGGGGATTTCTTTTGTGAATCCGAGGCGCAACTTTATGGGATTTAGCAGAAATCCAAGCCAGTTTTGCACGGGTGTCAGACCGACAATAGCAATAAAACCACAGGCCAAGGCCGAATATGCCCCGACTTTGCTGGCTCGTTTCCAGTAGAGGCCAAAGACTAACAGGGCAATAGCCCCCGTGAAATAGATGGCTCCGGAAATCGCCATGTAATCCCACAAATCCTGGCCCAGCGGATACCACAATCCCCAAACTAAGATGAAAATACCAATAGCTACGATGAAGATTCGTGTCATTAACAAACGTGTCCTTGAAGACAATCCTTTTTTAAACCAGGGTGCCACCACATCCTGGGTCAGCACCGAACTCCAGCATAAAAGGTAACTGTCATGCGTGGACATAAATGCGGCCAACATACCTGCACAGATGATTCCGATGAGTCCTGCGGGGAGAATTTGACCGAGAAAAACGGGCATAGCCATCAGAGTTAAATCTGGAGACGCCTCTGTCCCTTCCGGGAGAAAAATGCCTCTCAGAGGCTCGCTTTGTACGATAAAAACGAGGGCACAAATTCCAAAAAAGTAGGGCAGCAGGAATCGAATCAAAAAACCGATGGAAGACCAGATATAGAGTTTTTTCACCACACGAATACTTTCAGCGGCACAGGCACGTATCACCGCAGTCTGCCATACTGCGCAACTGACCAACCCTAAGAAAAACATCCATACCACATAGAGAGTACCGAAGCCTTCAGGGGGAGGGTGAAACGGATTGAAGCCGGCCGAACCCTTGAGTTCGGATACAGTGTCAATGATATTCTGCCAGCCCAAGTGTCTAATGGATAACAGACTTGTAGCCAAGAGGCTGAATGATAAAATCACAAACTGTATGTAATCAAGAACCACTACCGAAACCATTCCCCCGAGCGCGGTATAAAGCAACACACATCCCAGCAAAACTGTCATGATAACCTTGAGTTCAGTTCCGAGTCCCAGTTCCATATCGGGGGTTATGTTGGTAACACCGATATTGGTAATGCCCATGACAAAAATTGCTCCGGCTTTAAGGAACATTCCCATATTGAGGATTCCGGAGAACGCTAATATAGTTCCACCTAAAATGCGGACGCCACGTCCGAAGCGTTTTTCGTAAAATTCGGGGATAGTCATTACCCTCATACGTCGCAAGGGCACCACGATGAACCCGGTCAGCCCCACAACTAAAGTTACAATAGCAGCAGCCAGTGCGATGTGAAAGGCTGCGAAACCGCCGGTAAAGCCCTTCTGGGCCGAGTACATGACTGTAACCAAACCTAACTCGGTTCCGATCATCGTGGCAATCGCCAGGAACGTTTTTAGGCCTCGGCCGGCAACGATGAAGTCTGTCACATTGCTGATATATCGCTTTATATAAACGCCGATAGCTACAATGGTAATTAGATAGCCAAAGACGATACACCAGTCAACAAGACCAAAATTGGTATCGATTCCAATAGCTCTCAAATCCATATTGTCTCCTGACTACAGAAATCAGAAGTCAGAATAAGGATTTGCAAATCGCAAGTTGATTATCTGTCCTCTGTTCTCTACAGTATTGACCCCGTTAGAGCCTTTTTCCTTCGGGTCTCTAACGGGGTTGACCGACCGGCCTACTTTGTCTTCAAAAGCGCTTCTTTGCAGAGTTGTCGGTATTCGTTCTGCTTTTTTGAACCCTCGTGTCCGGCAGCTCCCTGCCTCCAGGCTGAACGCGCATCTTCCAGCCGCCCAAGAGCCTCCAGTGCCTTTCCCCTCCAGTACTGAGCCTGTGCCTCTTGAGGTCTGTTCGACCGGCCGACACCTATGTTTTCGGGATAGGTCAAAGCCGCCTCAAAGTCCTGCAAAGCCGCTTTGAAATTTTTGTTTTCAAAGCGTTTTTGGCCTCTTTCCAAGTGTACCTTGCTAAATATGTCCCACGTTATTGTCTGGCCTTCCCAGTTGACGAAGTACGGCGTCGATTCAAGCAAATCTATAGCGTCAGTGTACCTTTGCTCATCGAGATAAGCCTGGGCAAGTATGATAAGGATGTCTGCGCGTTTGAGCTTTTTGAACGGTGTGGATTCGAGAACTTTTATTGCTTCTGGCCGCTTGTTATTAGCCAAGAGAATCTCGGCCAAATCACGATATAAAGTCTGGTCTTTCGGACGAGCAGCGATGGCTTTCAGGTAAAACTTTTCAGCCTTCGTCAGGTCATTCTCAACCGCCCAGGTATAAAGGCCGAGATTGCGAAATGCGATACTCAAGGATGAGTTCAGCTCTGCCGCCCTTTGCCAATGCCGGACAGCCTCATCAAGCCGTCCAAAATTCCCGTATAGATTTCCCAAATGAAGATGCCCGTAAGCATCATCGGCATTTTTCTCAAGAGCGTACTTAAATACCTCTATCGCCTCAGGACGAGAAGGGAAAACATAGTCCTTGTACGTCTTTGCAGCCTGTTTCAAGTAAGCCTTAGCGTGTTTCTCCTGTCCTCGCTTGTGCTCAAA
Organism: Desulfobacterales bacterium; assembly: GCA_013375375.1. GTDB lineage: Bacteria > Desulfobacterota > Desulfobacteria > Desulfobacterales. The sequence goes on along the minus strand of JABXJX010000061.1, from coordinate 8,798 downwards.
ATAAGCAAGGTAATAAAGAGGAACCGGACTGCGTTCATTTTCCGCAACCGCCTCAACACACACCGCCGAAAGCAGCCTTGCCGCTTCGTTCAAAAGTCCCAGCTCTGCAAAAACCAGGCTCGTCTCCAACATTTCAAAGTCATCTTCACCGATGAAATCTCTCGCTTCATGCACAAAATGAGCCATTTGACTTTTGCTTTGCAGAGCAATCAGAGCTCTTGGCACCGGGTCTGTCGGGTTTTGTGCGATTCTTTCTTTTGCCATTTTATACGCCGATTTTTTGTTCCCGGCTGCATGCAATGCAAGCAGTAAATGATTGTTTGCCTTGGTATCTTTTGGATTTAGCCGCATCGCTTTCTCGAGGGCCTCTACGGCCTTTGAATGCTCGTTCAAGCGCATATAAGCACGACCAGCCAGGTCATAGCCGAGAGAAGTGGTCCCAAAGCATCTAACCGCCCTATAAGCACAGCGTAAGGCCTCCTTCTTGTTCCGTAACTGCAAGTGGCTCACCCCCGAAAAGTACCACGACAAACCGTCAGTGGGTTCTCGGTTGAGGGCTTTTTCCAGTCTGCTGGCAGCATTCTCATAAAGTCCCGCTTCGATATCGAGCACCGCCAGCTCACGCAGCGCCGGCGAATATCCAGAATCTTCCGCTAAGGTCTTTTCATAGTATTCACGAGCCTTTTTACGGTTAGTTGCCAGGTTATACTTTAGACCTTTCAAATATTTTTCCTCGATGGTGAGTTGCTCATCGGGTTTCTCCATAAACTTGGCCGGCTCGGGCGGAGTAACCTTGGGAATCGGCAGCGGGGTAGTGAAGGAAGTCAGAACGGCTCCGTTTCTCGTCTTGACTGTTACATCGACGGCCGGCCGCGGAGCCGGTAAAAGCGTCAGCACCTGCGAAGCATTGGGAGAAAGGTCAAGGCGTCTTTTGAGAAGTTCACGACCTTCCTGGGAAAGGGTACAAATCGCACCCGGGTATTTAGCGGTGGCGAGTATGCGCAATTGGAGGGCCCCCGCTCCGCGGGAATCCTTTCCATCCTTGCGGGCAGTCTGAACAACCAGGTCCTTCGTGGCGTATTCGAAACCGTCGCCGAGTCCGCGGGCGGGATACCACCATTCCTGCCACCGGACCTCTTCTCTTGGCAGCAGCATACCATAGTCGGACTGCGTCGGCAGCGGCCCGCTCTGGACCTCAATATATGGGCCGTCGTCATCAGTCAGGTTCTGTTGGCTTACCAAGCCGAAGTCCCAGGTCCCCCACGTCCAGGCCTTTTTCCCGCTAAGCTCATAGTGGTTCGCGACTTGCACGATTCCACGGTCCATATCCACATCGTAAGCCCCAAAGAAGTCGAAGGTACAGTCAACAGCAAAAATCGATGTCGAAACCTCATGGTTCTTGAGCCAGGATATGTCCTTGTCTTTGTGAATAGGCCAGGAAAAGAATTTGACTCCGTGATGGTCTGTGCCGAGAGTCATCGGATAGATGAAACGCGTACCGGGCTGGTTTGGAAAAGCGGTGCAGTTCCAGAAGTAGTATGGGTTCATCACATCCGTGGGATTAAAAATGCGAATTCGCTCATCGAGGTAGGCTTTTCCCGGATACAAAGTGACCCGCACGGTCCAGCGGTTCCGGAAGTTTTTTTCGATGTTGCTTATCTCGATATATGCTGAGCCATCTTCATTTCGGCCGATGAGTGCATCGACCGGCGAGAGAATCGTAACGGTGTGTCCATGAGGCCCGAAGTTCCATTCGACCCCGCCGCTTATCCAGGCCCCGCGCATAGCTATCATACCCGGTTTAATCACCTTATTAAGATGAAACATTTCCTTTCCTACAGTCTTGTCAAAAACCGAATGGAGACGGCCACCCAGCTCGGGTAAGCAGGTGATTTTCAGGTATTGGTTTTCAAGAAACAGGGCTTTGTAAGTTCGGTCCGCCTTGGTCCTGTAGAGGTGGTCCTGCATCGTATAAGGATAGATGATGGAGCCTTTGACCGTGGTGGAGAATTTAACCTCTCCTTCCAGAGCCCAGAACTTAGGATTAATGTCTTCTGCCCATCCGTAGGTGGGAACTGTTATGGTACCTTTCCATGCTTTTACCTTTGCCCGGCTTAACCTTGGAAGCATTAAAGACGGCCCAATAAAAAGCAAAACGATACAAAAATTCTTCCTAAAACATCTCATCATTATCACCTCACATTTCCACAGGTTCACACAGGTCAACGCCACGACCTTCGAAAATTCTATCCTAACAAATTCTAATTTGCCATGTGGTTTTTGTGAAACCACATAAAAGTCATTTCAACCAGAATTCTCCATATAACCATCCGTAAGACTCAGATGAGCTTCCGAATTCGCAGAGCAATGTCATCAACATACTTGGGAGAATGCAACGTTCGATTGCCACCAGAGTGCTCAAACTTCTCCTTCTTATCAACCTTTCCCGTTTTTGTATTAACCCATTCAGCCCTATACGCGCCCTGTGGCAGCTCCACCAATAACTTCGCTTCACTGCCGCCATTGATGTAAATGGCATAAGCACGGCCTGCCTGAACTAAAGCACGAGCGGTCACCTTCTCGGGCACTTTGCCTTTAATAACTGAATTGTTCGGCTTCATTTTGATAAAGTCAAAGCTGTTGATGAAATCCTTGAGAATCTTCAACTGTTTGTGCAACACAGGTCCGCCACCACCCGGTGCATTAGTCTTCGCCGTTCCGTCTTCGTGCCCAACCGTGAACGATAAATCTAAGTTGTCGTACACACCTCCACCGGCGATGATGAAATCCCAACCTTCGGTCCTATGTTTCTTGTTGCTGCCACGGCCCGTCTCATCGTAGGCAATGACCTTGTTCAGACCGTAATAGAGCGCCACAGGATTCGGTGGACTTGCGCCATGAAAGTTGAGGACCGATACGTGAGGGTTAGGCATCACCTTGTTTTTCACATCTTTGGGGAGGTTCTGTGCTCTCCATGGGAGGTTTTGCGCGATAAGATGCTTGAATGGATACCTCTTTTCTACCTTGACAATCATCTCGGCGATGCGGGTTTGCCACGCTTCCGATTGGCCGCTGCGTTCGTACGGCTCGTTACAGATTTCATAATAGACGTTGTCGAAGTCCTTTAATTTTTGAACTATCCTGCGTACCATTGCATCCTGGACAGCGGTCAGCTTCTTATCCTTTAGTGTATAAACATCATATCGCGGGAGTTTACCGATACCGTTGATGTTATTCACGGCGTTCATCGGACTGAGTTTCCACATCGAATCATCATAGAATGGACAAAACATTACAACTTCGACCACTATCCCGCGCCTCCCAGCCTCAACGACAAAGTTACACAGGCGATTGAAATAGGCAGGGTCCCACTTTGTCAGGTCGAACTTATTGCCCCCATTCGGATAGCCGGGCACTTGACTCCGCGCCCAGGGGCATATAAGCTGACCTTTTGCCGGTGCCAACGTGTTATTCTTAATCTTAAATGCCCCAGCCGGCTCGCAGTATGCCCCGCTGAATGTGCGCGTCAGGTTAAACCCGTATGACTGGAGTGTCTTGAGGTACTTTTTATAATCGAAGGCCCGATTGAGCACCGCCCCGTAATGCTCCGCCGAGGTTATCAGCACAGTCGGCTTGCCGCGCCACAGGAAATAGTGCGGATTTTCCGGATGCAGTTCTATCGGCCTGACCTCATCTGCAGATTGTGCCACACACGCAAACAAAAGATTGCCAGCCAACACCAGTAGCACCGAGCGTACAAACACTATCAATCTAACATCTGCATCATATTCCTTTAGTAAGTCTGATGTTCTCCGGATTGAAAGAATTCTATTTGCCTGCTCAGACATGCCAGTTTATTATCCTACTGAGGTTGATATCTACCGTTAGTACATTCTAACAACGATGCACCATTTGTTTGGGTACAATGATATATTATTTTGTATGGCTTTAGCTGAGAGTTCTACCATAATTTTTTGCCGGTTATATCGGTAGCTATTTAAATCGTTACAATACCCGAATTACCCGCACATTGACAACTGAATTTATGAATATTTACGAACCAGCGTTCAGCATCTGATGTTTAAACGCGGAGTTGAAAAAAAGAAACTTTTGATTAATCACCGAACTATGTTAATATTGTCTTGGCAAAATGACCAGCAACATTAATCCGGAGAGCTTTCAGAAATGTTAGAGATAATTTTTTCCAGAAATTCTCTGCTGGCGCTTGTTGTTTCAGCGGTGCTCATACTTCCAGCATATATGCCAGGCGGGAAGAAGACTGTTTGCAAAGGGCAGACCTTGGCGAAGGATACGCTGCCGTCCCAAGCCCCTATGCCGGCGCCGGGACCGCAGAAGGGCGGTCTCGCGTCGCTTTACCCCGGTGACGAGGGCATCGAGCGGGACCCGCGGGTTCTCTTTGTCGATGACTTCGAGACAGGAACGGTGGAAAAGATAGGTGCGCGGTGGGGCAGCATCTCTAAGAAGGAAAACATCAAACTCTCGAACGACATTCATGCCAGCTCGCCAGGTGATAAATCGATTCATATCTCAAAGAACGGTCATCTCTATACCCATACAAAGGGTGTCGATACCATCTACGCCCGCTTCTATGTCAAGTTCCACAGGAAGACTGGTTACGTCCATCACTTCGTGCACCTTGTTGCCGACCGTACCCCGACGCCATGGCCCAAGGGAGGGGCCGGCGAGACACCACCCGGCGATGCCAAATTCTCAACCGGCATCGAACCCACGGGGCAGTGGGGCAAGTTCCCTGCACCGGGTATATGGAACTTCTACACCTACTGGCACGAAATGAAGACAAAATGGGGCTCGGTCTTTATCGGCAAGCAGGAACCTATCCAGCCGGGTCGCTGGTACTGCGTTGAAGTGATGCTCAAGGCCAACTCCAGCCCAGGCAAGGCGGACGGCGAGCAGGCCTTCTGGGTCGACGGCCAGCTCTACGGGCGATTCGAAGGTTTCCGTTGGCGCACAACTGATAAGCTCAAGATAAACAGCTTCTGGCTGCTTTTCTACAACACAGACCAGCCTGCCCGTCACAACAAGGACCCCCACCCTGAAAGCCGCGTGATGGAGGTTTGGTTTGACGATGTGGTAATCGCCACCGAGTACGTTGGGCCTGTCCACGGCAAGCCCAGAGGCGGTAAGAAGAAGGCGAAATCTTCAAAAAGCGCATTATTTACTCCGGGGTTGCTCTTATCCGAGCCCGGCAAGGTGGTTTTCTCACAAAGTTTCGAGGAAGGTGCCGGAAACTTCAAAGGCGGCAGTATAAGCGACGGCGGCGTGAGTGGTTCGAAAGCCTGTGCATTTGGCCCGAAAGGCGTCTGGGTCTGGGATACGTATTCGGTCCCGGTCAAGGACTCAACTACCATACGCCTTAAGCTCAAATCTCTCTGTGACACCGGCGAGGTAACGGCCTTGATATGGTCGAAAAAACACGAGGACAACTGCCGTTACAGGATTGGCGGGCTCAAGAGAGGTCAGTGGAGGGATGTCGAGTTCCGGGCCATAGAAGCCCGCGTCGGCTGGGGCATGAAAGGACCGAGTCTTGACCGAGACGTCCTCGATAACATCAAGCTCATCTTCCAGGGCAGCGAAAAAGACCGCGTACTCCTGGACGATTTCGAGATTCTCGAGTAGTAACACCTCGATATGCCAAACGGCTAAGTGCCAAACTAATGCGGCCCATCAATTCCGGTTAATAGATACGGCTGATGTTTTGCAGATTTTTTACAGATGCTTTTCTAACCAGCGCAGTGTTTCTTCCCACATTTCGGGTGTGTATGCATGGCCGACACCGGGATATAATATCCCGCAAAAGTTATTTTCTTTTCCGTAACAGTTGTAAAGATGTTTCTGAAAAGTGTTGATTATTCTTACTCCGTCGGCTGGAGAACCTTCATCCTGTTCGCCGGTTAAAGTCAGGTGCGGCCGAGGCGCAATCAAACCGACCACAGATTCGGTATCAATTCGCTCTTTAAGCATATTGGGTACATAATAGTAAATACCGTGAGAGCGAACCGAGCCGTGGGCAATTAGATTCTGATATCGGGTCAGGCAAGCCACGCTAACAGCCACCTTGATGCGTTCATCGAGGGCCGTAACCCACCACGTTCGTGTGGACCCCATACTCATACCCATTGCGGCGATGCGCTCGGGGTCGACTTCAGGTCGTGACACCAGGTAGTTCAATGCTAAAAGGTCGTCGCGAACCATCATGCCCCATAACGTACGTCCTTCCCACAGAAATGTTTTGAACAGTGAAGACTCGGTCCTTCCGCCTTCCTCCTTCTTGCCAGCCGGTCCCTGGAAGCGACGTTCGCCGAACGCATAGGCATCGATGCATTGAACAACATAGCCTTTACGCGCCAGCTCCTCACCCGCTGCAAAATCTAACTCTGAAAAAGCTTTTGTCAGCACTTCTTCCTTGCCCTGTTTATACTTGCCGCCATGATAGTGATTGTACAGGATTGCGGGTCCACGACCCTTGTGGCCGGAGGGGACCAGTAGGTAACCATATACCGTGTCGCCAACGCCGTTATCAAACGTAAATCGCTCCAGTGAGTACCCATCTCCGGCCTGTTTTTTATGGATTGTTACCTCCGGGGTAAATAGTGGGGGCATTTCGCCGAGGAGCCGTCGCAATGTTTTGCGCAACTCAACTTTTCGTTTCTCCCATTCTTCGGCTGTAATAGGTCGGGGTGTCTTGAACGACTGGAATCCACCTTTCAAAGTACCGGTGGGCGCATCATCGGCAGAACACAGCGAGCCGAAAGCCAGCAATCCGGCCACGCAGAATCCGATTCTCCCTATGGTACCATGCTCGTTTCGAAAAATCATCGCTATCGAATCCCAGTTAATCACTGATAGAACCTCGTTAAAACAGAAAAGTATTTTTCCTAAAACCATGACCTGTACTCTTTAACTAATCTTCATTCCCCATTTACAAAACTAAGCCTCGTCACCAATCTTTTTGATTGCCATAATACCCAAATCAGCCGCCCAATTCCAACCCATTTTGCGGTCTTTTTGGAAAAAGGGGTCCCTTTGACAATTCTACTCTTGCTATTCTATCTGTTTTTGATTACCCTTTTTTCGTGTGATTGGTTTTGTATGAATGGTTTCCCGAAATGAATCTTTAGGTGAACCGTTGAAATATCAACTAAACAATAGCACTTATGCACCGGCGCATACAAGGAGGGCAAAGTTTGTACCGGTCGTGCTGGGAATTGTGTATTTCGCACGAATTTTGTTGGCTGATGGAATGGCCGTGTCCGTCACCTCCGCATCCGACAGCCGGCAAGCTATCGATGATTTGCTAGCTGGGCGATTCAAATGGACGATTAGTTCGCCATTGGTTTGGCCTGTTAATCGTCCAGGCGATATGACCTATTCTGTAAAGGACCCAACAGTTGTTCGATACAAGGGCCGCTGGCACTTGTTCTGCACGATTCGCGGTCTAAAACGGTCTCACCAGATAGAATACCTCTCATTCAAGGACTTCAAAGATGCCAACGCTGCCAAGCGTTACGTACTCAAGCTCAGTGATGGATATTTCTGCGCCCCACAAGTCTTTTATTTTACACCCCATAAGAAATGGTATCTTATACACCAGGTGATTGACAAATCGCGCAAGCCTGCACTTCAACCTGCCTATTCGAGGACAAGTGACATTACCGCCCCTGACTCGTGGAGCAAGCCGACCTTGCTTTTCTCAAATCAGCCGGACAACATCAGGATGTGGATAGATTTCTGGGTGATTTGCGATGCTACACGGGCGTATCTGTTCTTTACATCGCTGGATGGACGGATGTGGCGGTCGGAGACGAAACTGGCAGATTTCCCAAGCGGCTGGAACCGACCAGACGTTGTGCTCCGTGGCGATATCTTCGAGGCCAGTCACATATACTATCTCAAGGGGCTGGATAGATTTCTAACCGTAATCGAGGCGCAGTCAAGCGGCCGAAGGTATTATAAGGCCTATGTTGCGGAGAGTCTCGATGGCCGATGGATGCCGCTTGCAGCAACGAAAGACAAGCCGTTTGCCAGCCCGGCCAATACCCGGCATACAAGTATGCACTGGACTGACTCATTTAGCCACGGCGAACTTATACGAGACGGTTTCGACCAAACCCTTGCGGTGGAGCCTGCAGGCCTGAGATTTCTGTTCCAGGGAGTAAGTGACAAGGATAAGAGAGGAAAGAAGTACGGCCAAATCCCGTGGCGTCTTGGAATGTTAAAACCGTTATAATAGGATAGTGTGAGGTGCCCGAATTTAATTGGGCGGTGATTGACATGCGTGCTGTTAAAAATGACTTCTATAATCGACATCGCCACAAACGTTAGAAGATATGTCATTGAGTAAGGTATGAGATTATACAAATGTCGGTGAATATGGAGTAAACAGAAACAACCTGATAAGTGGGAGGACAGAATATGTTCAGGTTACTGAAAAGAAAGATTGTTTTATTTGTGATATTTCTTTTTCTGGCGGGGATGACGAATGCGGCTACTGGGGAGAACTGGCTGCAGTTTAAATACGATTGCCGGCATTCGGGCAATGTGCCCGACAGAAGCGTAACCACACCCCTTGGACTGATTGGCGCGGTCCCGTTGACAGACGCTGTTTTTACGGCACCGGTGGTGTCGAACGGACGGGTTTATGTTGTGGACGGTGCCGGAGTGGCCTTTTGTATAGATGCTGCCACGTTACGCGTCGTGTGGAAGTTCGCAACCCCCGGTGGCCAGGGCGAAGCCCTGGACCAGATCAGACCCCCCTT
>JABXJX010000060.1 GCA_013375375.1 Desulfobacterales bacterium | reverse complement strand
ACTGCCGTTAACAAGCAGGACGAGATTTGACCTGACTCAAAAAAAGATCCCCCTTGGCTGCCAATGCACTATTTAGTAAGCAAGCCCGGGTACTACGCAATTGTATACCCTGGCCCGTCACCCCCTTCCGGGCACGTCCAGGTTATATTCCCGTAGGGATCCTTGATATCGCAGGTTTTACAATGAAGGCAATTTGAAGGGTTAAGCTTGAGCCTTTTCTCATGAGTATTATCATCAACCTCCAATTCATAGACATTGCCCGGGCAAAACCTTGTACAGGGGCATCCATAGGTCTCAAAACACTCATTCATACATAGATCCGGGTCGTGAACAATCAAATGACAGGGCTGATCTTCCCTGTGCTGGGTTTTGGACAGATACACTCCGGTGAGCTTATCTACAAAGAGCGTCCCGTCATATGCCTGCTTCTCATATCTTGCCGTACGGTACGAATCAACACGTTTCAAGGGGTTTAAGGACTTGGAGTCATCATCAAGGGGCATTTTATCAAATATTCCCCGTCCGCCGGTCAGATATTGCGCGCCTACATGCAAGAATTTGATCAGACCTTTTTTGGATACGGCCTGGGTAAAATTCCTCCCCATGTAAATCTCTTTTTTGAGCCAACTATTTTCAAACAACTGATGGTAATAGCCCAAGGATTCTTGGGTAAAATCCCCACCTTTATTGAAAGACTCTACAATCGCCTCTGCCGCGAGCATACCCGACTTCATGGAGGTATGGATACCTTTAAGCGCCGGCGCATTCAGCATTGAGGCGCTGCCGCCCACAAAAAGACCGCCGTCAACGGCCAGCTTCGGCATGGTGTAATACCCCCCCGTGATGATCGTCCTGGCACCCTGCTCAATGACCCTGCCGCCTTTGATGAGTTCATTAATAAACGGATGCCGTTTGAATCTTATGAATTCTTCATACAGATCCAGCAAGGGGTCCTGATAACTCAATCCCACGACAAGCCCAAGGGAGACCCTGTTCTCCTTCATCTCGTAAATAAAACCACCACCGTGGGTATTCAAACCCAGCGGGTAGCCGAACGTATGAATATCATTGCCCCGGCTATCCGAAAAATAGTTGGTCTCGGGCAGCTGGATCACTTCTTTAATGCCGGTTTCAAACACCTGCGGCATCTTGCCCTCAAAGATATGCAATTTATTGGAAATCGCTTGCAGCAGGCTTCCTCTGGGACCTTCTCCAAACAGAGTAACCTTTGCCAGTATATCGATACCCGCTTCAAAGTTCGCCTTTGAGGTATTATCCTTGCCGACCCCCTTGTCTCCCGTACGAACTCCGATGACGGTCCTGTCGTCCTCGCCGTAAAGCACTTCTTTTCCCGCAAAACCCGGAAAGACATTAACCCCAAGACCTTCAGCGATCCTCCCAAGCCAGGAGACAAACTTGGACAGGCTTATGATATGGAAGCCCTCATTGTGCATATACTTAGGCACAAAAGGAACCTCATGGTGGCGTGTTCCGGTCAAGAAATAAAATTCATCCCCGCGAACGTCTCTCTCAACGGGACAGCCTTCTTCCCGGTAGTTCGGAATAAGCTCCTTGAGGGCAATCGGGTTCAGAACCGCACCACTCAATTCATGAGCGCCTATGTTCGCCCCTTTTTCGATGAGAGCCACTTCAAGGTCAAGGCCTCGACTCTTGGCGAGTTTCATTAGATGAATCGCACCGGCAAGGCTCGCGGGACCACCCCCCACAAACAGCACATCAAATTCTATCTGCTCTCTGATGTTATTCATTGTCTCTCTACCTAACCCGGACATGCCGGAAATGCGCTCGCTTAAGCGCCTAAAACTCTGTTATTTGTAAATCAAAATCTGGTTTATATCACAACAAAACCGCTTTTGAAACCCGATTTTCCGGGCTTTTTGGCTTGGCAACGCCTATATGAAAAACATTTGACAATCCTTAAAAAAGATTATAGGTTGCCTATCCAAAGAAAGCGGGCATAGCTCAGTTGGTAGAGTACAAGCTTCCCAAGCTTGGTGCCACGGGTTCGAATCCCGTTGCCCGCTCCATTTTTGTTGTAAGGTTCGCCCTTTTCCCTTTTTGAGGCGATGTCGCGTTTTGCCAAGGTCGGCAGGCATCTGCTTCGACTAGTGGATATTTCTGATAATCGTTGGCTTTTTTCAAGAAGTTCAACAATAAGATTATTGAAATAGACTGTAGTGTGGGAAACGGGCAAAGGCCCGTTTTTTTTATGGGATGAATGAGCGGATATGAAACAATTACAAAGGCACGTTTTGACTATTGATGATTGATGATTGAAAGGATTGTCGATTGAAAAGCGTGGGGTATCAAAAATGCTGATGTCAGAAGTAAAAAGGGTTATTGAACAGGTCAGTCGCGACCGAGGCATTGACAAGCAAATTCTCATTAAAACGCTTGAAGAAGCGCTCGAGTCTGCTGCCAGGAAGAAATTTGGAACCAAGATAGATATTGAAGTCCGATATGATGAAGAACTTGGGGAAATCGAGATTTTCCAGTTCAAAGACGTGGCTGAGAAGGTCACCGAACCGGACATGGAAATAGATTTAGAAGAGGGACGTAAGCTTGACCCGGGGTGTCAAATAGGAGACAGCCTGGGCACCAAGATGGACACGGCAACCTTTGGAAGAATTGCAGCGCAGTCGGCAAAGCAGGTTATCATACAGAAGATGAAGGATGCCGAGCGTGATGTAGTCTACGAAAGCTTTATCAATAGAAAAGGAGAAATTATTAACGGCATAGTTCAAAGGATAGACAAGCGGGACATCATCGTCAATCTTGGACGGACCGAAGCGGTTCTTCCCGTGCGTGAGCAGGTTCCCAGAGAAAACTATCGTCGTGGAGACAGGATTCGGGCTTACATATTAGACGTATTGCATGAATCTCGCGGTCCTCAGGTAATACTGTCTCGAAGTCATCCGCAGTTCCTGGTAGGCCTGTTTAACACCGAGGTGCCGGAAATTAGCGAGGGGATCGTAAACATTATGGCTGCAGCCCGCGAACCGGGCGGTCGAGCAAAGATTGCCGTGGCATCCAATGATTCGGATATTGATCCTGTGGGCGCATGCGTTGGGATGAAAGGAACACGTGTCCAAAGCGTGGTCCACGAATTGAAAGGAGAAAAGATCGATATTATTCCCTGGCGCGGTGACCCGGCGAAGTTTGTGTGTAACGCCTTGGCGCCAGCTGAAATTTCACGGGTTGTGGTTGACGAAGCCAACCGTTCTATGGAGGTAATTGTACCGGATGAATATTTGTCCGTGGCCATTGGAAAACGAGGGCAAAATGTGCGCCTTGCCTCTAAGCTGACAGGCTGGAATATTGATGTAAAAGGCGAAACCGACTATAGCAAAGCCATGCGAAGCGGCTATGACTCCTTGATGAGTCTCCCAGGGGTAGGGGCCAGCACAGCCGATGCCCTTTACGAACAAGGTTGTTATTCAATTGAAGATCTTGCCAACGCCTCTGTTGAGGAACTGGTCCAGATTAAGGGAATCAGCGATAAAAAGGCGAAAGCCCTGTTGAAAGCGGCCGGGCAACTCCTTGAAATAACGGACAAAAATGACCATGTAAAGGGGGATAGAGACATCGCCGAAGCAACGGACGAGCAGGATAGCCCCGAGGACGCAGCGGATGATTCCGGCGATACGACCGGGCCCGAGGAGAGAACTTAATGGCAAAAATCCGAATTTATGAACTTGCCAAACAACTCAATGTCACCAATAAAGTGCTCATAGAAAAGCTAAAAGAGATGGATATTGCCGTGAAAAGCCACATGAGTGCCATTGATGAAGAGACAGCTGCCAATATCAAAAAAGCCTTTTTCCAAGATAAATCGGAAATTGTAACCGAGAAACGAATCAAAGGCACGGTTATCAGAAGACGAAAAAAAGCAGTCGAGACAAAGCCGAAGGCAGAGGGTAAAACCCCCTCCAAGCTCAAAGAAAAGGCGGCTAAGACCAAAGTAAAAAAGTCTGGGGAGGCTGTCGCTGAATCCATAGAAATAAAGGCTGAGCCCGAGAAGGCAAAACCGGCGAAAAAAGCCAAGGCCAAGAAAAAACCAAAAGCAAAAAAGGAAAAACCGGCTAAAATCATTAAGATGCCGGAGGCCAAACTAACTGCCGGAGTCATGCCCCAAGAGAAAACAGCCGCGCCGGTCAAAGACGAGGAAAAACCTGTAACACATCTGAAACTTGTTCCCAAAGAAAAAAGGCCAGCGGCGCCCCCTAAGGGTAAAGCCAAGAAAAAGGACAAAAAGAAACACTTTGAACCTGAAGAAAAAGAAGGCAAGCAGTTCTTCAAGAAAAAGATCACCTTTCGAAAGAAGGAGGTTATAGACAGATCAGACCTCTACGATGAAAAAGCTCTCAGGGCCCGTAAGGGCCGGAGGCACCGTAAGGGAAAAGTGGCAATCAGGGGCGAAAAAACGTTGATTACCACCCCCAAGGCGATCAAGCGTCGAATCAAGATTGATGAAGGGATTGTTGTATCAGACTTGGCTAAACGGATGGGAGTTAAGGCGGGTGAGGTAATCAAGGAATTGATGGCCCTCGGCACGATGGCTACTCTAAATCAGGCTATCGATTTTGAAACGGCCGCAGTTGTTGCGAGCGAATTTAACTACGAAGCCGAAAAGGTCTCTTTCGAAGAAGAGACTTTTATTCGTCCTGAAAAGGATGATCCAAAACAATTGAAACACAGGCCACCGGTGGTAACTATTATGGGGCATGTGGACCACGGCAAAACATCCCTGTTAGACGCCATACGACAAACCAACGTCATTGATGGGGAGGCCGGCGGTATCACACAGCATATCGGAGCCTATAATGTGACCTTAAAGAATGAGCAGATCGTATTCCTTGATACGCCCGGCCATGAGGCATTTACGGCAATGCGCGCCAGGGGGGCGGAAATAACGGACCTGGTTATTTTGGTAGTAGCTGCCGACGATGGGGTAATGCCTCAAACTATCGAAGCTATCAACCATGCCAGAGCAGCCGGTGTGCCTATTATGGTAGCCATAAACAAGATCGACAAAGCTGATGCAGAGCCTGAGCGGGTAAAACGCGAATTGGCAGAACACAACCTCGCCCCTGAAGAATGGGGTGGCGATACTGTCTTTGTAAATGTATCGGCCAAGCAAAAGGAAGGGATTGAGGAACTTCTGGAGATGATACTCCTACAGGCAGAGGTCCTGGAATTGAAGGCGAATCCCGACAAACTTGCATTAGGTCATATTATTGAGGCCAAGCTTGATCCCGGCAAGGGCCCGGTAGCCACAATACTGGTTCAAGAGGGAACCCTTCATGCAGGTGATGCGATCATGTGTGGGCTGCATCATGGAAAAGTTCGAGCTATGATTGACGACCGGGGCGACCACCTTAATAGTGTCGGGCCGTCCATGCCGGTCGAAATTCATGGCCTATCCGGGGTTCCAATGGCCGGTGACGACTTTATGGCCCTTGCCGACGAGAAGGTGGCAAGGCAGGTAAGTTTCCATCGTGCTCAGAAGCAACGAGTCCGTGATCTCGCACAAACCAGCAAGCTAACCCTGGAAAAATACTATGAGCAAATTAACGGCGCCCCTGTTAAAGACTTGAAGCTGATTATCCGGGCCGACGTGCAAGGGTCTGTCGAGGCCCTGGCAGAAGCCGTACAAAAGATTGCATCAACAGAGGTAAAGGTAAACATAGTCCACTCCGCTACCGGGGCCATCACAGAATCAGATGTTATGTTAGCCACTGTCTCCAACGCTATCGTTATTGGTTTTAATGTCAGACCCAATCCCAAGGTGCGTGACCTGGCAGGCGAACAAAATGTAGATATCCGATTCTACGATGTAATCTACAATGTCATTCATGATATTAAAGGGGCCATGGCGGGCCTGATGGAACCCACATACAAAGAGCATCCCATAGGACGCGCGGAAGTCAGGGAAACATTCAATGTCTCGAAGGTCGGAACCATTGCAGGTTGCCATGTAACCGAAGGAAAAATTGAACGTGGTCGGCAGGTCCGGCTCCTCCGTGACGGGGTGGTGGTCTATAATGGAGAAATAGCGTCCTTGCGTCGCTTTAAAGATGATGTCAAAGAAGTACAAAGCGGGTACGAATGCGGGATCGGCATTGAAAACTACAATGACGTGAAGGTCAATGACGTTATTGAGTGTTACGAAACAGAAGAAGTCAAACCGGTGATTGAATAGTCATTGGTCATTAGTCGATGCACGGAAACCAGTGGTTAGGAGTTAAAGACCGCTCACTATTGACCAGTGACCAATGACTAATGACTAATATGGTTGTAGGAATCGGCACGATTGTTTTGAGGATCCCAGGGAATACCTCATTAAAAGGTAAGCGCAGGGTTGTAAAAAGCGTAATCACCCGTCTTCAAAACACCTTCAATGCCTCAGCGGCAGAGGTTGGTGCCAATGACAATCACCAGCGTGTAGAAATAGGCCTGGCTTTAGTAGGGAATGATCGGAGACGGATCAATTCAAAGTTAGACAAGGTTCTAAACTTTATCGAAGCCATACAAGCGGCTGAAATTATCGATTCGGAAATGGAAATTATCAACCTGTGACCCAATTCAAGAGAGCTGACAGAGTAGGGGGTCAGGTACAAAAAGAATTATCCGATCTCTTGTTGAAAGAGATCAGGGACCCACGTTTGGATTCCATCACCATCCTGCGTGTAAGCATAACGGATGATCTCCGTTCGGCCAGGATCTATTTCAGCGTCGCAGGAGGAGAAGAACGCAAGACAGACGCCCTGGCCGGCTTCAAGAGCGCTTCCGGGTATCTAAAACGGCAGCTAAGCCGACGTCTTGAACTCAGACACATGCCGGAGATCGAGTTTTTCTATGACGCATCACTTGATCGGGCGACCAAGATAAACAAGGTCTTAAAGGAAATACATAATGGAAGGTGAATGGGACATTATAAAGGTTGCATGAACGGAATCATCGTCATAAACAAACCACAAGACATGACATCTGCCTGTGTAGTCACACAGGTAAAGAGGAGCTTAAAGGTCAAGAAGGCAGGTCATGCCGGCACTCTCGACCCGTTTGCCACCGGTGTGCTCGTCTGCTGTATAAATAAGGCCACGCGCCTTGCCAGATTTCTTACGTATGGGAAAAAGAGATATGAAGGAACCATGCGACTTGGGATTCGAACCGACACTCAGGATTTCACAGGTCGAGTTGTTTCAAAGGAACCCAATCTGAAAGTGACTGATCAGGAGGTGCACAGGGCCTTCCGTAACTTATTAGGAGTGAAATACCAAAACCCACCAGTGTATTCCGCCCTTAAGCACCACGGAGTGCCTCTTTACAAGCTGGCCCGGCGCGGGACTTTCGTACAAAAACCACCCAGATGTATTTCCGTTTATGAGCTTGAAGTAATTGACCTCAGCATGCCCTATATCCGCTTTAAGGTATGCTGCGGCGCGGGGACCTATGTTCGCACACTATGCGCTGATATCGGAGAGGCTCTGGGGTGTGGCGCGCACTTAGTTGAATTGTGCCGAACCGAAAGCAGCGGATTCAGCATAAACGAAGCTATATCTTTGAATGACCTGAAGAGGCTTGCGGCAACAGGGAAAATCTCAAACCACTTAATACCGATGAATGATGCCCTGATTGGAATGCCGGTCATTATAGCCGATAATGAGCTTGTACAGAAGATACAACATGGCCGGCCGGCACCCGAGGAAGAAGTTGCGGTGGTTGCAAATGCAACTTATCCATGGTTAAAGGTATCCGATACCCAGGGCAATCTAATTGCAGTCTTAAAATCAAGTAAAAAAAATGGCGTGTACCCATATGCCTGCGTATTTTTGGATTGATGATTGAATAAAACAAATCAACAATCGACAATTAACAATCGACAATCAAAAAAAGGAGGTTTTAAAAGTGGCTTTAGCAGTGGAGCAAAAAAAGGTGTTGATTGATAAGTTCAAACTCCATGACACAGATACAGGGTCGCCGGAGATCCAAATCGCCCTTCTGTCTCAGCGTATCGGCCATCTAAACGAGCATTTCAAGATCCATCGAAAAGATCATCATTCCAGAAGGGGCTTGCTAAAAATGGTCGGCCAGCGGCGCAGGTTGCTAAACTACCTGAAGGACAAAGACATTAGGCGTTACAGGACGGTTATTGAGGCCCTGGGACTTCGGAAGTAACTTCGTGAATCGTGTAACCATATAATTGTGAATCAGACACGAAGTGAAGCTTTGCGCTAAATCGTGAACAACCAAATAACAAATTTTGAGGAAAACAAAAATGGAAATATCTTTTAAGGCACAAGTTGGTGGGCACACCTTAAGCATAGAAACAGGAAGAGTGGCACGACAGGCCGATGGCTCTGTCATGGTCAGATTTGGGGATACCATGGTTTTGGTAACCGTTGTTTCCACGGATGAAATCAGGGAAGGGATCGATTTTGTTCCTTTGACTGTCGAATACCAGGAAAAAGGATATGCAGCAGGAAAGATACCCGGTAACTACTTTCGGAGAGAGATCGGCCGGCCAAGCGAAAAGGAAACGCTCACTGCGCGGATCATAGATCGGCCTATCAGGCCTCTTTTCCCAAAAGATTACAGGCATGAAACACAAATTATCGCCACAGTGCTTTCCGTGGACAAAGAAAATGACCCTGATATCTTAGCCGTCACAGGCGCTTCAGCAGCTCTGGAAATTTCCGACATACCCTTTGCCGGACCGATTGCCTGCGTTCGCGTGGGACGCATAAACGGAGACCTCAGAGTCAACCCTACCAATGAAGAACTGAAAAACAGCGATATCAATCTGGTCGTTGCAGGGAGCAAAGACGCTGTGGTCATGGTAGAAGGAGGGGGCCTCTTTGTCAAAGAGGAGGATATGCTGGAGGCAATCTTTTTTGGCCACAAAGCCTTACAGCCGATTATCGACTTGCAGGCAAAACTCCGGGAGGCTGCGGGTATACCCAAACGCCCCGCTCCTGTTAGTGAAATAGACGAATCCTTGTCCAAAGAAGTGGAAGCCCTGGCTGCCAAGCGTATCGAGGAATCCGTACATATCCCCGAAAAACTCAACCGCCACAACGCACTGAAGGGTGTAAAAGCCGATGTGGCGGCAGGCCTTGGAGAAGATCGCTATGCCGATTACAAGCAACAGGTTAACGAGGTGCTTTACTCCCTTGAGCGCCGCATCATACGTCATCTCGCCGTTAAAGACGGTCGTCGCATAGACGGCCGCAAGTTCGATGAGGTTCGCCCCATCAGTTGCGAGGTAAAGTTCCTGCCACGAACCCATGGTTCAGCACTTTTCAGGCGCGGCGAAACCCTGGCGCTTGCGGTTGCAACCCTTGGTTCAACCAGCGATGAGCAAAGGGTTGAAACCTTAAACGGGAACGTCTTTATGCCCTTCATGCTACATTACAACTTTCCCCCATTTTCTGTCGGAGAAGCAAGGCGATTCGGAAGCCCCGGTCGCCGGGAAATCGGGCACGGCGGGCTTTCCACCCGCGCCGTTGAAAAGATTTTGCCGGACAAGGACACTTTTGACTATACAATCCGCATTGTATCGGAGATCTTGGAATCAAACGGATCTTCTTCTATGGCCACCGTGTGTGCCGGCAGCCTTGCCCTAATGGATGCCGGTGTTCCAATTAAAGCTCCCGTGGCAGGCATTGCAATGGGTCTGGTAAAGGAAGGAGACAACGTGCTCATACTATCCGACATCCTGGGCGATGAGGACCACATGGGAGATATGGACTTCAAAGTGGCCGGCACACGCGAAGGGATCACCGCTCTTCAGATGGATATCAAGATTGAAGGCCTGTCAAAGCCAATCATGCAAAGGGCGCTCGAACAAGCACGCAAAGGGCGACTTTTTATCCTGGATAAGATGGAAGAAGCCATCAAAGAGCCCAGGCTGGAGATTTCCCAGTACGCGCCCAAGATCATTTCCATACAGATCAATCCCGACAAGATACGGGATATTATCGGCCCCGGTGGAAAAGTGATCCGGGCCATTCAGGCGGAAACCGAGACCCGAATCGATATAGATGATTCCGGTCTTGTCAAGATCCTCGGCGTTAATCAAGAATCCGGTGAAAAGGCGCTTAAAACAATCCAGGATATTGTTCAAGAAGCCGAGGTTGGGGCGATCTATGAGGGAACTGTTCGCAAAATCATGGACTTCGGCGCATTTGTAGAGATCTTCCCGGGAACCGACGGGCTGGTGCATATCTCTCAACTCGATTCAAAGCGCGTTCAGAAGGTACGCGACATTTTAAAAGAGGGCGACAAGGTCATGGTCAAAGTCCTTGAAGTAGATCGTGACGGCAAGATTCGTCTCAGTCGAAAGGCCGCTATGGGGAATTAAAAACATGCCGGATGATTTTGGCAAAACGCTTATAGACAATGGCATCAGGGTCGTAACAAAACGGATGCCGCAGGCCCGCTCGGTCGCAATAGGGGTTTGGGTTAACGTGGGCGCCCGTGATGAGAAGGCTGAAGAGGGAGGACTTTCCCACTTCATCGAGCACATGATCTTCAAAGGGACCGAAAGGCGAACCGCCCTTCAAATCGCCAAAGAGTTCGACGCTATCGGCGCTCAGTGTAATGCATTCACCAGCAAAGAGAACACCTGTTATTATGCCAAGGGCATGGACACCCATGTGAACACGATGGTGGACCTTTTGTCTGACATCTTTTTGAACTCTGTCTTTGATCCGGGTGAGGTAGAACGAGAGCGCCAGGTAGTTCTACAGGAAATAAGATTATCAGAGGATACACCGGACGAGTACGTCCATGTCCTGTTGGCCAAATCCGTTTGGGGGAACCACCCATTAGGACGCTCCATACTTGGAACCCCTGAGACCGTAATGAGGTTCGATTCCAATACAATAAAGGAATATTTCAGCCGGGCGTACCATCCTGAACGGATAGTAATTGCAGCAGCCGGGAACCTGGAGCATGGATCATTTGTAGAATCAATAGTTCCGGCCTTTGAGGTAACCAGGCAAGGAGATAACTTCCCGAAACGCAGCAAGCCAACCATGGATTGGGTGGCAACTACTCATCCAAAGAATCTGGAGCAGGCCCATATTTGTGTCGGGACCAGGGGTATCCACACCACGGATCATAGACGTCATGCCTGTGCTCTTATGAATGTCATGCTTGGAGGGAATATGAGTTCCAGGCTATTTCAGGAAATCCGGGAACGCCGGGGGCTAGCCTATGCTATCTATTCCTTTGTCTCATCGTATTATGACTCCGGACTCATGGGGGTTTACGTGGGGGTAGACAAGTCGAACACACAAGAGGCCCTTCGGCTCATCGTCAGAGAGATGAAGCGTCTCAAGGAAAAACCAATGGACGATTCCGAACTCAGACATGCCAAAGAATACCTGAAAGGCGGATTGTATCTTTCTGTTGAAAGCGCCGACAACCAGATGAGTCGCCTCGCTCACAATGAGATCAATTTCGGCCGTCATATCCCCTTGGAAGAACTGATAGATAATATCGAAAAAGTTACAGCCGAAGACATATCAACACTGGCGCAGGAGATCTTCCATGACAAGGCTGTGTCCCTGTCCCTCCTTGGGCCGGTCGATGAGGAAGCCCCGTTAGAAGAGATACTCAGCTTTAAATGACCAATGACTAATGACCAAATGACCTCCCCAACAATTCAGATCCGTCGCCTTAACCCGAAACACGATTCAGATATCCCCCTACCCTGTTACATGACCAGGCAAAGCTCCGGGATGGATCTCTGCGCAGCCGTCAAACAGAATCAGGTAATAGAGGCAGGTTCCATAATGGTGATCCCGACAGGGATCGCTATTGCTCTTCCTCCAGGCTTTGAGGCACAGATTCGTCCTCGAAGCGGCCTTGCTTTTAAGCACGGCATCGGAATCATCAACGCTCCGGGGACCGTTGATGCCGATTACAGAGGTGAGATAAAAGTTGCGCTCATCAATCTGGGGGAAGGCCCATATACCATCCGCCGTGGCGACAGGGGCG
>JABXJX010000059.1 GCA_013375375.1 Desulfobacterales bacterium | reverse complement strand
GTGGGTCTGGACCGTATGTTGAATATGGTGCCGTTGGGAAGGCTATCAGGCAATATCAAGTGACCTGATCTCAAAAAGAGATCTCCCTTGACTGCCGACGGATAAAACGGGCCGTTCGCTTCGCCCGGATGGGTGCCCCAAAAAGTTCATAATTACCGCTCAAAGAGGTTATGCAAAGGTCTCGATATCCGGGTAGCAAATGAAGGCAATATAGTTCAGGGGGGGGATCTCATGAACAAGTCAGGTCTCATCAGTTCTTTACAAAAGGAATCAAGTATTACTAAAGCCAAGGCCGAGAAGGCAATCGACATCGTCTTCGATTCGATTTCAGAGGCCCTCGCAAGGGGTAACAGGGTGGAAATACGTGGTTTTTGCAGTATTTTTGCAAAAAATTACAAAGGCTACATCGGAAGGAATCCAAAGACCGGCACACCGGTTCAGGTACCGCCCAAAAAGCTTCCTTTCTTCAAGTGCGGCAAAGAGTTGAAAGAGCGGATTGGTTCGTGAAGCTTTCTCCGGATCCAAAACAATAGGGTAAGGTTTTATGAAAAAGAAGCAAAAATCTTTTGCATTTGACCCCTTGATCGAGTTCATGCTTGATCATTTCAAGGATCCAACGAAAAAAGAGGTTGATAAATTAATAAAAAAGGCCGAGCAATTTCTTGTTGTTTTAAAGGTACCGTCAAAGGCAAGTTTTGACCGTCTGATAAAGAGGATAGAAGCATTGGAAAAGGCCCTTGAGATCCAGAAACGGTCAACAAAGGTCGCGGCACATGCAAAAGCGGGCAATAGGGTAGCTACCAAGAAAAGGAGAGTATCAAGGGCTAAGCCTCAAATGACAGATTCAGAAAGGATCCTCCGGGTCATGAAGAAATACACGGACGGGGTCGATGTGGCGACACTCAAGAAACGCACGCGTTTTGAAGACAAAAAGATCCGGAACATTGTTTCCCGGCTGAACAAAAAAGGTAAAATCAAGAGGGCCAGCCGCGGCATCTATAAGGCCGTGGCGTGATATAAGTCAAATATTCCCGCAAAGCCGAATCAAACCTGTTTTAAAAAACTTCAAAGCTTTCCTTCATTTGAGACATTTGCATAACCCCGGCACAAGGTCGGCTTTACGGTCGAAATAATGAGTGCTCTGTCCCTTCAAGAAGTCGCTTAATGTTGTCGGCATGGCGCACGAATATGAGCAGGGCCACGACAAAGGCGCACCCAGTTATGACAGCCGAGTGCGTAGCAAGCCATATAGCTCCCGGGAGAATGGCCGCTGCAGAAAGAGAGCCTGCTGAGGAGTACCCCCAACAGCACAGCACTAAGATGTAGACCAGTATGCAAACCAGGAACACAAAGGGTGAGATAACCAGGAAACAACCGGCGGCAGTGGCTACGCCTTTGCCTCCCTTAAAGCCTAAGAATACGGGAAAGAGATGACCGGCAAAGGCCGAAAGGGCTACTAAGCAGACCAGAACCTCTCCTATCCAGTCCGAAACACCAAACCAGGAGATCCCCACCAGCACGGGTATGGCACCCTTCAAGAGGTCTGCCACGAGAGTGATGACTCCGAGCTTCTGCCCCGCCACCCGAAGCACATTATAGGCCCCTATATTTTTGCTGCCGGCAGACCTGATATCCACATTGCTAAAGATGCGTGCCAAGATCACGCCCCAAGGTACGGAACCCATAAGATAGGCAAACGGCAGCAAGAGTATGACTTTACGGATCATAGTAATCGAGAGGCTAATTCTTGCTTTGGACAGCGTTGTCGATCTTGGCTTGACATAGGGGGATGTAATCAAGGGCCTTACGATGGACCCCCAGGTCAGGATAAGACTTGACCACTGTTTTGAAGCGTTCCAGTGCGGCCTTGTAGTGCTTGCTCTTATAATAGAACATGCCTACGTGGAACTCATACTCAGCTAAGTTTCTGTTACAGACCTTAATGTATTCCTCGGCCTTCTTGGTATACGGGCAGTCAGGATATGTGCGGATCAGCCTTTCAAAGTTTTGAAGTGCATCCCG
Source organism: Desulfobacterales bacterium (assembly GCA_013375375.1). Taxonomy (GTDB): domain Bacteria; phylum Desulfobacterota; class Desulfobacteria; order Desulfobacterales. The sequence continues at coordinate 10,236 of JABXJX010000059.1, read as the reverse complement.
GGTCATGGTTTGGTCCCGGTCCGTGGTATGTAGCCGATCAAAATAACAGCGTCCTATCTGGTAAACCACGTAAGGCACTGCTTCGTTTTTGGGATGAAGGTTTTCAAAGTCTGCATAGGCAAAAACGGCTTCCTCATACTCCTGTCGGTAGTAGTGAGCATCCCCTATCTTGAGCTCGGCTAAAATGGCATACCGGCTGAATGGATACCAACTCTTCAGTTTTTCAAAAGCCTCAATAGCTTCTCTGTAGTCTTCGCTCCGGAAGGCCTCCATCCCATCCTCGGCAAGCTCCCTGGCCGTTTTCTCCCCCTTGGCCTGAAACCAGGCGCATCCGAACAACTGCACCAATAGACAGAAGATGATACCAAAGTAGGGGGTTCTTTTAAGATTCATATTTCGTGCTTTCGTGTTTTTGTGATAAATTATTTTTTGGCTCTCCGCCTATGGCGAAGTCCGGGTCATGAATCGGCAAGTCTCTTTGCATATTCTGCTGCCTCTATCCCTGCCACGCACCCTTCCCCTACCGCTTTGGCTATTTGCCAGGGCGGGCCGGTAATATCTCCGGCCGCATACAGTCCGGGGATATTGGTTTCCTGTTTCTTGTTGGTTACTATAAAACTAACGGCTTCCGGATCAAAGAGGGCCCCAAGGCTGGCTGCCAGTTCCATAGCACCTTTTGCCCCCAGTTCAATAAAGATTCCATTCACTTTCAGGGTTTCATTGTTCGTCAGCAATACTCCTTCCACCTCGTTTGTTCCAATAACTTCCTTAACCCAGGTGTCTTCCATGACCTTGACCCGGCTTTCTTTCAGTCGGTCGTAAAGCTTGTCGGTGATCACGAGCTTTTGGCAGACCAGGCACACGTTTTTGGCATAGGACAAGAGTGTCATGGCGCCGGTTGCGGCTGCACTTTCGTTGCCCACTACCGCCACATCCATTCCTTTGTAAAAGTTGGCATCGCAATCTACACAATAGCTCACACCGCGACCCGTAAGCTCCTTTTCTCCTTTTACCCGGAGCTTTTTTCTGGAAACACCCATAGAGAGGATAAGGGCCTTGGAGGTAAAGATTTCTCCGCTTTCTGTAACGAAACTAAAAAGATTATTTTCATTTTTCGTTTCGATTATATCCTCTTCCAGGAACACTGCGTCAAATTCTTCGGCCTGCTTTCTGCCGGCCTCAAGCATCTTCTTTCCCAAAATGGGCTTTTCATAGCAACAAAAATTGGCTATGTGGGCCTTGTAAAGACTGCTGTTGCGTAACTTTCCAAAGACGATAACCTTTGCCTTCTTGCCGGCAGCATGGATGGCTGCCTGAAGTCCGGCGGGGCCGCGTCCGATTATGGCAACATCGTATAGATTTTCAGGCATTTTAAAGTATCTTATTCACAAATTCTTCGAGGTGGGATTTTGGCACAGCGCCAACGAGTTGGTCAACCACCTTGCCGTCTTGGAACAGGATGAGGGTAGGAATGGCCCGGATACTGTATTGCGTTGGGGTATTTGGGCTGTTGTCTACATTGCATCTGGCAAAAACGATCCTGTCGCCGTATGTCTCTTCCAATTCCTCCATAGCAGGAGCGATAGCCTTGCAGGGGCCGCACCAGGGCGCCCAGAAATCGACCAAGGCCGGTTTACCGGCCTTTAATATCTTTGATTCAAAGCTGTTGTCGTTAACTTCCAAAACACCGTGTCCCATACCTAAGCTCCTTATTCTAAGGTTTTCGAGGCCGACCAGAGATTCTTTATAAACCATACTGTGTGTGGTTTGTCAACTTCAACAACGGTCAAGTTCAACGGGAATAGAGGCGGTCTTCCGGCCGCCTTTCTCCTTGACACCCAAATAATATGGTGTTAGCAATTTATAGTTTACAGGGGCCGTTAACTCAGTTGGTAGAGTATCTGCCTTTTAAGCAGAGAGTCGCGCGTTCGAGTCGCGCACGGCCCACCAGGGTCCCCATCGTCTAGTCAGGTCCAGGACACCGGCCTTTCACGCCGGCAGCACCGGTTCAAATCCGGTTGGGGACGCCAGCCATGTGAAGCCTCCCCGCCCTTCCGGGCGGGGCTTCCCGGTAAGGTAGATAGACATTTTTGTATAGCTCCCCTTGACCCCGCCCTTCCGGGCGGGGCTTGCGGGGAGCAGGCCGGTCACTGTTGGGCGTTTAAACGAAAACGATCGTTTAAACGCTTTTTTATATTACGCAATCCCCGGCATATCGACCTCCTCTAACAGTCCAAATTTATATTAAAATCAAATTATTACTAACAAACCCCCCTGGTCAAACGGATTAAACTTTTTTTAATATAGATCCGATAAGTATTAAAGATGAAGTGCGAAAATTTTAGCTATAATCCGTAGCATTACCACTATTTGTCCAATATCCCTTTGGGCTAAATTTCAATGTATTGCCCGGCAGTATGTAATAAGGGCTGGAAACAGGAGAAGGCTTCTTGCCTGGGGGAATCAGGAAACAAGGGAGATAAAGATGATATACGGTATTGGACCTGCAATATCAGCGATAAAGGCCTTAGTAAAAAAGCTGGATGTTTCTGCCAACAACACGGCCAACGTCCAGACTCAGGGATTCAAGGCGAGTAGTGCGAGCCTCCAAGATGTATCCGCCTCTACCGGGACGTCACAAGTAGGACTAGGTACAACCTTGGGGGGGATTTCGCAGGATTATTCTTCGGGATCATTTGAATCTACATCCTCTGCCACTGACATGGCCGTGGGAGGTACTGGATTTTTTATAGGCAAGGACAGTAGCGGGGGTGACTACTATACAAGGGACGGAGGGTTCCATTTTGATAAAAACGGTCGGTTTGTGACTACTTCCGGGCATGTCGTCCAGGGATGGGAGCTCGATCCGGTTACCGGTGAAGTACAAGGAGCAACTCGGGATGTGACCCTGACATCATTTACCTCGCCTCCGGAAGAGACGACCCACGTGAAAACTATTATTAACCTGAATTCAGATGCAGATGACAAATCAGCCGGAACAAATGCCCTGGCAATTGCATGGGATGGAGACGATCCCGATGGCAGGTATATTTCCGACAATGCATACGAATACCGCACATCAATAAAAGTATATGATGGTGTCGGCAGCACACATGACATTACACTCTATTTTGACAAGGGAGATTCTGCTTCTACGTGGGAATATGTTGTCACGGCAGATCCGGCCGAGGACAAAAGAGTGGGTGCTGCAGGTGACAACCTTGGATTGTTGGCCCGAGGGACTTTAGTCTTTGACGATTCAGGTACTGTTTCAGATATTACTATGGAAATTAATGACGGGACCGGCAATTGGATCGCGCAAAATGTTTCTACGGATCTTATAAATGGCCATTTTACTTATCATCCGGATTTTTTAGGCACGGCGGACGGTTCCTCTCAAATGTCGATTCAGCTCGATTTCGGTGCTTCTTATAATGGTTCCTCATGGGTTAATGACTCGCTTTCGTCTACACAGCATTCCGCCCGGTCAAATACTGTTTATTACTCTGCGGACGGATATGGCGCAGGCGATCTCCAATCGGTCACCGTAAGTACGGACGGGGTGATTGGCGGCACCTATTCAAATGGTCAAACCTTGCATCTGTTTCAGGTGGCGATTGCCAGATTTAATAATCCACAAGGGCTTAACAAAATAGGGGGCAACCTGTACGCAAAAACCAGCGAGTCAGGCGATGCCATTGTCGGTCGGCCGGGGACAAACGGATTGGGGAATATTGTACCCAATGCATTAGAGGAATCGAATGTGGATATCGCAAAAGAGTCTGTGAGGTTGATTTTGATAAAAAGGGCTTTTCAGGCAAATCTTAATGTAATACGTACCGAAGAAGAAATGACGGGAGACCTGCTGGATATCCTCTCGTGACGAAAATCGGTTCATCCTCTTTCTTTCCTGAGCGCTTCCCTTTGTAATTTGGTAATATACGGTATTATACAGCGCTGTTCTTTGTCCGTATATTCATGAAACTGTATTTTTTTGTCTAGGCCGCTGGTGGTAACTACTTGTGAAAATTCAATGCCGAAAAAAAACGCATTGCTTTCTCGACTTTTGGGAGGCAGCTTGATTCTGACTATTGATCTTGTCCATAAGACTTCCCGTTTATCAATAAAAACCTTGGTGAGGATCTCATCATTTGTTGAAAGGCGGCTGACAGGGTCGATGGTGACGCCGTCAGCCGCCTTTACGCTTTTCTTGCACAGAAACTTTAGCCCCTGAAGGCTCAAGTCCATTATTCTGTAACGTTTTTCACTGCCGATGGGTCGTCCGTCTAAATCCGTTATCGTCAAAAAGGCATCTTCATGCGGGGGGATCTCAACTCGGAAATGTCGGCGCACATTTGTGGAATAGGCCTCGGAAGGATAATCAAAGAAAAGAGCTTCCGTGGGGCCGTCCTTTAGCTTGAAGTCGCCGATTTTTGCCAGTGTAGCTTCAAGTACTTGCCTGACAAGATTGCCATCCTGGTCTTTTGTAACATAAGTAACTCCCATGCTGCTGCCCACCCTCTTAGGGTTGATCCTTTGATCCGGCTGTTCCAAGATAACAAAAGAGTCGGTTATATCCAGGACCCTGGTTCTTCGGAGATCATCCTTGCCGTCAAGATCGTCTGCCTCTTGGACCCGCAAATCGACTATCGTGTTAGGTCCTATTCTTCCCAATGCATCTTTGTCAAGGCTCATGACTTTTCCTTGCTATTGAACCTCGGGCTTCACGCCTATATGGAGATGGGTGATTCCCAGGGTGAGGGAATATTGTTCCACTTTCTTAAGCCCGGCCTTCTCCATCAATCCGGCCAGGATATCCGGGGTGGGGAAATTCATGATCGAATCCCCTAAATAATAATAAGCTTCTGGGTTAGAAGAAAAGACCCGCGCCAGGCGGGGCAATATTCGGTTCAGGTAAACATGATAAAGCTTTTGAAAGGGGCCGTTTCGGGGAAATGTCATCTCCAGGATCATTACCTGACCGCCGGGGACAACGACCCGGGTCATCTCTTTGATCGCACCGATTTTATTCGGGATATTCCGTATGCCAAAGGCGATTGCGGCCACATCAAAACAACTGTCGGAAAACGGCAAGTATAAAGCATCGCCGCGCAGTATCTGTATTCTGTCTGACAGATGTTTCATCCCGGTCTTTATTTGGCCAAGATCGATCATCTCCCGCACAAAGTCTATCCCTGTTATCCGCGTGCGCGAATATTTCCGTGCAACACCGATAGCCAAGTCCGCCGTACCTGTGGCTACATCCAGCATCCTGTAAGTATTAAAGAAACGCATCTTCTTTATGGAGAAACCGCGCCAGGCTATATCCCGTCGCAGGCTCAGGAAATGGTTCAGGAAATCGTACTTTGCGGGAACGGTCGCAAAGATTTGTTTCACCATTTCAATGCGCTCGCTGTCTGTGACCTCTGTGACCCGGTGGTATTTTTTCTTTATGTATTTTCCCATAATTCTTTTCGGTAGAAATTGTACTATAAAGTACATCAACTACCCGACATCGTAGATATGGGGTCATGATATCTTTTCTGGAGTGACTGGCGGGAGGGCGCCGTGTTTTTGTGATTTATCTGTGGGGGAGACCGCAGCTCCCGCTTGCGGGAGAATGCGGAGGGGGTAAAGCTCCCCAGCAGATAAGTTGCAAAAAACACCAGCCCGGGAGACTCGGAACGAAAGAAAAGACGTCATGAGCCCAAACCAATGTCGGGTAGAAAACTTTCTCGTTAGTAAATTCTGGCTTTAGACATCAGCCTCCTCTTTCGGGGAATTTTCAGGTTCCTTCCGGATCAGCTCCACCATCTTGACCCCGTAGCGATCCGCCTCAACAACGTGGACGGTGATGTCCCCATCGGCGAAGGTTTCCCCTTTCCGCGGAATCCGGCCGAGACGATGGAGGACATATCCGCCAACCGTCTCAAACCCCATCTTGGGAATAGCAAGTCCGGTCTCGTCATTGAAGTCGTCTATATCGGTTCTGGCGCTTACTCGAAAACGCCCCTGACCTTTCTTCTGGATCTCCGGAGTGAAATCTTCGTGCTCGTCGGAAAGCTCACCGAAGATCTCCTCGATGATGTCCTCCAGCGTTACAACCCCGATGCATGCCCCGAACTCGTTTACTGCAACAGCCAGACTCTCGCGTGCCCGTTGCATCTCGAGAAAGAGCTCGTCTATCTGTTTCGTGTCCGGGACCAAGCGGGACGGTCGCATGTAAGGCCGGATGAAAGTCTTTCTCTGTTTATCGTATAGTACGTCGAACACATTTATCAGCCCCACGATCTGATCGACCCGTTCCCTGTAGACCGGTATACGCGTATGTCCCCTCTCACGCGCAAACGCAATCAGTTCCTCGGTCCGCGCGGTCTCCGGGAGTAGTGCAACTTCCGATATGGGGACCATTACCTCGCGAACAACCGTGGTCGCATAGTCTAACGCGGATTCCAGCATCTCCTGCTCGTGTCGCCCAAGCCCGCCCTTTTCAACCGATTCCTCAAGGACAAGCTTAATCTCTTCACGAGTCGTGTAGAGGCTCTTGGGACGGCTACGGAAAAGGCGAAAGACAGAGTTGGTGAAAACTTGTACAGGAAAGGTGATTGGCACCAAGATCCACGACAGTATCCTCCAGGTCGCCGCCACCTTGACCAGCATTCCGTCGGCATGGTGTCGGAAATAGGCTTTTGGAATTATCTCGCTGATCAGCAGCAGCACACACGTCATGATCACAATGGCCGCGATGGCTCCCATGGAGCCTGCCCAACGCTGAAAACTGACCGTAGCAATTGCTCCGCCTGCGATATTAAAGACGTTTGTCATGATGAGCGTGACCGCCAGGATCCGCTCCCTTTGGTTGAGGATTTCGAGTGCCAACCTTGCCCCCCTCAGACCTTCAGCAGCCATATGCTGGAGGCGTGTCTGGCTCGCCGACACAAGAGCGGTCTCAGAGCCTGAGGAAAAACCAGAGCCCAGAATGCAGAAAAACAGCATTATAAGCTCAAGTGTCATTCCCTGCCTCCTCCTTAAGGCGTTTGATCCTGCAACTCACGATTCGTCTCCGCTTAGACTCTGTTATATTAAAAAGCGCACCATTTCGCTCAATGGTTCGTCCCGGGGCAGGGATCTCCCCGAACTCGTCACAGAGATATCCATTCAGAGTTATGGATTCGCCCTCGGGAAGATTGAGACTGCAAGCCTCGTTGACTTTTTCGATAGGAGCACGGCAGAGCACGAGCCACTCATCCGGACCGGCCGGCCGAATGAGCTCCTCAGCCTTTTCATACTCGTCATAGATTTCGCCTACGATTTCCTCGACGAGATCCTCCATAGTCACAATCCCTGAGGTCACGCCGTACTCGTTCACGATCGCTGCCATATTGAGAAGATTCCTTTGCATGTAACGAAAAACCCGATGAACCCTTGCGCCTTCCGGAAAGATGCCGATCGGCTTGAGAAATTCTCGGATCTCGCGGCCGGGGTTGAGAAAAAATTCCTTGGTACTTACAAACCCGACGATGTGATCAATGCTATCCTCGTAGATCGGGATCCGGGAATGGCGGGCTTTGATCATGAGCTGTTCCAACTCCTCTCTTGAGACGTCCAAAGGAGCAGCAGCGACATCTACGCGAGGCGTCATGATCTCCTCGGCAGTGGTCTCCGAGAAGCGTATAATATTTCGTGCGATGCGACGCTCTTCTGCTGTGATCGTCTCCTTCCGGCCGGCTTCCTCAAACAGTACCTCAATCTCCGATGCGTTGAGGCCCCTACTCGCTTCTTCCGGGACTTTGAGTCCCCGCAAAATTCCGCAGGCCAAACGGTCAAATATGCCGACTACCGGGCCGGAGAGCTTTGCGAAGAAGTGGAGCGGCTTAATAGCTGCTTGCGACAGGGGCATCGCCTGGTTTACAGCGATCGTTTTGGGGATGATCTCGCCGATGAAAAGTACCAGGAGCGTGTCCGCGATGATGGCTGCCGTGAGGCTGTGTTCGCGGAGGAGTCTCTGGAAGAGAAGCGTTGCTGTTACCGATGTGCCTACATTGACCAGCGTATTCCCAAAGAGGATCGTTGAAAGCAACTCACGAGGCCTTTGCAACGCCCTTGTAATGAGCTGTGAGCGGATTGATTTGTCCTGCTTAAGACGGCGGCGCTCAATGCGGTTCAAGGAAAAAAGGGCCGTCTCCGTTCCGGAGAACCAACCTGAACAGACGAGCAGGACAATCAGGAGTGTCAGGAGAAGTATCTCACTCGACCAGGTGCCGCCCAATAATACCTCCAGATTCTGATGAATAACCTAAACCACAAAAGGCGCCTGTACCCTGCACAGTGCGCAGGAAAATAAAGCTTCTTAATAAGACTATCAGACCCACAGTGAATATGTCAAGTATCTTCCGGCAGTTGCGTGTCGGCAACATGCATTATCGGTATGGCCCGGCGATGTTGTTTATTAGTGTTTTTCAATACCCCGCCCGCTTGCGGCGGGGTCATTCATTTATTCTCCATAGCCTGAACAACCTCTTTTAGGTCCTCAGTACGATCCTTGTGAATAATCAGGGTCTTTGATCCTGCTCGCGCGATTATGAGGTCTTTAACACCGATCAAAACCATGGTCTCCATTGGATCTTTGCAGAAAACCAGGTTATCTGTTGCATCCAGCGTCATAACGTTGCCCCTACAACAGTTTCCCGCTTCACCCTCGTGGAGGTAGCTTCTCATTGCCGGCCAGCCGCCTACATCATTCCAGGAAAACTTGGATGCCACGCAACAAACGTTTTGCGCTTTCTCCATCACGCCGAAGTCGATCGATACAGGATGAAGCGGCTCGAATGCCTCCTTGAGGGTTTGATCCCACTCCGGCGTCTGATCAAAGGCGGCCGCACTGGAAAGGGCTTTGGCATGCTTTGGCAGGTGTATCTCCATCTCTTTCAAGATAGCATCTGCGGTCCATACAAACATTCCGGAGTTCCAGTAAAATCTGCTCGACTCAACGTATTGGCGGGCTGTTTCCGGGTCTGGTTTCTCCTTGAAGCGCAGAAGACGGAAGTGTTCAATCCCTTCATCATCAACGACTTGCACGCCGCGCTCCAGATACCCATAACCAATAGCCGGATGGGTCGGCTCAATTCCGAAGGTATAGAGGGCGTTGTTATTGGCTGCCTTACGGACCGCTGATAGGAGGGTCTTCTGGAACATGGGAACAGGTTTGATCAAGTGATCTGCAGTCAGTGTTGCTATGACCGGGTTGCCGAAACGTTTGCGGCATAGCACAGCGGCAAGGCCCACGGCAGCAGCGGTATCTCGCCTCATAGGCTCCCCGATAATATTTTTAGCCGGAATCTGGGGAAGCTGCTCGGATACGGTTGAGACAAATGCCTCATTAGTTAAAACCAGTACCCGATCAGGCGGTACCAGATTCGAAATGCGATCAAAGCTCTGTTGCAGCAAAGTTCGGTCCCCGAACAGGTCAAGAAACTGCTTTGCTTTTTCTTCCGTGCTCAACGGCCAGAATCTTGTGCCGGCCCCTCCAGCCATGATAACTATAACCAAATCCAGTTTTTCTTCTGTCATGTTGAAAATTCCTGTTACCTTTTTAAAACATCATTTTTTACATCTGTAAGAGTGTTAAGTTTTAACATAAAACTATTTCCGTCCGAAATCATCCTCCAGCCGTTCAATGTCATCTTCCCCAAAATAGTCACCGGTCTGCACCTCAATAAAGGCCATATCCTTGGCCCCGGGGTTCATGATGCGGTGGGCTGCGCCCTGCGGAATGTCAGCCGATTGACCACCTTTGAGTCGTATTTCCTCATCATCCCGGGTCACAATTGCTTCTCCGTTCAGAACATACCAATGCTCGGCACGGCGGCGATGCCGCTGGAGACTCAGCCGCTTGCCGGGATAAACAACGATCCGTTTGACCTTGTGGTCTTGCTCATCGGCAAGTACCTGGTAATAGCCCCATGGACGATGGTCTTCTTCCAAATGTGTGCTCATGATAAATCACCTTTAAGATTTTTTTAGCATGCGCGTACAAAAATTTCAAACTATGCTGTTGTCTTTGCCTTCGTGGCCTGTCAGTCGCTATGCGACAATGATAAGAGACCTTTGCATAACTCCTTTTCACTCTTTTGTATGAACTTTTTGATCCGCCTGAGGCGGACTTGCTCGCTAAATAGTGCATTGGCAGCCAAGGGGGATCTTTTTTTGAGTCAGGTCAAATCTCGTCCTGCTTGT
>JABXJX010000188.1 GCA_013375375.1 Desulfobacterales bacterium | reverse complement strand
GAAGAGTTGCCGGGACCGAGGCTATCCTGCCTGCTGGTATCGGCATGAATCTGAATCTGCCGGAGATGGAAATAGAGTGTACAGAATGTGGGACGAAAACACCGTTTGCTAAAGTGCGTGTAGCACCGCCTGTGGACAGCTTTGGCGATTTGTCGTATCTGTGTCCTAATTGTATTCTTTCTTAGCGTTGGAACATGACACTTAGTCGTAACGCAGATGTCTCCTATTCGACTATGATAAGAGCAAGCGATGGAGGATAAAGCATTCCTGGTCTCCTGTAGTAAGTCAAGGGAGTAGTTCTTGGGGATAAACTCCAAGGAATGACCCCGCACTAATTAGACGTGAGTTCGTACTCAATTCGTGCGGGACACGGCGGTAAGAGCCTATTTGGTACGGGGCAAGCAAAATGGATTCCCGGTCCCGCGGGAATGAGGTTCTGAGTGAGGCGTAGAACTAAAGTTTCAGAAAAAAGAGCGAAGTTGTCTGACGAGGAATTGTGTCAGGCCGTAAGGCAGAAATCCGGGGTGATAGATGCGCGCATAGTCTCTCCGTCGGAGGTAGAGACTGCAGCCTGGGTGCGTTTAAGGTGCCAGTTTGGATGCGGATGCTACGGCCGGTGCCTGGTTTGCCCTCCCTTTACACCGACACCGGCAGAGATGCGTAAGGTCCTGGACGCTTATCGTCGAGCAGTGCTGATACACTTTGATACGGAAGCAGACGTAAAAGCGATAGTTGCTGAGCTTGAGCGAAGAATTTTTCTTCTGGGTGCCTGGAAAGCTTTCGGCCTTGGTGCTGGCCCGTGCTATTTTTGTAAGGAGTGCCCTGTGGAAGAAAGACAATGTCAATATCCTGAACGGGCGCGGCCGTCAATGGAAGCGTGCGGGATTGATGTTTTCTCTACAGTGAGAAAGGTAGGTTTTCCTATAGAGGTTATTCGAACACGGCGTCAGTGTCCCAATTATTACGGGCTGATACTGGTCGACTAAGCTCCAGAGGCCAAAGAAAATTCAAT
>JABXJX010000058.1 GCA_013375375.1 Desulfobacterales bacterium | reverse complement strand
GTCAAAAGGCGGTGACGAAGCTATTGCAACAATGGCTGAAAATTGGGCATTACTTATGGATGAATGGCCAAAACATAAACCGGCAGACTTATGAGGCCAATCCGTGATTCCTGAAAACACTATAATCTGCGGAGCAATATGTGGATAATCCCAAAGAATTTAGATGTCTCAGCCTGTTTACGGGATACGCTGGAATCGAACTGGGACTTCGGCGAGTTATCCGAAATCTGCGCACGGTCGCTTACGTGGAGGTCGAAGCCTTCGCTTGCGCGAACCTGGTCGCAAAGATTGAAACGGGTTTCTTGGATGTCGCTCCTGTCTGGACGGATATTAAGACCTTCGATGGCCGACCTTTTCGCAAGAGGGTACACATCATCACTGCGGGTTATCCCTGCCAGGGTGAGTCGTGTGCCAGCAAAAGAAAGGGCAAAGCAGACCCTCGATGGCTTTGGCCGCATATTGAGAGAATCATTGAGACAGTTGAGCCTCTTTGGTTCTTCGGAGAAAACGTCAGTGGACACCTTAGCCTTGGATTCCCCACAGTTTATAGAAGCCTACGAAATATGGGTTACAAAGTTGAGGCAAGACTTGTTAGAGCGGATGAGCCAGACATCGGCGCGCCACACAAACGGGAAAGATTATTTATCTTGGCGAAGTCCAGAGCATACGGACGGGGAGGGTGGACAGATGGAACTTCGCAGCGGTTGCGCAGGTCATTACAAACTCAGAGACCAAGTGACCTGGCCGACACCGAACATCCCGAACAGGGGCAAGGAACTATCAAAGAAACACCGACCGGAATCGGGCGGGATAGACTTACAGAGTGCAGTTTGGCCGAGTCCGAGCAAAAGGGATTACAAGGGGCAATACAAAACATTGAAGCGCAAGGATGGGAAGATGAGGGGGGATTTATTGCCGGATGCCGTTGGCCTGCTCGCCCAGGACAGCCCCAGTACGAATGGGAAGAACCGAGGGTTGTTATGTCAAAAACAGACTGTAAATTTCTCAAAGGGTACGTTGAAAAGTATAAGACGGCGCTTACAAGAAAACAGGCTAAAGACTTGGCCTATGCTCTTGATTGCTATGGAATTGAACCCCTTATGGGTAAATCAACTTATGGGATTACCAAAAGAACAGACCAGCTTAGGCTCTTGGGCAATGGCGTTGTCCCGCAGCAGGCGGAAAAGGCTTTTAGGGAATTGATAGGATTGTTTTGATGCCACCTGAAAACACTATAATATGCGGCGACTGTCTTGAGGTCTTAAAAGACTGGCCGGATAACTGTGTGGATTTGGTGCTGTGTAGCCCACCTTACGAGGATGCCCGGACTTACGGAATTGATTTTAACCTGAAAGGCCAAGAATGGGTTGACTGGGCTTTTGTGAGATTTGTTGAGTGTATTCGAGTATGCAAAGGTCTTGTTGCCTGGGTAGTAGAGGGAAAAACTAAAAAGTATCGCTGGTCAGCAACGCCAGCTCTACTGATGGCAGACTTGCATCGGGCAGGAGTATATCTTCGCAAACCCCCAGCGTATTATAGAATCGGAATACCTGGTTCTGGCGGTCCTGATTGGCTGAGGAATGATTACGAATTTATTGTTTGTGCTACAAAGGGAAAATTGCCTTGGTCGGACAATCTGGCAATGGGAGAACCCTGTAAATGGAAAGAGTGTGGCGAAATGTCATACCGCGATAAAGATGGTCGAAGAAAAAACGCAAGTGAATCAGAAAGGCGAAGCGGATTAAAAGGACATACAGTAGCTTATCAAAACCCCAAAATTGCTAATCCAGGGAACATTATAAAATGCAGAGTCGGTGGCAACAATGATAGTCGTTTGTCGTTTGAAAACGAAGCTCCATTCGCAGAGAGCTTAGCAGAATTTATTATCAGGTCATTTTGTCCTATTGATGGCGTAACACTTGACCCATTCATAGGTTCAGGAACAACGGCCGCGGTCGCTGAAAGATTCGGCCGCCGTTGGATAGGCATAGATATTCGTGAAAGCCAAGTAGAATTAAGCAGAAAGCGGAGTGAAGAAGAAAAAAGCAAAATGGCATTGTTCAGTTAGAGAGCAGGCCAGACTTGTAAGCCTATGGCTTATGGCTCTATTTAAGGAGAATAATTATGGCAAAGATTAGGACAGAAGAAGATGATTTTGCGATAGGAAGCGAATGGACAAATTGGGATTACAATAGTAGGCACGGATATTACAACGGGATTATTCACACCTCAAATGGTTTAATTAAGCTCTATTATCAGCCCAAAACAACAGGATACAAATTTATGGCAATAGCCAAGCTCGCTTACAACGGGCGAATATATTCTTTGAAAATAGAAGATGAAGTAACCCGTCTTGGCTGGGTTCGCATTGTAAAGAAATGGGCAAGGAAAATCTGGTCTCAATAGAAAGGACTCATTATGACAAAGAAAAGTAAAATGCAAGAGGAAGTCGAGAAAGCCGAGCAAATGGACTTGATAGATGTCCAACCAGAAAACGCTAAGGAAATTGTGGCGGCTGCGCGGCGTTACAAAAAATGCCAAGGTGTTCGTAAGAAAGCCTTAGAACAGGAAGTTGAACAAAAGCAGGAAGTTCTCAGATTAGTAAAGGCCGCCGACCTCCAGCCCATTGACGGTCAAATCAAATTCAAGAGTGATGGTGTTTTAGTCACCGTGACCCCGCGAGATGAGCTAATCAAGGTCAAAGAAGAATCCTAAAAACGTGCAGGGATGCACAATGGAATATCTAAGTGTTAAGAACTGGGACAAGCTCCAGCATTACAAAGACCGAAATCCCAGTTGGATAAAACTATATACAGTCCTTTTAGATGATGATGATTTTGAGTCATTGCCCGATAATAGCAAGCTCCATCTTGTTCTGCTATGGCTTTTGGCGGCCAGACGCGGAAACAAACTCCCCAATGATGAAGCTAAACTTACCAAGAAATTGCCTATTTATGGTCAGGTCAGCTTGCAACCTCTGATAGATGGAGGTTGGCTTGTACCTTATGATAGCAAAATGGTACGGTCTTGCTATAACAGAGAAGAGAAGAGAAGAGAAGAAAAGACGTTATTTTCAAAACCCAAAAAATGCCACCGGACAGGATGTATGAAAATGGGAACAACTTATGACCACGATGACACTGGTTTAATCTACTGGATGTGCGATGACCACAAGAAAAAAGGTGCAAAAGTTTAACAACTTACTCTATGGTAAAAGGAGAATGATATGGTCGAAAGTATTAACCTCTCAATAGATTACGTGCCTGTGAAAAAATACAATGATTTGGAAAAACGTTTCAAGGCGCAGTACCAGCGAATCAAAGAGCTTGAGGCCGAAAAGGAGGCAATAACTAAGCGAGCCGAAGCCGCCGAAGAAGATTGGCAAGCAACTGAGGAGCGAATCAAAGAGCTTAAGGAGACAAAAATAGTTTCTCGTTCTTCTTTTAGGTTGCGTTTCGGGCGTGGATTTGAATGCAAATGCAGAGTTTGTGGAAATGAAGCTATAATTATATTCAAAAGTCATCCAGGCCGAAACATTGGAGATTTGATTATTAAGTGTCCAAAGTGCAAAAATAACAAACTTATTATCTGAAACAATATCCCTAAGAAAGTGAGGTGATGCGAATGAATTGAAAAAATTAGTCCGAGAGGCAGAAATCCGCCCTGTTAAGATGTAGTAGGCAGGGGCGGGTTTTTATATTGAAATCCCATTGAATTTACGATATAATAGGGGAAATGAAAAAGCTGACAAAGCGTCAAATATCAGAGAGGTTACGGTGGGACAGATTTGCGGAGGAGTTGGTCGTTGATTTCAAGATGGGACCCGCATATTTACGTGCAGGATACAAGTGCAAACCATCATCAGCTCGAGTTTCAGCTTACCGTTTGATGTTAACAAATGTATATGTTCAGAAAAAGGTATCTGAACTGATTGAAAGCAGACGAGAAGCCACCGCATACAACCGCGAGAAGGCCGAAAGTGAGTATGAGGAATTTAGGAAGCTCGCGTTAAAAAAGGAGGACGTCAAAGGTGGTGTGGCCGCGGTAACAGGCAAGGCAAAATTGTTCGGATTGCTTACGGATGTTGTGGAAGGCAGGGGTACTTTTGCGAAGGCTCTGCACGAAGCGATGAAAGATGATTAGTGATTCAGTAAAGGCAGAAGCGAAGAAACTGGCAGAAAGAGGACGCAGGGACTACTCCTGGTATATGACGCACGCCCTTGACGTTAAGTCTGAATATCTCTGGTCAAAGATGAGAGAGGTCAATAATTCTGTCCGGGACAACGAGAGGACGGCGGTAGGAGCTGGGCACGGAGTTTCAAAGACTTACAATGCTGGCCGGCTTGCCCTTACTTTTCTCAATTGTTATTATCCTTCAACCGTAATAACAACTGCGCCCACAGGCAACCAGGTTAAAAATGAGTTATGGCGGGAAATTCGGGAGGCACATTCAAAAGCGCGCATTCCTCTCGGCGGCAAGCCGACAACAACCATGCTTGATATGCAGCCGGAAACAGGGGTAAAGTGGTTTGCTATTGGTATTTCAACGAGGCCGGACACTGTAACGGGTGAAGCAACGAAAATACAGGGTTTTCATAACAAGTATATGCTAATTGTCCTTGACGAGGCGGCGGGTATTTTGCCGGAGATATGGAGGGCGATTGAACACATAGGGGCGCCATTTAAGAGGGTCTTGGCCATTGGTAATGCAACGAGCAAATTTGGAGACTTCCCGGCGGCGCTAAGAGACCCATCCTGGAATCACATAAGGATATCAGTTACGGACACTCCGAACTTCAAGTCAGGTCGAGACATCATCCCAGGTGTTTACGGAAGGAAGTATGAGCGGCGGATCCGCTTGAAGTACGGCAAGGACTCAGACCAGTACCGAGTCCGTGTTATGGGTGGTATATCAGAGAAGGGCGCGGAGGGTGCGTACTATGAAAAAAAGATGAACGAGTTAAGAAAGAAAGGCCGCATAAAAGAAGATTTGGACCATAATCCGAACTATCCCGTATATATAGTAATTGACTTCGGATATACAACTGCGGTCGGTTTCGTTCAGGTAATTGAGGACAACGTGAACTTCATAAACTATTATGAGGATTCAGGCTTGAGTATAGAAAACTACGTTACGATATTTGATGAACTCAAAGATTCAGAAGGTTACAGATACGGTGATATCTTCGTACCCTGTGATATGGACAGCAATGCGACGAGGATAATTACAGGCCAGACAGCCCTTGATACTCTGAGGCAATTTAAGTTCAGCGCCAAAGCGTTACCGAAGGAGCGGAGTGTAAACGAAGGCATCCAGCGAACAAAGAAATTTCTCGACAGGTGCAGATTTCACAAAACAAAATGTGAGCGGCTCGTAGAATGTATGGAGGCTTATCACGAGAAGAAAAACAAGCTGATGAGCACCGAGGACAAGCCTGTATTTACAGGTGGACCCGAAAAAGATGGTACGGACCACGCTGCTGATATGGTAAGATACGCAAGTAAGGCGGTAAAAAAGATGAGTGGTCATAAGATGACAGCCGAAGAAGCAGAGGAAATCTGGGACAGGCACAGGAGACCGTACTGATGGGAATACTTGACGAAATAACTGGTGTTGGAGCTTTTGGAAGCCTATTAGGTGGCCAAGCGGCCCAGCTTGGTTATCCTTATGGGATATATGACATTTTCGGGAGACCTTTTGGTGGCGCTATTCAACCTCCGCCATTTGCGGCAATGCAATATAAACCGCCCAGAAAGCACGTAGAAAGCCGCGAAGTTAAAGGAATGGAAAAGGCCCGCAAGCAAATAAACGGCGCGGTTCAAGCGGTCAAGGATGCCCAGGATAAAGCAAAATGAGTAAAGGCGAAAAAAAACCCTTGACTTGTAAAGACGATTCTGATATAATGCCGACTACTGATGAAAAAAGAATCATCAAAAACATGCGGCGTTATGCGAAGATGTATCCTCATTCACAACTGGCTGTTTTATTTCAGGTACACGATGGAGAATTAAAACACGGGACTTTATGTCTCGGAAGTAATACAACAATAAGAATTTAGACGGACGTACTTCTTTACCAAGGGAAATCGCCCGGTAGGACAACAAAAATTAGATGAATTTTGAATGTCCGCCGGGCTTTTTTTATGGACTACAAAGACAAAGAAAAAGACTTTAACGAGGCCTTCAACAACGCCTACGACCTGTGGTATCCGTGGATGGACGAGGCCCACAGGGACTTTAAGTATGTTCTAAAGCACCCCTGGACAGAGGCGGACCTGGCATATTTCAAGGAGCAGAACCGCGAGGTCTTAAACTTCAATATCACTTGTCGAATAGTCAAGCTCATCACCGGATATGAGAGGCGCAACCGCCTGGTCTTGAAGATAGGACCATCTGAAACTTCGGACAGTACAGTGGCCGACCAACTAAATGGTATTGTAATGCCTTTGATGGAGAACAATCACGGCTATGAGATATTGAGCGATGCCTTCGAGATGGGCGCATTGATAACAGGTATGAATCTGGTCGAACCATATATTGACAGGTGGGGCAATATCCAGTTCTCCCGAAAGCCATACAACAAATTCCTCTTGGACCCGCACTTCACCCGCCGCGACTTAAAAGACTGCTCTTATCTGATAATCCACGAGGAGGGGATGCTCACCGAGGACGTCAAGAGTCTTATACCCGGCAAAGACAAAATGATTGAGGAATACGCCAAGAGCGAAGGGCCTACAAGTGGATTTCTGCCGTTTTCAGCTTATCGTGGACGCGGAAGGGACGAAGGCAAAAGGTGCAATTATCACGAGTTCTGGGAGCGGACGAACAAGAAAGTTAAGGTCCTGGCACTTCGCAGAACAGGCCAGAAATTCATCTGGAAGCAGTCTGAGGAGAAGCTCGAGGAAATCATCAATCGCTATCCACTCGACTTGGTTTCCTGGGAAGATTACATCGAGACTGTAGAGTTCTCTGCCTATGTCAACGGCAGGTGCGTTCACAAGGGGCCTGACCCGAATGGAATAGACGAATATCCCCAAGTTCTCATTTCTGGCTTTTGGTATCCAGAATTTGATGATTACTCCGTCAAGCTGCAGGGCGAAGTAAGACGCACCAGGGACCCACAGAAAGAGGTATCTAAGAGAATAAGCAAAATCCTCGATATCATAGACTCTCAGGTTTCGGTGGGATATGAGGCTGAAGAAGGAGCGCTTGTTGACCCTGCAGATATCCACGCCTCCGGGCAAGGTAAAGGTATCTGGTTCAAAGAAGGTGCTCTTAGTGAAAACAGGGCAAGGCAGCGCCAGATGGCGGACATCCCGCAGGGTCTTTTCCAGTTGAACCGTGACCTTCAAGCGTTGATAAACGATATCGCCTGTGTGAACGACTCGATGTTCGGCACAGAGGAGATAAACGCCCAGATGTCCGGATACCTTATGAAGCTGCGGCAGGGAGCAGGCCTGGTGGCCTTGCAGGATTTGTTCGATAATCTGAGGTTTTCCAAGAAACAGTTGGGATTCAAGCTCATCAAGCTCATCCAGAAGAACTACCCGCCTTCCAAAGTCTTTAGGATATTAAACGAGCAGCCAGTGCCTAATTTTTATACAGAGGATTTAAGCACTTACGATTGTATTCCACAGGAAGGGGTTCTCACGGAGACGCAGCAGCAGATGTTCTACACCGAGTTGGTATGGGCCAAGGGGCAGGGGGCGCCCTTGAGCTGGCGGTTCATCTTTGAGAACTCTCCAATGCAGTTCAAGCGTAAAATCCTGGCCGAGATTGACCAGACCGAGAAAAGACAGGCGGCGATGGAACAGGAGAAGCAGAAAGAGAAGGCTCTGCTCGATAAGATGAGGCAGGCCAAGATCGCCGCAGACTTCGGCCGGGCCGAAGAGAGAAAGGCAAACGTAGAGGAGCACCATGCGGATGCAGGATTGGCCCGGGTTAAGATGGCCAAAGAGATTGAGGATATGGACTGGAACCGCCTGTTTGGACTGATGGATAGACTGACGGCACTGGAGACCGCTGGCCGCAAGGAGTCAATGACGAGAAGATAAATGTTTCCGTTAGCTAAAACACCGGCAAGAGTTAAAGTGAGGATTTGGGAGAACTGTGGATATTTCTACGTCCTTCGGAGGTTTGGTGAATGCTGGGAATCGATATCAAGACACAAAACAAGGGATCGGGCTGCCACCAGAGTTGAATTAGAGATGCAGCTTATGGACTGGGCCGAGGATGTCAAGATGCGAGCCCATTATACCTGCGAGGTTCCGGGCTGCTGGGAAAGGGATAAGGCACTTCTCCACGCTCATCACAAAAAACCA
The DNA here is from genome assembly GCA_013375375.1 of Desulfobacterales bacterium. Classification (GTDB taxonomy): domain Bacteria; phylum Desulfobacterota; class Desulfobacteria; order Desulfobacterales. Next base: position 3,981 of record JABXJX010000058.1, on the reverse strand, counting down.
AAGAGTACAAACCCCGAAGATATGTTAGACCCCGAAAATGGAGAATGTGTCTGTATCTGGCATCACGCAGTAAGACACTGGGCGAATAAGGTTGTGAGGAATATGATTCTTGCCAAGCTCGGATTTATAGAAGGGGTACGAAAACACCCGGAAGATAAGAAATTGGTGGCATAATGAGAAAGATTCAGATAGGCGAATTACTACCGGACATAACGGACAACTTTGAAAAGTCTTTAAGGGATTGTATTGAGAAGAACAAGCACCGCAGGGAGCCTTATTTCATCCTTGCAACAGCCGACTGGTACAACAACGATACAGAGATGAGGGTAGTCGTTTCGCCCCGGGAAAAGAAACCGCCGATGATGCTCAATACTATGTGCTGGCGTGTTGACAACAAGACCGGCCAGTTGAAGGAATTATGGGTATTACCCAAGGACGCCCCGATAGACCCCAGTGTGGAATTTGATGGAGTTGAAGAATCCCTTATAAAAGTAGCGCGGCATTTGCCGATACTTTATAACTGATATGCCCAAAGGATTTGAACAATGCGTTAAGAATGGTGGCCGGGTAAGAACGATAACCTCTGGCACCCCGGCGGGAAAGAAGCTCGGCCTCAAAGAGAAACAGTATTGTCGTGTATGCTTTGATAAAAAAGGTATGCATAGAGGGGAAGTAAAGACAAAAAAGACAAAATGAGCAAAAGGAGACATTATGAAAGCAGAGGAGATAAAAAAACAAATAGATGAAGGGTCAGTAGGCAGGCGGAAGCTTAGCGTTAAGCAAATGATTAAACTTCTTGCAGATTTATTGATGGCAACGCGAAGTGAGTCGCAGAAAGATGAAGACCAAGACTCTGCTAAATCTCCAAAAAAACGGAAGAAAAAAAAGTAAAGACAAAATGACCAGAAAAAATTAGGCACAGGCGTTTAGCTAACGTCTGGATGCCGTAATCATCGCGCCTATTACGGGGGCTCGTTTACCAGCGGGCCCCCTTTTTTTGGTCTCGAAATAACAATCGTGGCTTGGCGTTAAAAAGGGCCTATTCGCCGCAGGCCCGATGGAGTCGAAGCCGGACTTCGTGAAAGGAGTTAGTCATGGAGAACAATCAAGAACAACAGGCCAATGAGCAAGCCGAATCTCAGCAAGCCGAAGCTCAGGACCAGCAAGCCGAAGGTCAGTCAGGCGATGGTCAGGAGCGGATTCAGGAGTTGACAAACGAACTGAAGGCCGAGAAGGAATCAAAGGCCCTGCTTGAGCAGAACATCGAGTTATTGAAGGCCAACGCGCCGCCTCCGAAGGAGGTCGAGCAGTTTGATATATTCAAGCACGTCGGCCTGAACCCGGACGACCCCGAGGACATGGCAAACCAGGGGCAACTTAAAGCGATCATCAATCACAGCACGGGTGCGCTCCGGGAGCAATTGAATCAGATGCGATTTATGATTGAGCACCCAGACTACGCCGATTTAGTTGGAACGACCGAACAGATTAGAGCTGGTCAGTTCGGTGAAGCGTTAAGTGCAGCTCTCAAAGCTAATCCGGCCCTGTTAGCAACCATTCAGACATCAAACCAACCGCAGGTGGCGGCCTATTCGATAGCCAAGTTATACAAGCAGAACAAGGGACAGCAGACAACAGAGGATGATGCGAAGCAAGCGATAGACCAGGCCGTCCAGAACGCCAATCGAATCAAGTCATCTTCGAACACAAAGGGCGGTGCTGCCTTGACCGGCGAAAACCGCTACGTTGCGATGCCTGATGCTGAATTTGTCGAGCTTGCTATCCAGAACGGGGCCAATTTCTAAAGGTATGAACTATGGCAGATAACATAACAAGCACAAGTGTAATAACGCCGGCGGTCAATGCCTACTTTCAGAAGCTGCTGCTGGTGAGAAACAAACCAAAGTTGATTCACGCCCTTTTTGCCGACCGTTATGATTTGCCGAGCGGACAAGGAAAGACGGCAAAGTGGCGAAGATGGGCTGCGTTACCTACGAGGACGGCAGAGGTCTCGGAAGGAATCACACCGGACGCTGACAGACTTTCCAAACAGGATATCAGCGCCACAGTTGCACAGTACATCGGATGGGTGATGATAACCGATGTCCTGGAGTTCACATGCGAGAACAAAATCCTCAATATCGCTGTCAGTGAGCTTAACGACCAGATGCACAGGACCGAGGACGAGCTTGTAAGGAACATCCTTGTCACATCGGCTTCAGCTACAACCGCGAGCAAAGGAACCCCGGCGCCAACCAATCTAAATGCAGATGATTTGGAGATTGTCGCCAACACCCTGCAGAATGTAGATGCCTCACCAGTGGCCCCGCAGATAAACGCAAGTGTAAAAGTCAGTACGGCAGGCGTAGAGTCTTCGTTCTGGGCGATGATGCACACACAGTTGAAAAGGGACTTTAGACGCTGTGAAGGTTTTATCAAGCCTGTTGAGTACGGTCATCAGGGTGGCATACTGGAAGCTGAGATTGGTAACGTATCAGAGGTCAGAGGTCTTGCCTCAAGCGTTGCACACAAGCAGGGCAGTGCGACCGAGGCCTTTCCCGCATCGGCAGGTGAATACTACTACATCCCCGTCATCGCCAAGCACGGATATGGTGTTGTTGACCTCAAGAAAGCAAACGCATCTTTGATTATCCATCCGAAGGGTTCAGGCGGCTCAAGCGATCCTGCCGACCAGAGGCAAACGGCAGCCTGGAAGTTCATGAACGTCTGTCGAATCTTAAACGACAACAACATCCACATCCTGAAAGTGACACTGAGAGCAGACTAACAGACATCTGGAAAGCAAAGAATAAAAAATTTATTAAGGAGTAAAAAAAATGGCACACGACCCTGTTCTGATTAGATTAAAAGGTGGTGCGGCTGACTATAATCTTGACCTCGGCTTTATACCGAAACTGGTCAAAGTGACCGTCATGTCAACTGACAATCCCGATACCTACCGCTGGTTCGGCGAGATGATGGAAGATAGTGCCGAGGCCGCTGCCGGTAGCTGGGAGTATGGTATCAAAAATACTGCCGGTGGTGCTGAAACCTATATGGCAACCGCAGCCACGGGTATTTCGGCCTACGATGGTTCTAAGGTCCCGCAGGTTCTTGTCGAGTCACCTGTACCAGGCAAGGGACTTGTTAAGGCAGATGTGAAGGATTGGGCCAAATCAACATCGGCTACCGGAAGAAGCACAACAAAAGTCGGTACTATTGTCCGGCCCACGACCCACAACGGATATGTCTATGAATGTACGACCACAGGAACTACCAACGATACCGAAGGTGAACCGACCTGGCCGACCGTTCCGGGTGATAGTGTTACCGAAACCGATGGTGTTGTATGGACCTGCCGCGAGGAAAACGTCGTTGCTAATAAGGGAAAAGGCATAACTCTGGGCGGGACGCTTCTGGAGAGCGACAAGATTGTCTATGTCGAGGCCTACAGAGAAATTCGCTGCGAGGACATCGGCGATATCGGATAAATCTGTCGGGCGCGTAGCCTGACTTTAATAAAGGATAATAACGATGGCTAAGAAGGATTTCATCCATCTCTCTGATGGAGAAAAGGCGGTCTGTAAATCAAAAGAAGGAAAGGCCGTTACAGAGGAAGACAAGATAAACTGTCCGAAGTGTCTGAAATGGCTGGAGGAAAAGGCCGAGAAGGAAGGCGACCCTCTTGTATGGTGCAGAATTATAAATAGGGAACTCAATGACGGTATTGATTTTCAATTCACCTTTGAAGGCAAGCTGTACCATTTAGTCAACGGAAGGCCAAGGAAGATACCTAAAAGTCTTATTGTTCACCTTCGGGGTCTTCATCATCCTGTTACCAAGTTAGAGCAGGGTGAGGCCGGTGGTTCTGTCAAGAAAGAGGGTTCTTACAACCGCTACATCGTCAACGAGTTATCCGAGGAAGAAGTGAGCCAAATCAAAAAGGCAGGATAGAAAGGGAAAGACTATGTTATTGAGAAG
>JABXJX010000187.1 GCA_013375375.1 Desulfobacterales bacterium | reverse complement strand
CACAGCAGGGAGAAACATCAGCTTACAAACACACCTTCAAAAGCGCGGACACGATCAAAAGCTTCACCGGACGCATAGGAGCGGATACAGATGAGCGAGTTTTAGGTGGTTGCTTACTGAACTCCTTAGCGTTGCGGTTTGCCCACGGAGCAGAGATCAGGGGGGTTGCCGAAGTCTTTGCAGCTGAAGAAGCAAAAGGCCCTATCGGATCCCCCACATTCTCAGCCTTAGATCCGTTTGTTTTCAGCCAAGCAACCGTTGAGTTCGCAGATACAGCAAAGGCAATCGTGGCAGAGGGAGAAGCAAGAATCAACAACCGAATACCGTTTGATCGTGGCGTGCTTGGAAGCCGATATTTCCCAAAGATTATGGCAGGCAAGCGGCTCGTTGACGGACGCTTAAGCCTGTTCTTTGACGACGCAGATGAATATGACCGGTTCTTGGCCGGAACCGAGTTTAAGCTGGAACTGCTGACAACTGGACCGGCTATTGGCGCGACGGGCTACAACTACACGCTCAACGTCATCATGGCGAAATGCGTTTACCTGCGAGACACGGCGCCACATATTGACCGTCGAGAACTTATCGTCTTAGACGCACCTTTTCAAGCGTTCTACGACAGCACTCCCGCGACAGAGATCACCGTGGAGCTGATAAACGAGAAGACCGACTACCCAGATCCAACTTCATAGAAGGTGTAGCGATGAAAACGGTGGCCATTGAGGGCAAGAAATACAAGATCCGCACCTTGCCTTTAGAGTATGCGCCAGAAGTTTTTGAAGTCATCCAAAAAATGTTTGCTGTCGCCGATAAAGTAGTGAGGGAAAGCTCGAATCCTACACCGAATGATAGGGATGAAACGCTCAAGGTTTTCATGGCTATAGTGGACTACACTCAGGAGAAGCTGAGGGAAGCGAAGTTTTTTCGTGAACATTCAGAATCCTTGGATATTCCAAGCAGCAGAGTTAGCGATGATACTTCACCAAAGGCCGTCGAAACTTCTCAAGCTAAAGGGGAGTGATATTGAAC
>JABXJX010000186.1 GCA_013375375.1 Desulfobacterales bacterium | reverse complement strand
CACCACATGCTTCCCATCACGCAGGGATAGGTAAACCTTCTCAAGCGTATGCTTTTTCATCTGTTGACATATAGCGGTTTCGAGCGCCGGTATGAACTCCTTTCCCGGATTTTCGCGCCGCAGCCTTTCGACCATACCCACCTCGGTCCCAATTATGAATCGCTTCGCTGGCGAGGCCCTTGCTCGCAATAGCATTTGGCTTGTGCTGCATATGTGGTCCGCGAGCTGTTGGACTTCCGGGTCGCACTCTGGATGAACTAAAACCTCAGCGTCTGGATATTTCTCCTTAAGGAGGGCGATGTCCGCGGGCGTAAACATCCTGTGCACATAACAGTACCCATCCTCTGGGAGGGGGATGATAGTCTTGTCCGTTCGACGCTGCACGAACCACGCTAGATTCTTATCCGGCCCAAATAGGACCTTCTCTTCATCGAGCGCATCGACTATTAGAGGCGCATTTGCCGAAGTGCATGTGACGTCCGCCTCAGCCTTTGCCTCGGCCAGCGTGTTGACATACAGCACCACTGCCGCATCCGGATGTTTTTTTCTTGCTTCGCGAATCATAGGAGCGGACAATTGAGCAGCCATCGGGCATTCTGCAGCAGGGTCAGGAATTAACACGGTTTTATTTGGGTTGAGCATGGTCGCCGTCTCAGCCATGAAGTTCACACCCGCTAATAGAATAAGCTCGGCATCGACTTTTGCGGAATACCTTGCTAAATCCAAGGAGTCACCGATATAATCAGCTATGAGCTGAACATCTGTCCTCTGATAATTATGGGCCAAAATGGCCGCATTTCTCCCTTCCTTTAGCTCCAATATCTCCTTCTTTAACTCCTTTTGGCGCATGTTGAACCCTCAAGTTAAAATCGCTGGCATGCATTTATCCCTTTCCAAAAGGAATACGGTTACTTTTTACCGAAAGGAATTAAAATAATACTGAACTCGGCTTAAAAAAGGGGACCAATATGCGGCGCTATAAACACGTCTCAGACGTCCAAAAGCTGATGTGGCAGCCCGAGCAGATTAGGAACATCGGG
>JABXJX010000057.1 GCA_013375375.1 Desulfobacterales bacterium | reverse complement strand
TTGAATATGGTGCCGTTGGGAAGGCTATCAGGCAATATTAAGTGACCTGATCTCAAAAAGAGATCCCCCTTGACTGCTCAAAGAGGTTATGCAAAGGTCTCCCTTCCTAACGCTAAGCGTTTAAACTCCTGGACGGTCGATAGTGTCCATCCAGAGACTCGCTAAACGCTCACTGCCCGCCTGATCACTTTTACAACCTCGTCCGGGTCATCGAGTATGGTGACCAGGTCCATATCTTTCGGAGAAATCAATTTGCGCTCCAGCATGGTGCTTTGGACCCAATCCCACATATTATTCCAATAATCCGACCCCACGAGAATCACCGGAAAGGGCTTGATACGTTTAGTTTGAATGAGAGTAATGGCTTCAAAAATCTCGTCCAACGTTCCAAAGCCGCCCGGCATACCCACGTAGGCCTGGGCATATTTTACCAGCATGACCTTTCTTACAAAAAAATACTTAAACTCCACCTTTATGTCCGCGTAAGTATTGCTTTCTTGCTCCAGAGGTAAATGTATATTTGTCCCAATAGACTTGACGCCCACCTCCTTGGCCCCTTTGTTGGCAGCCTCCATGATGCCGGGGCCGCCGCCGGTCATGATGTTGAAGCCGTTTTCAGCCAATTTTTTGGCTATCACGACGGCCTTTTCATAAACTTCATCGCCCGGGCGGACCCGGGAAGAACCAAAGATGGAAACGCATGGATAGATGTCGGACAGCGTTTCAAAGCCATCAACAAATTCGGCTAATATCTTGAATAGCCGCCAGGAGTCATGCACAGTCAGGACATCAATGAGATATTGTTTTTCTGACATCTTGATTCACCCCTTTTCTGGAATTGCTCAAATATTGTTTGCTCGTTGTACGATCGGCCTGCTCATCGCAAGCCCCGCCCGGAAAGGCGAGGAGTTTTCACTATATTCCGTCGCAGTATCCCGAATGAGCGAACTGCCTGAGACTCAGACTGGAGAATTGGTCGAAGTCGCTTATCATCTCGAGCCCGGGTATCAGGGCCTTTACCACGGGTATATCCAGATCCGCCCTCGTCAGATCCACATAGATCGGGTGATAGCCGTTCGTGATCAAGAGCCTTTCCAAAAGTCTCAGGTCTTCTCCGGCATCTCCTGAGGAGTAGTCCGGAAGCTCTTCGTATTTTATGGTCCTTATACCATCAGGCAAAGGAATAGAGCCGTTCTGTTGCGAGTGGCTATACGGCACCTCTGTCAGTGCCGAAACAGCGGCCTTCTTGCCGTCCAGGCCGGCGCCGGTTCCCTTGAGGATTTCTCCGCGAGATTCCTGGACGAAGGCCTTGTAGCAAGGGATACTGAACTCGGATGTGATATCTAAGAATTGAATATGGATACCCTGTTCCTTGCAACCTTTGAGGATATCGCTCACCTGTGGGTCCTCTGATTCCAACAAAAAGCACTTCTCCCGGGAATAGGGGATAACCCGTTCTGCATCTCTTTCAATGACCTCTAACAATGCGTTCCGCCTGGCCTCTTCAATGTTGTTTCCGGCGGCCAGTCCGTTAGAGGGCAAACCACTGGTAAGGCTGATCTCATCAAGATTGCAGAACAGAAAGACCAGTTGGGCCGGCACATAAACCGGATAGCGCCCGTTTTCGTTCGCCCTTTCAGCAGGAATCCAATAGAGTTCTTGGTTTTGATACGGAACTTCCAGGTTCATATCATTTGGATCCAACGCGTTGTGACCTTTTCCTATAAGGTCTTCATAAGAGGCCTTGATTATAGGATGCCTGCATTTGTAGCCGGGAATACTCTCAGGATGAAAGCTTGCAAAGGCCGAGCACCTTTCAACCATTTCCATCAGACACGACGCCCTTGCCTCGTGAATATTGAGCCCCTTGCCGTAGCTTGTTTGTATGCCGGTCAATCGCCATTGATTCCTCCCTGCCGACACCGCGACATCGAGCTTCCATTGCCGCAGCAGGGCATGCGGGCCGAGGCCGGAGTTTGTTTCCTTTTCCTCCCCAGCCATAACATCGCAAGCTTTTAGCTTTTCCGTTGCCTTGTTGATCGTCTCCTCTGGAGCCACTCTTGCCACGGCAGCCTTTTGGGAGGCCTTTCGGTCCCCTTCACTCAATACGGTTTCAATGGGAACAACCCCGGCCTTCCAGGCCTCGGTCGCATTTCGATCAAACGGGACTGGATGTTCTAAATCTTTTGGTGAAGGCAGGGGTTTGTGTTGGTAAACATTTTCAGAAAAGAGCCCTGCCCAATAAGTACTGTTGTTTTGGTTTTGTCTCAGGGACCACTTGATATATATAAGAGGTGTATATTCTTCCAATCGTTTGACACCAATGCCATCAAATCGTTTTCTCAAATCGTGCAACCTATCATTGAGAATGCAGGTCTCGTAGATCAATGCCAACAAGCAGGGATCGTTTTCTCTTCCTCTTTCTACCAACGAGCCGACAAGGTTCGGCCCAAAGGTTCCGGCTATGTGCAGCAAGTGTTTATGCATAAAATCATCATACGGGTGTTTACGGATGTATTCCAGTCCTGTTTCAAAATCCAAATCCTCAAAGGGGAGGCAGGCAAACCATCCGATGCTGAATTCCGTGTTGATGCGCTCGAGTTGATACCACATGAAATCATCGGGTGATGACAGGTTTCTCGCCGGGTTCATAAAGTGAGGCCTTTGCAAAACATCCCCTTTTGCCCAATCTCTGCTTCAGTCTCATCCGCCTGCGGCGGACTCAAAATACTCAAAGTATTCCTGCGGTTAAAATCTTCGCCTTCCTTGACCTTGAACAAAATTGAACATTTTGCAAAGGTCTCAAAGTCTCCCCTTTTTTACCGCGCATGCCAACTATTTCCACTCAGGATAATAACTACTAAAGGTACCTGCCCGCTCGTGCCTCGCAGTGGCAGGCGGGTTGTATGTTCTAAATCCGCCGTCTTTGTGGCGGGTCGAAGAGAAGCTCACTTTGTTTACAGTAAAAAGGAAAGGGTGTCAAACTGAAGGGATGATCATTTACCCCCTCAGATAAGTCACAAAAACACGGCGCCCTACCGCCAGTCACTCCAGAAAAGATGTCATGCCCTCAGTGCATAATATTGGATGCCCTCAAACCAAATGTTGGGTAGTTAATGTGCTTTTTAGTGAAAGACAAGCAGTTGACCCCTGCTGATGAGTAGTGTATAATAATAATTTATATGATCAAGATTTAGAAGGCCGTGGGCAAGGACAAGAACTTACAGGGACGTAAAGATTGTGGCAGACGAAAAAAAGGATAATCTGTTAGCCCAGATTCGCTTTGCTTATAAGAAGCCTATCGTCCTTGGGGAATACTCCCCAAAAGAAGGTGAGGACTTGGAATACTGGATAGACCGCTTTATAGATGAAGAAGTTAGTCGATATAGCCTTACAAACATAGCGAACGTATTCAGTAAGCATGAACACGCCATAAAACTTTTGTTGCTCTACCTTGAAGAACAGGGAGTCGTTAAAGACAGCGGCGTTGAGTCGAAGGAGAAAGAAAGCCTTCAAGCCATGTTAAAGGCGTAATTTATTCATCAGGGTGAAATACTATTGCCAAATTTCTTGTGTTACCGAGAAAGCAACTCCTGGAGGATAAATGAGTCAAGAGCAGGGATTCCAGACATCTCTTAAGGGGCACTTTTTAATTGCCATGCCCAGCCTTGCCGATCCAAATTTTTCCCAGACCGTGACCCATATCTGTGAACACAATGCAGATGGAGCGGTGGGGCTGGTGATTAACCGTGTCCATCCGGAATTAACCATGGAGGCGGTGTTTAAGGAGTTAAGCTTGGAATCTGTTCCAGAAACGAATTCCATTCCCGTTCATCTGGGAGGGCCTGTTCACCAGGGGCAAATCTTTGTAGTGCATGGCCCTCCTTTTGACTGGGAAGCGTGCCGTCCGGTGAACTCTTCCATTGCCTTGAGCAATTCAAAAGATCTTTTGGAGAAGCTTGCCAAAGGAGAAGGACCTGAATCTTTTATTATCACCCTTGGGTGCGCAGGATGGGGCTCCGGCCAGTTGGAATACGAGATCATGTCAAATGCCTGGTTGACTTGTCCTGCCAATGAAACCATTCTCTTTGAAACCCCGGTAGATAAGCGATGGGAGGAGGCCGCCAAGCTCATGGGGGTTGATGTCAAACTTCTCACGGAAGCCGCCGGCCACGCTTGATACTAAACCACCACCTTTAATTTCCAACCAGATAACAAGATGCATGCCATTGATGATATCAAGGCCTTTGCCGTCAAATGTTTTTCCAGCGCCCGCGGCAGCCATGACTGGTACCATACCCAGCGGGTCTATAACCTGTGTATGCATATTGGCCGGGTTGAGGAGGCAGATCTGAAGGTTTTGGAGATTGCCGCCTATCTCCATGATGCGGGGCGGTCCTATCAAGATGAATCAAAGGGTGAGATTTGCCACGCGGAAAGGGGGGAAGAGATGGCCCGTAAACTGCTGGCAGAATACCCGATCTCCGATGAGCAAAAGGCCAATGTCATCCACTGCATCCGAACCCACAGGTTCCGCGGAAACCACCAGCCGGAGACCCTGGAGGCCAAGGTGCTCTTTGATGCCGACAAACTCGATGCCATTGGTGCTGTTGGAATCGGCAGGACCTTCCTCTTTGCTGGCGAGGTAGGAGCCAAGCTCCACAACCCTCATATCGAGCCGGAAGATACAAAACCGTACAGCGAGGAAGACACGGGCTACCGGGAGTACAAGTTAAAACTTTCCAGGATCAAAGACCGCATGCTCACGGCAGAAGGCAGACGCATGGCTGAAGAGCGCCACACATTCATGGAGACCTTTTTTAAAAGGTTTACCGAAGAATATGAGGGGCACAAATAGCAGAGGACACCATTGATACCGACAAGGGAACAATGTTTTGAGTTGATCCAACGACACCGGATGATGCCCCACATCGTGCGGCACAGCGAGATAGTGACGGACGTGGCCCTCCTTATTGCCCGCAAGCTAAACGATTCCGGCCAGAACCTTGATCTTGCCCTTGTGGAGGCAGGGGCCTTGCTCCATGATATTACAAAGACGATGTCCATTAAGACCAAGGAGAACCACGCTGAAACCGGAAGCGAGCTTCTTATTTCTTTGGGCTATCCTGCGGTGGCCGATATCGTATCCCAGCATATTCGTCTCGATCCAGGGTCATCTGCCCAGGATGCCGTGACTGAGGCAGAGGTGGTTAACTATGCCGATAAACGGGTCAAGCACGAAGAGGTGGTAGACATCGAGGAGCGCTTCCGGGATGTGAACGACAGGTATGGCGACAAGTTTCCCGACCTTAAGGCTCGCATTGAGGAAAATCAACTCGAAACCCGACTTTTGGAACAAAAAATATTTTCAAAGATCGATATCTCCCCGGAGCAACTTAACGATATTCTATCCAATCCATAATCTTTACACGTACCTGCCCTTCAAGGCTATCTATTTGGTAATCCCCGGAGTAAACTTTTCTTTTTTAGCGAACAGGTTCAATAGCCAAAGAAAATCATTAACAATTTTGGCCCTTATGTGTTATATTATTAATCAAAATCAGCGGGGTCTGCTAAAAAGATGAACGAAAGAAGGTCAACAGTTCTATTAGGCGAGAACAGGGAAGGATCTGATAGCTCGGTCAAAGAGTTATTAGAGCAACGGAATATAGAGGTGTTGGAATGTGCAGATGGAATCGAGGCCGTTCGCAAATCCTTCGCGAAAAAACCTGATTTAATTATTTTGGATGTAATGCTGCCCCGGCTGAACGGTTATCAGCTTGCCCGGCTGTTAAAAAATGACCCTTTAATGAGCGCTACTCCGATTATCCACATGGGTCCTTCAAAAAACCCAATTGAGCAATATTGGAGCAGGGTGTGCGGCGGAGACGATTACCTGCACAAGCCGGTAAATGAGATGGATTTAGACAAAGCTCTCAATAAACTCCTTCATAAAGAAAGCGGTAAGCGTCGGTTGCTTGCTCCTATCAGTCCGATTCCCGAGTTAGAGGACTATTCGATCTTGAGTCTGGCCGCCAACCTTTTGGAACATGAGCTTCTTCAGGCGAACATACTAAACGAGATCAACATGATCGACATATCAGCCACGCCTACTAAAGACCTTGTAATGGCTCTTATGGCTATTATTAATTCCCTATACGATTTTAGCCTGGGGACGGCGGTACTTCTTTATGATAATCATGGAGAGTTTTTTTTCTACCAGAATGGACAGATTGAACAAGGTCGTTTGGACGAGGTTAAGGAACTTATCTTTAAACATTTGCAGCGGCAACATAAAATTTATTCAACCGGCAGAGAAATAAAGCAAACCGTTTTGCAGTCGACTCAGCGTAAAGAAGTTAGCAGGCAAACAGATGAAGTTTATATTTATACAAAAGAACGAGGCCCTGTTCGCTCTGTATTAGCCTTTGAAAATATTGGATTTGAGGAGCTTAAAAAAGATGAGCAGGAGATTATTAGGCTTGCTTTGGAGCTTGTCAACGGGGTGTTGGAGAAAAAGATACTTTTTGAGATGTCTCAAGAGTTATCCATTATCGATGCTGTCACGGAAGGTTATTCCATGCCCTTTTTCATGGCCGTTTTAGGAAGAGAGATTGAAAATGCAGCTAGAAAAGGATACCCAATGACCCTTATTACAATAGCTATATCCAATTTTAGAGACATTACCAAAGACCTCAGCACTAACGATGTAGACGGTTTAATTCGTATCATTCACAATCTTATTCTAAGGGTTACGCGTAAATCAGACATTGTAGCTAGATGGGAGACGGCATCTTTTGCCTTTCTGTTCACTCAGAGCACGTTGGAAAAGGCCCGCGTGGTTCAGGACAGAATCAGTAACTATATAACCAAGAATCTCTCGCGATATTTACCTTCCCAAGCCGAGTTGGTGATTGATATGGGTATCAGTCAGTTTGACCCGGAACGCGACCAAACACCGGAAATCTTTTTCGCTCAAGCAAAACCAAGTCCCGAGTTCCGTGCCGTTGAGGAATGACATCCAGAGGATTGAATATAGGATGAGAGAAAAAGAAGATGGATAAAACCGATAATAAGCTCAGGGTCGGCGATTTGCTTGTCCAGGAGGGAATCATTACCCAAGAGCAGTTAAACCAGGCCCTGTTAGTTCAGAAGGATCAAGAGGTATATAAACCATTGGGAGAGGTTTGTGTCGAACTGAAATTTCTCTCCAAGACCCAGTTGAATCAAACCCTCAGTAAGCATAAGAAACGTATCCGGCTTGGGGAACTCTTAGTCAATATTGGGTTGATCACTCAGGAACAGCTCCAAGAGGCCCTGGAACAACAGAAATCGGAACATGCGAAATTAGGGGACATCTTGGTAAAAAAGGGATTTCTCACGGAAGCTTCTCTGATCAATACATTGACTATACAATTGGGGGTTCCCAAGATTGTTCCTGACTTTCATCTAATTGATAAAAAGCTGTTGGAAGGACTCAGTGAAGAATTCTTGAGGAAAAATGAGGCGCTGCCGGCTTTTAGGGAAGGTAACGTATTAACCGTCATCATGGGCAACCCTCTGGATGAGGAGACCATTCGCGATTTTAGCAATGTTTTCAAATGTAAAATCGAACCTGCGATTGCCCCATCAAGAGATATTCAAGACGCTATTAAACAACATTACCGAAGGGTTACTCTTAAAGGTCGAGAGATTTCCAGGGAGGACACAAAAGACCTGGTTATCGGAGACACGGATTTTTCCCAGGAGGGAGAAGACAGCATTGTAGGCATATTAGATTATATTATCACAAATGCCATCATGGAGGGGGCGAGTGATATTCATATTGAGCCTAAAGAAAAAAACCTCCGCATCCGTTACCGTATCGATGGGATATTGCGGCACAAGACCGATTTGCCGGCTCCCTTAGCCCCAGGCCTCGTGTCGCGAATCAAAGCTCTCTGCGGACTCGATATTGCTGAAAAGAGAAGGCATCAGGATGGCCGTATTGAGGCCCGGATTATGGACAAAGAAGTTGATCTCAGGATCTCTGTTTATGCTTCCTCCTATGGGGAGAATGTGGTGATCCGTGTTCTGCACCGTCTAAGCGAACTGGTTGAGCTTGACGCGTTAGGTATTTCCCCTGCCAATAGAGCCAGGTATCAAAAAATACTCGATCAGCCCGCTGGAATCATCCTGGTTACCGGGCCGACAGGGAGCGGTAAAACAACGACCCTTTATGCCTCTATAAATTATTTGAATGACGGAGAAAGAGCGATCATCACAGTGGAAGACCCGGTTGAATATACTATCGATGGAGTCGTGCAGGGGCAGCTTGATAATAAATTAGGGGTCACCTATATGGATTTCCTCAAGTCCATGATGCGTCAGGATCCGGATGTTATCATGGTTGGAGAGATCAGGGACGCTACCGCAGCAGAAGCAGTAATCCAGTCTGCCTTGACCGGCCATAAGGTATTGAGCACCTTCCACACAGATGATACAACAGGGGCGCTTTTGCGACTCATGGACATGGGAATCGATACATTTTTGATATCTTCCACAGTGGTTTCGATAGTTGCTCAGCGACTGCTTCGAGTCCTTTGTACGGACTGCCGGAAACCCTATGTGCCGGATCAGCATCTGCTATCCTCTTTTGCTATTCGTTCCATAGATACGGATAAATTTGAGTTCTACCAGCCCGAGGGATGCCCCCAGTGCGGTTACACGGGGTTTAAGGGACGTACTGCCATCTATGAGATCATGGTGGTCAACGATGCGATTCGTGATGCTATCCTGGCGCGAAAGACCTCCACTCAAATCAGGCACATTGCTCGGGAAAAAGCTAATCTGATCTCCATGCGCGAGGATGGTTTCTACAAGGCCACCCTGGGGATTACGTCTTTGGAGGAGATTCTGCGTGTGGTTTTTTACAATGAAAGTGATGAATTGTCTCCTCGTACTGCAGAAGAAATAATAGCTCTTTGCGAAGATGTAACAGGGGCGTTCCCAAAACAACCGGACTCGGTGCCGACTCCACAGAAGATTTCATCGCAAAGAGATGAGGTTTCAGGCCTAATCACGGATTCCGGCCTTGCTGTATCAGATGGGGAAGTTTACAGGATTCGCTTTGATGCCTCTACCATTGAAACGGAAACCGACCAGATCGCAGACTTCTTCAAGGCATATCAAAGGATCATGGAGGAGACGGGGAAGGCGCTTGAGTCTGATTTGCTGGAGAACTTTGTAGATTTCATTGTTTACACGGTGAAACGTCTAAGGGTTTCATTGAAAGCTGAGTTCCTTGAATTCTGCCTCCGGGTAAAAGAGGGAAAAGTAAAGATTTTAGTGGAAACCTTGATTCCGCAAAGGCTGTCACTTTCAGCCTTCCATGCAAGCAAGGAAACCGGTCTGCGCCTGATAAATTTTTTAATACCCCCCTTGGGCATAGATGAAGTGTCCCCGGCCGAAAGTAGTTCCATGGAAATGGAAAGGTCTTATCGGGGAAGAGCATCTATGATCGAGTTTCTGAAACCGAAAGGCATCGGGCAATATATGGAAGACGGATCGGAATATGGAGAAGCTTCTTCATCAAGGCCCCGGCCTGCTGAAGAGACAGCGATTAATGATGTCTCAAACGCAAAAGGCTCCGGGGTATATAGAAAACATGTTGAAGAAGTGGAATTCAACGGTTATCAGGAGGACTAAAGGTCTCAACTATGTTTTGTTCACTGATACTTCGTGGATCATTTTGTCTTCTGAGCCGAAGTGTGAGCACAGAGTCTCGAAGATCTCAGAGCCATGCTTGATAAAATAGCAACTTTCAAAGATCTTTGGTGCCGCCGTCCCCTCAGATGCTAAGTGGTTGAGCCAGTCCTGGAGCGGCTTGTAGAATTCTCCCACGAAAATTTGTGGCTTGTAGTGGCCAATGCCGAGCTTCTTTTTCACAAAAGTGATGGCGTTTTCAAGGTTGGTCCCTACCCCGCCCTTGAAATAGATGTCAGCCTCGGTAGTTTGAGATAAGATCTCCTGCCTTTCCAGTAAGTCATTTCTGGCTAAATACGCTGCAAAATCGACATGGGGATAAATATCCACCCCGGGAACCTTCCAGTACACCGCCCCGGAGAGCATGCCCAGGGAGGTCGCGGTTTCTGATACAAAAGACATGACACTTCCGGTATTGCCGCCCGTCAGGATGCCGCAGATGCCGCCGTGAAAATCCTTGAAGGACTTGATGCTGTCTACGATTTCTTTTTGCGTGTCAACATCCACGTCCCCTGCCGTCCCGTAAATCGCGGTAAGTTTCCTTGAGCTGAAGGCCTCATTGAATGACGGTATCACCGAAGACCTCATAAAAAATTGCTTGTATAAGACCAGGTCCCCCTGCAGAGGGTTCTTCCAGTAAATCTCCACGCCCATATCCTGAAGCGTGTTCATAAAAGCAAGGTGCTCGGATCTAAAAAAATATTCCTCTTCGGGAGCCCTTCTGAAGGTCAGATCCCTGATGAGGCCGAGGTCGGCTGCTACAATGAGGTAAGACGCGAGGAGCCGGTTGGGAAAATCCTCAAGAATCAGCGATGTGTCAGGCCGTAGCTCACGTAAGAGCTGATCGTGACTTTTGTTTAGCTTGATGAATCTCTGCTCTCCAGTGTCACTGTTAGCTGCAATGGTGTTTTCATCCACAACCCGTTCTTTGTAAAGCTTGTCCAAAACAGATGAGTTCAGGTCAATATAGAATTTCTTTGTCGCACCATAGCGCTCAACGGCCGGCTTGTAGACTTCAATATGAATCTTTTCCTTGATGATGTCTTTTTCTTCCCCCATAAGTTCAATGTATATGATTCCATTGGTATGTTTACTCCCTACCCTGGCGTCCGTGTGTTCCGGATCGAGAATATAGATTTCATTTTGCTGCGTAAAAAGGGTGGTATGGGATATCACCCCGCTTCCGGCCGGCACTATGACCTGATCTACCTTTTGCTCGGGCTGAGCAAAATAGAGATCTTCACGAGGAATCCTTTTCAGCACGGCGGCCCTCAGATAATCGGCCGTCAAGACTTTTGGATTGGGAATATGCACAAATGGCATAACCGGCACGGCCAGGATTCCTTCCTCCAAAACCTTGGTCCCCTTGGGAACAATAATAGTGCGGTTTGAAATGAGATTGATTAATTCCTCGGCAGAATATTTGAGTTTAGGGTTTCTCAAATAAATCTTGCCGACTTCCAGCCCGGGCGTCATTAACTGCTCAATAGTAAGGCCGGCGGAATATTCGGGAATATAAAACCAGAACCTTGCCTCATAGGAGATCTTATTTTCTTTCAGCTCAAAAGGAGTGATCTTCTCCTGATTGATCCCGAGTCGAGCCTTTGTGCTGTGCAGGTCCGTTGTCAGGCAGTCCTGGTTGCGCAAGAAATACTGCATCTGTTCATCATCAAGGTCTGCTGAAACCAGCGCAACGACCTCTGCGGAATTCGCCCGGGTGATCTTTTCAATCTTGCAGTCAGGACTTTCGTTTAGAGACACACTAAAACCTCCGGTAGAATCAAACCGAAAACACCAGGCCAAACAGCTTTGCAAAAACCCAGCCAAGGGCCACGGTTGCCGGCAACGTCAAAATCCAAGAAAGGACGATATCAAAGGCAACGCCCCATCGCACGCTTGACAAACGGCGGGCCACTCCTGCGCCAACAATAGAAGAAGTGATCGTATGCGTCGTAGAAACGGGAATGCCAAAGACAGAGGCCAACTGCAAAGCAAAAGCAGTCGAGGTTTCCGCCGCAAATCCTTGTTCGGGAGCTAATCGGGCGATCTTCATCCCCAAGGTTTTGATTATTCTCCATCCTCCGTAGGCGACCCCAAGGCCTGCGGCCAATCCAATACTCAAAATAACCCAGAGAGGCACTCCCGGATCTTTCCAGCCAAAATAGAGTGAAAGCACCATGACCAGAATGCCCATCGGTTTTTGAGCATCGTTACGCCCATGGCTGAATGCCATGAAAGCAGCCGACAAGCGTTGAAGATTTTTGAAGATCAAGGTCATTTTTCGCGCCGGACCGGAACCGCAGCACAAACATATAATCTTCATCAATGCGGCCCCGCCTGCGAATCCCAATAATGGTGAGACAACAATAGCAATCAACGCCTTTGCCAGTCCTGCCCAAAGAATGACCTTTGTCCCAGCCACGGCCAAGGCTGCACCCACAATACCTCCGATCAATCCGTGAGTTTCGCTGACCGGAATGCCAAAATAATATGTAAGTAAGCTCCAGGCCATCGTACCCATAAGGGCCGCAATAACGGTAGAAATAGAGATCAAATCCAATCCTACGATACCCTTGCCGATGGTAA
>JABXJX010000185.1 GCA_013375375.1 Desulfobacterales bacterium | reverse complement strand
AGAGGCTTATGCCTTCAGCGATTGGTGGTTCTCCGGACTGACGGCTATGGATAAGTATTTTGCCTTCAAGAAAAAGGGGTGGCCAATTTTGATTCTTAGAAAGGTCATAAGCCCGATCAAGCGTATCTTTTTTAAGTATGATTACCTATAGCAGGGGTAGAGAATATGGATACAGGAATAGAAGAGAAAAAAGTTGCCAGGAAATATCTGCGTTTGCTTCTGGGAGCGCTCGTTTTGTGGGACGCAAGAGACGTGATGGGTGATGTTGGAAATATACTACCCTGCTTGCGTATCGCAAGTAGCGAGCTTAGATGAAGGACAGAGAACAATTTTGTCACAAGATTTCTGGGGGTCATAATTAAATGGCAGCGGATCGTCAAACAAAGATATCTTCTTCGCTGCCGGTTATTGCTGTCTTAGCAATAATAGCCGGCGTAGTTTATGTTTCTCGGTCGCCACTAAAAAGCTTGCGTCCGGAGGCGCCGCCGGGCCTAAGAGAGCCAGTACCAGAAAAGGACAAGATCGATGCGCGGCTGTGGCAAGACCCTTTAAAGGTCGCTCTGGACCATGAAAAGGCTATGCATCGCGAAAAAAAAGGTGAAGATGGCAGTCCTCGCCGCGAATGCTCCTCGAAGCACCGCGTTGACCAAATCACTGACCGAATTAGCAAGATTCTTCGAGAAAACCATGACGATCCGAATGATCCAAATACTATTTTGCACGTCCTACTGATGATGATACGCGACGGTACTTTTGCTGAAGACCACGAGCGACGTCTGCGAAACCGCTATGCAGTTCTTACCGCCTTGCGCGCATCGGGATTGTATCCGGAGGATACGAAATACATCCAGTATTTCAGATTACTGTGGCCTGCGGAAAATGACGCTGAGGACAATGAGAACTCAGAACCACTGATCGTTCCATTCGAATGGTTTAAACGTGAAACACTGTACCCATCCAAGATTGCGCAGGAAGGGACAAAAGAAGAGGCAAAAGAACGGAAAGATGATCGTCCTGAACATGTCCTGGTTGTATGGTTGGC
>JABXJX010000056.1 GCA_013375375.1 Desulfobacterales bacterium | reverse complement strand
ACGTTGCATACGAGCTATTAGCCGATTAGTAAGTGGGTCTGGACCGTATGTTGAATATGGTGCCGTTGGGAAGGCTATCAGGCAATATCAAGTGACCTGATCTCAAAAAAAGATCCCCCTTGACTGCCGACGGATAAAGCGGGCCGTTCGCTTCGCCTGGATGGGTGCCCCAAAAAGTTCATAATTACCGCTCAAAGAGGTTATGCAAGGGTCTCAAGTGTTTCATAAATGTGGAGACAGGCATGTACAGGACAGATTCTCTGACCAATGAGCAGATGGCCGGCCAACGCCTCATGGTGGGCTTTATGGGTAAGGTGCTGGACGATGATCTGCGATTTATGATCAGGGAAATGCATGCAGGAGGGCTCATCCTGTTCAAACGAAATGTCTCAGACCCCTCCCAATTGGCCGAACTTTGCCGTGAGGCGCAGAAATGTGCCGTGGAAAGCGGCAACCCGAGTCTTATGATCGCCATTGATCAGGAAGGCGGTCCTGTGGCTCGGTTGGGGCCTCCTTTCACTCTTTTTCCGGGGAACAGGTCCATAGGGGTAGCCGGATCCGAAACGGCTGCCAGGGAATTCGGCACAATAACGGCACGCGAACTCAAGGGAGTGGGGATTAACATGAACCTTGCGCCGGTATTAGACGTGGCTCCCAAGGGACTCAATTCCATTATGGCGGACCGCGTCTTTGGAGAGGAGCCTAAACTGGCGGCACACCTTGGCAAGGCAATTATTGAAACACTTCAGGACAACGGAATCCCGGCCACTGCCAAGCATTTTCCCGGCATTGGTCGTACAATAACCGATTCCCATGTTGATCTTCCTTGCCTTGACGTGGAGCAACGGGTACTCGATTCGACCGACCTGGTTCCCTTCCGTGCTGCCATTGCATGCGGCGTGGAGGCTGTGATGCTGTCGCATGTGGTCTATCAAGATCTTGACCCTGTATGGCCGGCAAGTCTCTCTTCGACCATTGCAAAGGATCTGCTGCGGGAGACCATGGGTTTTAAGGGGATCACCTTGACTGATGACCTTGACATGGGTGCTATTGACAAACATTTTGATATTGAAACCACGGTCAAAAAAATTTCAGATGCTGAAATTGATATTGCATTGATATGCCATGACCGGCCTAAGATGGAAAAGGCATATCAGGCCCTTTTAAAGGCCACGGAAGTATCAGAGGATGCAAGGAGAAAAGCGGCTGCGTCGGTTCGACGTATCTTGAATCTGAAACGAAAATATTTACTTTAATAGCTTGAACAACCCGACGTAATCAGAGAGGCACGAGGAGAAAACGGTAGTAAGTCTATGGTGCCCTTCTAATGTGAAAATCTATTAACGTATCAATCTCTTCATCCGTAATTATTTTATTCGACTTGGCCATCATATGCCTGATGGTTTGTCTCCATTCGTCTTTAGATTTTTTTATCTTTAGTGTTTCTTCAGATTCATGACATGCCGAGCAATCTTTTTCAAAAATCTTTTGCTCTATTTTTTGTTTTGCGACATGATACTGTACTAATTTTTTTATGTCGTCTGAAGTAATGCCGCTACCTTCTTTTTGACTCATGTCAAGAATAAGCTGTTCCCAGGCCACACCAATTCCGATTCTGGATAATATCCGTTCCCTTCCGTGACACCGTGAGCATTTCTTCATGGCAAGGTCGGTTATTGTTCTTTCGTATCTAATGTGATATTGTGTAAGTATATCAATTTGATCCTCACTTACTTTTTTGCCCGTCCTTTCTATCATCTTCCTTGCCGTCTCTCTCCATTGGTCATGTGTTTTTACTGTTTGCAAAGCGATATCCGCTGAATGGCATTGGTTGCAATCCCTTAAAAACAATTCTTGTTCTTTACTCTGCCTGTTTACATGAAAATTAACTAATCTATAGATGTCGCTCTCCATTATACCGCTCCACTTTTTCCGTGCCATGTTCTGAATGATCTTTTGCCACGATTCTCTGTCTCTCAGGGTGTGGAGTGCTTTATCCAAAGAATGGCAAGTTGAGCATTTCCTGCCGAAAAGTCCTGTAGAACCGAGGCTAAGTTTTTTA
Source organism: Desulfobacterales bacterium (assembly GCA_013375375.1). GTDB lineage: Bacteria > Desulfobacterota > Desulfobacteria > Desulfobacterales. The sequence goes on along the minus strand of JABXJX010000056.1, from coordinate 10,450 downwards.
GATTCGGCTTCCAATTTCCCCAAAATGATCGTGCTGTGCGCTCTGATATGATAATGTATCAGGGTGTCAACGTTTTCATCAGTCATCACTTCATTAGTCTTGCCCATCATACGTTTGATGGTTCGCCTCCATTCATCAGGCGTCTTCTCAATTTCCGGAGGAGATTGCATGTTCATCCTTTTGTGACACCTTGAGCATTTGCTTTCAAACAACTTTTGGTCTTTTTGCTGTCTTTGAACATGGTAATGAACCATTACATCTATCTCATCCTCACATATATGACTATCCTTTTTCCTGCACATATCAGTAATCGTTTTACGCCAGGTCTCCTCGTCACGTTCCAAAGCAACAACTCTCTTAAGATCGTGACATCGAGAACACCTTTGATCGAAAACAGAAGCCTTCCGGTGCTCGTCGGATTTAACGGTTTCAAATCTGACGCTGCAATTAAAGGTCGAAGTCATACAAATTAAAACGAAAAGAATTGTCTTGATCGTTTTCACTATATTTTTCCTCCATCAAGCTCGCCTTTTTGAGACGCGCATTACGTCCATACCGCCAAAAAATTTTCACCCGGATTGCTTAAAATATTCCTCCTGAAGCTTATCTCGTCAGGGTATCCTACGATTCAATTGCTTTCCTTAAGGAGCACCTCCGCCATTTGAATGTCGTAGGCCTGGTTCGGATCAAAGTTGTCGCGCCTGGACATGGCCGCGGCTTGCTTGATCGCACCGTAGGGCACCCAGCCGTGTTCCTCCCATAGCTCGGGGTCATCGGCATTCCAGAGTCTGAACCAGACGGTCCCCTCTGCTTCACGCACATACATGCGAACGCGCTTGTTTTGTGGAAAAGGATAATAATATAATCCTTTTTTGTCTTTCATTAGTCTTGCTCCTTTGGAATTTTTTGATTTGGCTAACGATGTCGGGCAGTTAATGTATTTTTTAGTAATCATGCCTCACGCACATTTGGAGTATGGACAAAATGTGATTATGCGTCAACAATATAATATAAGGTCAAAAAACTTCAAACAATCTCTTGACAAAATAATTATTAATAAGTTATTCTATAAAATTCGTTCATTATAAACCAGCCAGTTTGTAAAACCGGTCCCCCGTCCGGCAAAGTGAGATGAGGGGATTTTTCTTTTAAAAGAAGAGGGCGCTGCATAGTAAGTATGAAGGAAAGAACATCATGAAAAACGACATTCAGAACGTAAGAAACATCGGTATAAGTGCCCATATTGATGCGGGAAAGACCACGCTTACCGAGCGAATACTCTACTACACCAGGCGAATACATGCCATCCACGACGTCAAGGGGAAAGACGGTGTAGGGGCAACAATGGACTTTATGGAACTTGAGAAGGAGCGTGGTATCACCATAACCTCTGCCGCTACATACTGTGAATGGCAGGATCATAAAATCAACATTATAGACACCCCGGGCCATGTCGATTTTACAATAGAGGTCGAACGATCTCTCAGGGTGCTCGACGGGGGCATATTGGTTCTTTGTTCTGTAGGCGGGGTTCAGTCACAGTCCATTACTGTTGACCAGCAAATGGCCAGGTATAAGGTGCCTTGCATAGCCTTTATCAACAAATGCGACCGAAGCGGGGCAAATCCCTTGCGGGTCATTGATCAGCTTAAAGAAAAATTGGGACACAACGCAGTGGCCGTTCAGATTCCTATCGGTCTGGAAGCGGATTTCAATGGGGTTGTGGACCTTGTCTCCATGAAAGCGATCTATTTTGACGGGAATAGTGGAGAACATGTACGCATCGAGGATCTACCACAGGACCTTCTTTCAGAAGCTATTACAAAGCGAGAGGAACTCATTGATGCAGCTTCGATCTTTTCGGATGAACTCACCGAGGCCGCTCTCGAAGACAAAGTTACCGAAGACCTGCTTATTGCCGCCATACGCAAGGCAACCATTACCCGTGAAATGACACCGGTCTTTATGGGATCCGCTTACAAAAACAAGGGTATCCAGCCTCTCCTCGACGCTGTGACAAAGTTGCTCCCCTGCCCGTCCGATGTCGAAAACCAGGCACTTGACATGAATAACGATGAAGCATCGGTCTCCCTTTCTTCTGATCCGGTAAAACCCCTTGTTGCCCTTGCCTTCAAACTGGAAGACGGGCCGTATGGCCAGCTCACATACATACGCGTATATCAGGGGGCCCTTTCCAGGGGTGACACCATATTAAACGTACGTACCGGAAAGAAGGTCAAGGTCGGCAGGGTTGTCAGAATTCATGCAGACCAAATGGAGGATATCGAGCTAATACCTGCGGGATATATCGGGGCCCTTTTCGGTATCGACTGCGCTTCCGGAGATACCTTTGTAATTCCTGGTATCAGTCTGACAATGACATCCATGCATGTGCCGGATCCCGTCATCTCTCTTGCTATTGTCCCAAAGGATAATAAAGCCGGAAACAATATGTCCAAGGCCCTTGCCCGTTTTACAAAGGAAGATCCTACGTTCAAGACATATGTTAGTGATGAGACCGGTGACACCATCATCTCCGGCATGGGAGAACTGCACCTTGAAGTCTATATCGAGCGGATGCGCCGCGAGTACAACGCCGAGGTAACTACCGGCGCGCCTCGCGTGGCTTACAGGGAAACTATCACCAGGATGGCTGAATTCAATTACATACACAAGAAACAAACCGGAGGCGCCGGACAATTCGGCCGGGTGGCAGGTTATATGGAACCGGTTGCAGGAGAAGATTTCGTATTTGAAAACAAAATAACCGGAGGCGCTATTCCAACCCAATTCATCCCCTCATGTGAAAAGAGTTTCAGAAAATGCCTCGCAAAAGGGCCTTTAATGGAATTCCCAATTACAGGCATCAGGGTAGTTATAAATGACGGGCAGTCACATTCTGTTGACTCTTCTGATATGGCATTCCGTGCAGCCGCCCGTGGAGCGTTTCTTGAAGGCTACGCCAAGGCCAAGCCGGTTATTCATGAACCGATCATGAAAGTAGTTGTGGAAACGCCCACCGAGTTTCAAGGCGCCGTTATGGGCTCTTTGAATCAGCGCCGGGGAATGATTGTAGGTACACAGGACGAAGGCCGCATGTGTGTTATTGAAGCTCAGGTTCCACTTGCGGACATGTTCGGCTATTCAACTGTTCTGAGATCAGCGACACAAGGCAAGGCACAGTTTACCATGGAGTTTGCCAATTACAGACAGGTACCGCAAGCAATAACAGAAGAACTCGCCAAAAAGGCGGCGGAAGAAAAAAAGAATGTTGCATAGAGTCATTTATCTTAAACAAAGGAATCTCAACATGCTTAAAAAAGATTTTATCCTCCGTAATCCACTGAGGCTCATGGGACATGAAACCGAAGAGATCCTCACAGAAGGAGAATTCGGTGCCGTACTGGCACGCGCAGGTGTGGGCAAAACGGCTTTTCTGGTGCAGCTTGCCTTAAACAACATGCTCAGAAACAAGAACGTCCTTCATATCAGCTTGGATGACCCTGTAAAAAAGGTTTCCCTGTGGTACGAAGATCTTTTTCAAAATATTGCAAACAAATATAACGTCAAGGAGGCGGACCAACTCTGGGAGACCATCCTGCCGCACAGGTTCATTATGACCTTCAAGATCGAGGGATTTAGTGTGCCAAAGCTCACAGAAAGACTAACCGATCTTACGGAACAGGGCATATTCTTTCCTCAGATGATCCTGATTGACGGACTTCCTTTTGATGAAACAGTAAGAAAGCCTCTTTCCGGTTTAAAAGTCCTCGCAAAGAACCATTCAATACATGTCTGGTTTGCCGTACGCATACACCGCCATGAAAAGCCGGACCAAGACGGCATGCCGCTCCCTCTTTCACAAATAGCTGATCTGTTTGAGGTTGCTATACAGCTTCAGCCCATAGAAAAAGAGATCCATGTAAAAGCCCTAAAGGGAGGAACAGCACCTTCAGATCATCCAGCATTACTGCTCGACCCTTCGACCATGCTGATTAAAGATACTACAGGAAACATCTACTAGTTTGCCATACAACTGTCAGCAGTTTGAGACCTTTGAAAAATGCTCAATTTTGTTCGAGGTCAAGGAAGGTGAAGATTTTAACCGCAGGAATACTTTTGAGTATTTTGAGGATTAAAATCTGAGCCTGACGCAGAGATTGGGCAAAAGAGGGCGTTTTTCAAAGGTCTCAGTTTATGCCCTCTAATTGACCCTGATGTGCCAGGGCTCGAAGCGCACCCCTAACAGATTGTCCTGCGGATAGCGGAGCTTGATGTAGCCGAGGTCCACAAGCCTCCTGTATACCTTTGTGGTGGTGAAGCGCTCCGTAAAGTTGGCAACCCCGAAGCCGACCTGCCCAACATCAAAATCACCTATGCCGTGAAAAGAATAGCCGGGAGGGGCGAGCGAACGTGAGGCAAGAGAGAGATTCCCGTTGCTCCTGTAAGCCTTATCCAGAAACAGCAGGAACTGTTTCATGACACTGCGCACCCCTGAGGTCAGTATTACCTTATCGCCCACACCCTTCTTGAGTCTCTTGTATATCTCAAGCGGCAGGCCCTTGTAGAGGTAGTTGCCTGTGCAGGGGACCTTGGCCACCTCACGTTTCCGAATCCGGTCCGTGAGATTTTTTATGGGTTTTTCACCAAAAAAGCCGTAGAGTTCGGCACCTTCATAGAAGATCATCTCCAGAAAATCGAGTTCCGGCTTGGTGAACCGGCCCACCCGGGAGTAGTTGCGGGCGATTTTGAGCGCACCATCGAAGTCTAACAAGTAGAAATTGCCATGGCCCACGATCCGCTGTAGTCGCTTGAGCCGCCTTCGAGAGGATGCTAATAGCCGATATTTTTCGCGGTCGAGGCGGAAGTCATCCTTATATTGCTCGTCAAAGTGCCGCATCTTGTAGAGGTAGTCCTTGATGTGCTTATCGTAATTTTCTGGCAGGATAGGAGAATGAGTATGTGCGCTTACGATCTCCGCCAGCGCATCCGGGGCGAACCCGGCTACAATGACGCCTGCTGTTACGGCCTTTAAAAAGTCTCTCCTGTTCATATTATATAAAAATACCAAAAAATGCCTTGAGTGTCAAGGAGTTATGAAGTGGACAAGTTCGTCCGATCACCACAAACTACCCTTTTCAATCTTGTTACTAAGGCGAAACTTTTGTAACTGAGTTTAATTGGCTTGATATATTCTCCTTTTTGTCATAAAATATAGCTCAACAAAATCAAAGATTTGGAGAAGACATGAGAAGATTTCAATTTATCATCCCCGCAATTTTAGGCATCTGTTTAATTGGGCAAACGAGTTGGGCCGAAAAAGCTTATGTAACGGATTCGTTTAGAATAAGCCTCCGTAGAGGACCCAGCATTGAAAACAAAATCCTTAAATTTCTTCCCTCAGGTCTGCCTGTGGATATTTCGGAATCTCAAGATGGCTGGAGTCGCGTTCAACTCTCGGAAAGCAGGGGAGGCTACATGCAGGGATGGGTCTTGAGTCGCTATCTGGTTACACGCCTGCCATGGAAAGTTCAGACCGAGTCTTTAAAAAAGGAAAATGCACGGCTCAAGGAAAGACTATCCCGCATTAAGAGGGAACACATGGAAGCAGACGGTCAGCACCAGCAACTCGTCGAAACTGTTCAGACGCTGACCAAGAAAAATAAGAGCTTGAAGTCTTACCAAAGGAGCAAATGGCTTTCTGTGGGTGCTTTGGTTCTATTCGGCGGCTTACTGATCGGCCTGGTGCTGGGAGGACAACGAAAAAAGCGCAAATCATCATATATTATTGGTTAAATGACAAGCAAATAACCCCAAAGGTTTTTTGATGATAACGGTATTACATACATAATTAACAGGCAACTATTTGAACAGACGAAACCTATCCATATCGATTTTATTGCCACGCACATGGGGTCCGGATTTTCGATTTCCTCCAACATGTCCCGGAATAGTTTATGTGCAACCGGCTGTAGTTGTTAATGACCGGAGCTCAGAGACCAAGTCACTGAAATCCCCGTTCATCCGCCTAAAATAAACGCCCAAGGATACCAGCTCCATGATAGACATCGAAAAAATGACCGTACTGATAGCAGATGATATGCCTAACATGATCGGCACGATCCGTGATGTTATGAAGGTACTCGGGTACGGGAAAAAGTTCTTAGCTGCCGGCAACGGTAAGGAAGCCTGGGAGATATTGAAGAAGAAGCCTGCAGACCTGGCCATACTCGATTACAATATGCCTTTTATGACCGGTGCGGGCCTGTTGAGTCGAATACGGGAAGATAGGAATATGAGGGACCTTCCGGTGGTCATGGTTACGGCATATGCACACAGAGAATTTGTGGCGGAGGCAGCCGAATCAGAGATAGATGCCTATATATTGAAGCCTGTTACGGTCAAGGTATTGGGCGACAAGGTCCTCAGCGTAATTGAGAACGCCAACAACCCTCCTCCAATGGTTTCTCATCTACAACAAGCAAGAAAATTTGAGGATGACGGAGATATAGATGCCGCGATCGGTGAAGTCAGGCTGGCCATGGAGGCCAATCCAAAGTCCACGAGACCTTTGCGTGAAATGGGCTATTATTATTTTAAGAAAGACGATCTGAAGGAGGCCGAAAAGTGGCTATTGAAGGCCGCACGAAAGAATTATTTAGACGTCATTGCTTTTCACTATCTGGGAGAGCTATATCTGAAGCGTAATGATATAGAACAGGCATCCGTGTACTTTGACAAGGCGGTGAGCATCAGTCCCCGCCACCTGAGCCGGGGGATTCGTTTCGGGAAAATCCTGGTCGAAAGGAAGCTGAATGAAAGGGCCACTAAGGTTTTTGACAAGGCGATCGGATTGTCGGGAAACGACATTGTGTTACGAGAAGATGTAGCCGACTTTTGTATTGAGAAAGGAGCAAAGGAATACGGCGCAAAGCTTCTGGAATCTATTATAAATGACAATCCAAAGCGAAAAGATCTATTCTTTAAGCTTGCTGTAGCCTTTGAAGAGATCGGCGAGAATTCCAAGGCTCTACCCTATTTAACCAAAGCGGGAAAAGAAGACAGTGACAATCTTGACATTAAATTTCATCTTGCCAATGTCTATCTGGCTCTTGACATGCCGATTCGTGCTGAAAAGCCGTTGAGAAAGATATTGGAGGCTGACCCGAAAAACAAAAAAGCAAAGAAGCTTTTGAAAAAGTGCGTCTAACTTAGGAGATGATCGATGACAAACGACACAAGACTACTTGAGACCTTGGTTGCTATCAGCGATAGTTCCACCGATAGCAAGCCTGAATTCGAGCAAAAACTTGAACGCATTCTTCTCGAAGTTGTGAGTTGTATGCGGGCCGCACGTGGGTCGATCATGCTTCTGAAAGGCCGCAAGTCGCTCGAAGTGGTGGCCTCAACAAGCCCTGAATTGACAGGTTTCAAACAACACCTTGATGAAAAAACACCTTCTTCCTGGGTCGTAAAAAATAAAACCCCTTTGTACGTGGACAAGACGACAGGAGGTGTCGATTTACAGAATAAGTTTGATCAGTATGAGAAGAACGCCTTTCTTATCGTGCCTATAATCAGTAACAACAAGGTAATCGGCGTACTGAACGTGACCGAGAAGATTGGTGAGGACATCTTTAATAAAGAGGAGCAAAAAATGCTCTTAAATATTGCCAGTCAGCTTATCAGCGCCCTTGAAAACCAGCGCCTGGCTGAATCTTTAAGAAAAAGCAGGCGGACTATTCAGAAAAAAAACCTTCAGTTAAAAAAGCTTGAAAAGGTCAAAACCGACCTCTTCAATATGCTGATCCATGATTTAAAGGGGCCGATTTCCGAGTTGGTCGCCAACCTTGATATTCTTTCCTATACTGTATCTGATGAAAATCGCCGACATGTCGAATCGGCCCAGACAGGGTGCGATACATTGTATAGGATGGTATCTAATCTCTTAGATGTTGCTCAACTTGAAGAGGGCAAGCTCGAATTGATATATGAGAAGATAGATCCGCAAGACCTTATAAAGGAAGCACTGGCCCGGCTGTTCGGATTGTGCACGACAAAACAACTCAATTTTGTGGAAAAGTTTTCACCCTCTGAAGCCGATGAGGTTTTCTGGGGAGATCGTGGGGTTTTGCTCCGAGTCCTTCAAAATCTATTGGCCAATGCCATCCAATATTCCCCGACAGGAGAAACAATTGAGGCGGGCTTTCGATACCTGGAATCATCGAAAATCGAATTCTTCGTCAAGGACAACGGCCCAGGCATTCATGCCGGATACAGGGAAGCCATTTTCGATAAATATGTGCAGACTCAAAAAAACGTAGATGCCCGAACCTACACCGCCGGTCTTGGATTGACCTTTTGCAAGATGGCCGTAGAGGCCCATAGAGGAAAAATCCGCGTTGAAAGTGATGGCCAGAAAGGTAGTCGCTTTGTGTTTGTCCTGCCCTTAGAAGCAAAGAAAGTAAATCGCTAAATCTGCGCTCTTCAGACCTTTTGACCTACCGCAAGCATGCGATGGCTCATAAAGCCGTAGTCGCCTCTGCGCCGGTGGGGGGAAAAGTCGGTATGGACTTTGACTCGCTTAAATCCAGCCTCCTCCAGTAGCGCCCCGACAGTCTTGGATTCATAAAGACGGATGGAGTAAGTGCGGTCGCGAATCAAGCCCTTTTGTCTGCTGAGAACTATTTCGCGGGCATATATGGTGTTTTCTTCCATTTTGCGTTGACGGCAGACCACGATATCCCTACCAACCTCATGCCATGCGTTGGGGCTAAATGAATTCTTAACCGCCGCTCCGTCGGCCACGTCGATCAAGATCCGGCCGCCGGAATGCAGGACGCGCATAGCTTCAGCCAGGATTTGTCTGTCAGCGGCGGGTTCCCGGATGTAACCCAAGGAATTACCCATGATGAGGACATGGTCAAAGCTATCGGGAGGGAGTCCCGTGCTTCTCGCGTCAGCCCGTATGAAGTCCATATGATAATTGTACTCGGCCGCGCGCCTAATGGCGTAATCGGTTAGATACTGAGAATAGTCCACAAAGGCGCACCCGGTAAAACCCCGCGCGCACAATTCTAAGCTATGACGGCCATGTCCGCCGCATAGATCCAAGATTCTATGTTCAGGAAGGATCGGGAGGAGTTCGAAAATAATGTCCACCTCGCGGCGCGTGATCTCTTCATCGCAAATCGAACGGGCGTCGGTGAGGAGATAGACCTCATCGAACATAGTCTTCCACCAGTCAGGATCTACTTTGATGTCCATAACACTAAGCAAAATTATAATATTATTTATGCGGAAGCCGTCAAGGGAGATCTCTTTTTGAGATCAGGTCACCGAATATTGCCTGATAGCCTTCTCAACGGCACCATATTCGGCGGATGGCACCGACCCATTTACAAACGGGCTACCAAGCTTGTAGGACACATTGACGTGTGCCTGGTTCGTGAGATTCGTTACATTCTGCCGTTTATTAGCAGGATGAGAATTGACCTGACTCAAAAAGAGATCTCCCTTGACGGCTTGTGTGCGACTGCCTGGATAATAGTCTATTTAGTTATAAACTATTAAGATACTCCTCTTAATGACCCCGGATTGGCCCCAAAATCGAACAGCCCGTCCGAGGCAATGATTGCCGGAGAGCCGCCCCAGGGCTGCAACCGCGCGATTTCAAGTTCTTCTTCCTCGATCATGACGATATCATCCAGTTCACCGGAGAGCCACATTTTTTCCAACGTCAAACAGTCCGACCACAAGTCAAGACAATAATCTCTAAGGGACTCGAGTTGGCGTGTGGTGATTACCCTCGGTCTCAAAGCGATCTTGATCGGACCAAGCAAGTAGGTGAAGTCGTGCTCCACGGCCATTTTTTTCTGCATCTCAACGACCTCTAATACCTCTCCGTATTCCATATCCAAAACGGCCTCATTGATACGATCAACCGCTTCACGCACGCTCATGTCCGATTGAAGCACGGCCAATGGTTGTACCCCGCCGCCGCTTCCTACGTTAGTCGGCACCTTGCCGAACCGTCCCAAAAATCCGAATAAGATGTTTGGTCCTATCAAACAGCGGAAATCCGTCTGGCAGCGCTCCAGAGCGACCCGCCCTTTTTCCTGATTCAATGTGGGGATATCTTCGGCCCACAATTCGAGAGGGATCTTCTCCTGGACAATATAATTTCCCTCCTTCAGGGCAAGACTTATGGCCTCATCCGCATCCTTGTTGACCTGCCCTACCCGCACTCCCTTACCGGAATAACCTCTTTCAGGCTTCAGCACCAGGTCGTCCCAGTGAGAGCGTGTCCACTCGATTAAATCGCCGATTTCTTCGCCTTTGGGTCCATCGGTCTTTCGCGGATAGAACTGGCGCGTCCAGGGAGTTCGTTGCACGATATCGGCGTGAAACCGATTGCGATGAGGACCCGTGATGACTTCAAACATGCTTT
>JABXJX010000055.1 GCA_013375375.1 Desulfobacterales bacterium | reverse complement strand
AATGAGTCAAGAGCAGACTTGACCCCTTGCCTTCTCCCTTGCTGCCCCACAGCATCACGTTATGGGACTATATTCTTTAAAGGGGAACAATATAAAAAAAATAACTTTTCTATTACTCGGGATATTCTTATTTTGCTCGACAGCATATGCAGACAAAGGAGTTGTCGTTAAAGAGCATGATGATAAATACGCTATTTCATACAATCTTGGGTTTTTGTTGGTTGAATGGTATGGCGGATATTCTCCAAGTGAAGGTGATATTTATGTGGGTAATTTTTCTGGATATGGTTTTAAGGATTTATATTGTATTAGCGCAGATGCAGAAACAAGATTTTATGTAGAAGAATATATGGCAGGTGAAGATGAAGCTTGGGAATTCCTATATGATTAATGGGTGACCCCTTGCCTTTCTTCAATATTAATCCACAGTTATTTCTGAGGAGATAAATTTAAAAGGAGGTATGCTATGACAAAAAAACGTCAAAAATCAGTAAGTGGTAAGGATGCCGCCGCTGCCCGGCCAACTCGCGAGCGATCATGGGTAGCGATTGATACTGTCCCGTCACCGGAACATCCACCATTTCACCGGGCGGAGCCGGATCCAGTTCCTTCATGGTATCTATTGGACAAAACAAATTTAGCACAGCTTAAAATTAGTAGACTTGATGCGGCTATTGCTGATTTGGAAAAACAAATCGAGTTGTGCAAAATAGAACGAGATTTGCTAAAAAAAGAATATAGACTCAAGTAACAAATTCGAGGGACTTTTAGAAAGCTAATAATAACGGTTAGAATTTGGACAGCTCAAGGGAGCTTCATTGATATAAAAAGAATAACCGTTTTGTGTGATAAAAAATTAAATGAAAGATAAAATCAAAGACACTTGTGATGTCTTGTTGGTAGGCTGTGACGAGCACGAGAACCTTGGACTCCGTTATATTAGTGCCTTTCTCGCTAAGCATGGTATAAATGTAAAGATAGAACCATATAAGCTTTCTATTATAGAAAACATCCTAGTAACAATTCGCGAAGAAAAACCAAAAATTGTAGGGTTCTCTCTCCTTTTTCAAAGGATGCTATTCGACTATGCCGATTTGATCTCTTATCTCCGGCAAAATAGGGCTAAGGCTCATTTTACTATGGGAGGCCATTTCCCTACTGTAAGACCCAAAGCCACACTGGAGGCGATTCCTGGATTAGATTCTGTAATTCGTTGTGAGGGAGAACAAACTTTATTAGAACTATATTCCTGCCTCAATCAGCCAGATTCATGGCAAGAAATCAAAGGACTGGCTTTCCGTAGAAAAGGAAATATTAAAATTACTCCTGCTCGTCCGTTGATTCGGAATCTCGATTCACTACCGTTCCCGGTTAGACAAGATGTAACTTCTACACAAAGAGGAATAGGATATTGCTCAATTACCAGCAGCCGAGGTTGCTTTTTTGACTGTTCCTTTTGCAGTATTCAGCAGTTTTACAATGAGTCACCCGGACCTAGACGACGCTCTCGCTCTCCTCGTAATGTTGTTAAAGAGATGGTAAAATTGTATGAGGAAAGGGGTATCCGTATATTTAATTTTTTAGATGATGACTTTGCATTGAAAGGCAATTCGCAACGACAGTGGATTGATGATTTTATACAGGAATTGAGAAAAGAGAAAATAGCTGATAAAATCATGTGGTGTATATCCTGTCGTGTTGATGAGATAGATGTTAATCATATCAAGAAACTAAAAAAAGTAGGTTTGAAATGCATCTATTTAGGGATAGAGTCTGGTAATAATCAAGGATTTAAGACTTATAATAAACACTGTACTGTTGAGGACGTCCGTAAAACACTTAGTTTGCTCCAAGATCTAAAAATGCCATTTGATTTTGGTTTTATGATATTAAATCCCGAGAGTACTCTTGCTACGATCAAAGAAGACATTGAATTTCTAAAAGAAATCTGCATGAATAGTGACGCAATAATTTGTTTCACCAAAATGACCCCTTATGCCGGGACATCTATTGCCTCTAGACTTAAAAAAGTAGGGAGACTTAAGGGAACGCTGGCTTCACCTGATTATGAATTCAAGGATAAAAAATTAGAGCTACTGCAAACATTTCTTGCCCAGACTTTTTACTTTCGCAACTTTAATAAAGAGGGGTTAGTTGTTCGACTGAGAAATGCTAAGTTTAATGCCCTGGTTCAAGAAAAAATCTATTCAAATAAAATCCACAACCAATCTTATTCTCAAGCTGTAAAGGACGTGATTCATAAATGCAATGAAACATGTCTGGAGAACTTAAGTCTTGCGGTGAGTTTCATTGACCACATGAGTCGAGAGGACATTCTTGATAAGTGGCATTTTCTTGAACTATTATCTCAAAAAGAAAAGGAAATGGAATTCAGACTTACCTCATATTTGAATTTTATTATGAATCACAATACATGAATTGCCGGTTCGTACCCTGTCGGGTGAAAAATGGGGACGCCAAGGGGGGTGTTTTTTCTCTTGACGACTCCTTTAATGGGTGACCCCCTGCTTTTACTTGGCGAAATCAGAACTTGATGGAAAGATGGTTTGGGAAGTATTTAAGTTCGCTGACAGAGTAGTCCACTATCTGTTGAGACAAATTGCATGAATCTACATAACCATGCTCTCGCAGCCGACAGCTATCCGCTGCGCCTGAAGAGCGGAGTTATATGCTAATGGAGATAGATTATGGAAGAAAGACAACAAAAACAGATCTCTGGTTTTGTTCGATTCCTAGTGGGTACGGTGGCGGTCAGCATCGTAGTGCCATTACTTAACTGGCAGATTCAGTCTAGAGAAGTTGAAATTAAGGAATTGGAGCAATTGGGCAAGTTTGTTGAGCATGCGCTAAATGAAAATATCGCTGTTCGCCAACGATTTGCCGAGTATTTCGCCACTGTTAGTAGATCAGAAAGAATGAGAGGCAGGTGGCATAAATACAAAAGTGTTTTAGACAAGGAAGAAAAAGAAACAAAAGAAAAAGTTGAACGGCTCGAACAAAAGAAAAATGAATTAGTTGCCCAAGCTGAAAAAAGGCTTAAAGAAGTAGAGTTGGAACTCCAAAAACTGGAAGAACAAAAGCGACTTGCGATGGAAGTAGCAAAGAAAGAGAAAATAAAAAATGAGATCGTAGCAAAACAAACTTCTTTTAAAGAAGCTGTAGCACAGCGTGCAAGGTTAGAAGAACAACTATCCCAAGTTCAGTCGGAAATAAAAAATGCCAAAGCAGAACTAGTATTTCCAATCAAGTCCACCTTTGCCGCTATAAGGAAGAAAACAGGTTGGGTTTATCTTGGCGAGTTTGATGACGAACAACAGGCATGGGTAACAGCCTACTTTGATATTCCGACAAAAGGCGATCCAAAAGAGGTAGTTCAAAAGAAGTTGTCGGTTACAGCGGCTTCAATAAATGTCCGGACCGGAATGCCCAGTGTGTTTGGGAGTTTTCGTAAAGTAACTGATGTATTAAATCAAGGAGAAACCGTCGAGATCCTTGAAGTAGCGCGTTGGCAAGAGACAGGATATGTTTGGGCACGTGTTAGATATTGAGGACAAAATTGTCAAAGTGAGCGGACTTCGGGGACGCTCCTTACATTTACAGTTTTGCAGTCATGAGTTTTGTGCTGTGTGGTGGTCATGCCGCGCAAGTATAGGATAGATGCCCCTGGCGCTCTACTTGGATTATTTTACGGAAAGGTGCGGAAGGATCTGTTTCTTAGCAGGCGGTAAATATTGAAGTGCTTTTTGTCGAGGGTTACCACATCTCTGGTTGCCAGGTCCTGAGCCAGGCACACGATAGTGGCGTCTGCAAAATCCATGGGCAAGTCAGAGTACTTTTGCATCAATCTCTTCACGCGGCGCAAGCTTTCAACACTCGAAGGAACCAGAGTTATGGCTCCACGCAGCACAAAGTCGAGAGCTGCCAACTGCGCTGCCGAGGAAAAACTCAGCAGGTAAAGAACCTCGGTCAATACGGCTTCTGACGAAAATAGCTCGCCCTTGAATTTCCTCAGCCAGTCCACGCATTCAGTGTGCTTGCTCTCGCTACGGTCAATTAGCGCTACCCACGGACCAGTATCCATCAGGGCCTGCATTAGGAAGCCTTTCGTATCTTCTCGATGAGATATTCGCGGTGCCGCTGGCCGAGGTCTTTGATACCGCTCTCTGCTGTTCCAAGAAGGCTGCCGACCTTGTCAAAAGGAGATCTTTGCTCTTTTTTGAGATTCCCGTCAATAAATTGCTTTAATGCCATACGGACTATATCAGACCTTTTTAATCCCATCTCTTTGGTGAGCTTAGAGAGTTTGCTTTTGTATTCGTCGGGCATCCGAACCGTTAGTTGCATGTTGAGACCTCCTCGCGGATGTTATGATGTGTAATCTATTGTAGTCTTATTGATTACGCCTGTCAAGGGAAAACAATGTGATTTCCATGAATATTGATTCTCGAAGAAATAGGGGGCATTACTTATTCGGATTCCTGGTTTTGAATTTGACCGATGACGCTAATCCTGTTAAGTATTAATATAATACTGCATTAAGGAGATAAGATGGAACCGGATGGAAAAGATACAATGATAGAAGAGATTGACAAGGAGCTTCATGCCATTAATGTTAAGCTAAAGAAAGTTTTTTCCAAAACAGAGGCCGTCCTGAAAGAATGTACCAATGAAACAAAAGAGACCGAGGACAGTCAAAACGAAAAGACAGATTAGCGCCAATACTATAGCAGGGAGGTAGTGATGTCTGATAAAAAGAAATTTTTGGACTTTTTTAAAGAAGTCGGGATCAAGAGCACGAACATAAAACCGGAGGATATTTTTATTGAAATAGAGGAAAACGTAGCGTGGGAAGACGCTCTGAGTGTAGGCCAGTTGTGGTTTTTGTTCGGCAATAATGACGACTATCTTGGACTCCTTAACGATGAGACCATGCAGTTTGAGCCGAGGGAGAAATAAACGGGACTTCTATGCCAGTGACAGACCGATCATGTCAGGCCTGGCGCTGACGCGTTCTAACTTGACCAATATAGTGTCTTCCGGCTTGAGGTCTACTCCGCAGTTTAATGGAAGTGAACATTCGATCATATACTTGGTCAGGAGTACGACATACCTGTGACGCCGTTTTTCAAGGACCAGCGCCTCTTCTTTATTCCACACATGACGTTCAAGGTATCTTAGGATCCAATAGCGGAGGCGTTCCCGCTGAAGTACGGTAATGTAACTCATGGGTTGCTCAACAGCCTGAATAATGAATCTAAGTTCCTCATCCGAATACGAGGCCTCCAGCTCCAGTAGGCTCCTCAACTGGCGTTGCGTGGCCAGATCAAGATATTTTCGTAAAGGAGAGGTCAGGGTGACATAGACATCCAGCCCAAGACCTGCGTGGGGTTCGGGCTCAATCCCTATGATGACCCGGCTCAAGAGTCTGCGTTGCATCCAGTTTTGATAAAGAGTCCCGCCGTTTTCGTTAATGAGACGCCTACTGGGTTCCGGTTGTGACCTGTAAATGGTTGATTGTCCATGGTCTCGGAAGAATCGGCCCGCCAGCCAATTTGCCAGGATCATACATTCAGAAACCATCAAACGCCCCGGGCTTTCACGATTTATCTGAGTAACAGAGATTTCTCTATTGTTATCTATCCAGACATTCATCTCTGGGAGGGTGAGTTGAATGGCCTCGGCATTCAAGCGGAAACCGCGAAGTTTTTGTGCCACTTCATAGATTGCCGCAAGTTCCGGATCTTGATTCACCATTAGGTTGGCATCATAATAGGTTATTTGTCGGTTTACACGGATGATACTCGGAAAGATTTTATATTCCAGCACCCTTGCCGAATAGTCAAGAGAGGCTGCTATGCTTATGGCCAGGCGATCTTGACCCTCCTTCAGGCTATAGACGTCTTCCGCCAGTGGCCGTGGAAGCATAGGTATGTGTTTATCAGGCATATAGATAGAACTGCCCCGGGCCAACGCCTCTTCATCCACTACACTACCCTTTTCCAGGAAGTGTGACACATCGGTTATGTGTATCCAAAGCCTGAACCCATCTCCTTCCGGCTCAATACTAATGGCATCGTCAAAATCGAGCGTACCTTTGCCGTCGATAGTGATGGTTGACAGATGGGTAAGATCTCGTCGTTTTACATCCGGTTTTACCTTTGTTCTTTTGTAGGCAAGCTCCTTTACCGCCTCCATGGTCTCAGGCGGGAAGGTATCGGATATACCGAACCTGTGGAAATTCAAGTTTTCATCATGGTTCCAAATTCCCAGTTTGACCAGGAAGTGAAACGGACCATCCTTTGGGTCCAGCCCGGACCGCGAAACAATATCCTTGCCGGTGTCATAGTGGGGGCTTTCCTTCCCGAAAAGGTAGAAAGACTTTAACACATCAATGATCTCTTCCTTGTCGGAAGGGACTGAAGGATCCGGAGTCTCCAAAACCTTCCGTACCCACCGGCTTCCCTCCTTGATGATATGGGCCTTTCTGGCTTCCTGTGCGGTTTGGGCTGCAATCTGTGCCACCCGTTCAGGGCTATTTGGGAAAAATCGATTGGAGTCAAATTTGAAATAAAGACGATCCTCAAAAAGTGCCCGCATGACAGCCGAGGTATGGTCGCTGGAGATCTCACTGTCAAAGAAGAATTCCGCCATGGTCTGCAGGTCAATCCAAGTGGCTTCCGCGTGGAATACCTCCCAGAGTGCTTTAATATCTATTTGTTTCTGCAATCGCCTTCTTCTTGCCACTATTTCCTGTAGACGATTGACCAGGGCGTCTCTACCTGTCCCAAGATCAAGATGCTCCCCGCCGACATGTGCCAGCCTTTTTTCTGTGTGGCTTACCTCACGGTTGTGCTCTGTGAGCATGCGAAGCTTTTGATTCTTCTTGCCCAAGACAACGGCGCAAACAATCTGCTTGCGATCAATATATTCGACGATTTTTCCAGTCTCCATGGCCAAGCCTATAACAACAGGGTCTCCGAAAGTCAACCAAGCCTCTGTTTAGTGGAATCATTTTGACTCTTTTTCTCTTGTCTGTTAGCAATATATTGATGAAATCGTACCGCATTCTTAAACCCTACTTTGTAGAAAGAAGGGCCGTTATCCTTTTCGGCCTTTTCTCCCTGTTTGTAGTTGACATTCTTCAACTCTTTATCCCTCGCGTCATCAAATGGGCCGTGGATGATCTTGCAATCTATCGAGTCGAGGCCTCAAAGCTCCTTTGGTATGCCATCTACATCGTTGGCATTGCCCTGTTGATCGGGATATTTCGCTTTATTTGGCGGCGGTGTCTCATAGGGACCTCCAGGCGTGTGGAAGAAGGGATACGAAACCAACTCTTTTCCCATATCCAGACCCTTTCCGCATCCTATTTCGACAGGACCAAAACCGGAGACCTGATGGCCCATGCGACAAATGACGTCCAGCATGTGCGGATGGCGGTCGGCATGGGGATGGTGGCCCTAACAGATGCGGTGGTTCTCGGCCTGTCTGCTATCGGCTTCATGCTGTACATCAACGTTACCCTGACTCTATTCGTTTTGCTGCCCATGCCGATCATTGTTGTATTGGCCCGTGTCTTGAGCCGCCGTATGCACCATCTGTACAGGGAGGTTCAGGCATCCTTTGCGGACTTGACTGAGGTGGTGCGAGAGCGTTTTGCCGGCATCCGGGTGGTTAAGGCTTACAACCGGGAAGGGGCGGAAGCCGAAAGGGTTTCGCGGGCCTCAAAGGATTATTTAGGCAAGAATATTCGGCTGGTCCGGGTTACAGGGCTTTTCTTTCCCGGGATGATGTTCTTTTCCAGTATCAGCGTAGCCATTGTGCTCTATGTGGGCGGGAGACAGACGATCGATTTTACCATTACACCTGGTGATTTTGTGGCCTTTATAAGCTATCTGGGCCTTCTTACCTGGCCGATGATGGCCATGGGATGGGTTATCAACCTGATCCAGCGAGGGGCTGCTTCACTCGACAGGATAAACGTGATTCTGCAGACCAAGCCCGAGATTGTCAGCCCCCCCAAGAGACCGGGCCCCATAAAAACCATCAAAGGGGATATTCTGTTTGATCAAGTCGGTTTCAGGTATAGGCCGGGACAGCCCCCGGTCCTTTCAAAGATCTCGTTTTCAGTGACATCAGGTCAGACCCTCGGTGTGGTCGGGCCGACGGGAAGTGGTAAGACTACGCTGTGCAACCTGGTTTCCAGACTTCTTGATACTACAGAGGGAGATATTTTGATCGACGGGGAAGATATCCGCCGGATACCCATTGAAACCCTGAGGGCCCACATGGCGGTCGTGCCGCAGGACGCCTTTCTGTTTTCCGGAGGGATCAGGGATAACCTTTGCTTTGGCAAGGCAGATGCCTCTAATA
The DNA here is from genome assembly GCA_013375375.1 of Desulfobacterales bacterium. Taxonomy (GTDB): domain Bacteria; phylum Desulfobacterota; class Desulfobacteria; order Desulfobacterales. The sequence continues at coordinate 4,424 of JABXJX010000055.1, read as the reverse complement.
AAGAGATCGTACAGGCAGCCCGCGCCGCCCAATTATACGATACCATCATACAATTTCCCGATCAATTCGATACACCCATTGGAGAAAAAGGGGTCACACTCTCGGGCGGTCAAAAGCAGCGCCTTGCATTAGCACGGGCACTTCTTATTTCAGCACCTATCCTTATCTTAGATGATCCCCTGAGTCAGGTGGATACAGAGACTGCTGCCGCCATCCTGGGCAGTCTCCGAAACCTTTCCCTTGAGCGGACCACGGTGATCGTCTCTCACAGGCTCAGCCATGTGCGACACGCTGATTTGATTATCGTATTGGAAGAAGGACACATAACCGAGACGGGCACCCATGAAGAATTGATGGCCCTGGGGGGATATTACAACAGGATGTATCAATGGCAGGAGATTGAAGAGGAATGGATTCGCGAATAACAAATAACAAATAACGAAATCAATGAGACGCGACTACGGATATTTTGAAGAGGATCAATTAGGCAAGCCGTACGACGTAAGATTGCTCAAAAGGCTGTTTCCGTACGTGCGCCCATATGGTCTCTTGTTCTTGCTCTCCATCGGGCTTGTCACGGCGATTACGGTTTTAGATCTGGCGCTCCCTTATCTGACCAAGGTGGCTATTGACCGCTATATAGTGCAGGACGTTATGGACGAGAAGCCTGGAGCTTCGGGGCCACAACGGTTCTACGTGGCTGACATGCGCAGGCCGAATGTTAAAGGGGTAGTCAGTCGGCACCCCTCGTTTTTTAAGGTAGAGCGGCCATATGCAAGAATTCGTTATGAGGATCTTTCTAAGTTGACCAAGGCGGACCTTGCGGATCTCCGGAGAGAAGATTATGCAGGCGTTACCCGTATTGCACTGATCTTTATCGGTGTTGTTATTTGCCATTTTATTTTCAGTTTTGCTCATGTGATGATTATGGAATATGCGGGACAGTCGATCATGCACGATTTGAGGTTGACCCTTTTCAGGCACATCCAGGGACTTTCCGTGGCGTTCTTTACCAGGAATCCGGTGGGACGTCTGGTGACCCGCATGACCAGTGATGTTCAGAACATGCACGAATTTTTCACCTCTATTATCACGGTGCTTTTCAAAGATATCTTTCTTATCCTTGGGATCACCGTGGTACTTTTGGTTATGAACTGGCAACTTGCGCTGATCTGTTTCTTGATGCTTCCGTTTATCTTTTTAGCCACAGTGTATTTCAGCCACCTGGCAAGGGATGTATTTCGGGATATCAGGGTTAAGATAGCCGAGATCAACACAAGATTTCAGGAGACCATTGGCGGTATTCGTATTGTCCAGTTGTTTTTGCAGGAAAAGAAGAACTACAAACGCTTTCGCAAACTCAACCACGAAAATTACCTGGCCGGAATGCGCCAGATAAACATATTTGCCGTGTTTATGCCTGCCATTGAAATCTTGAGTTCAATGACCATAGCGCTGGTCATATGGTATGGGGGCGGGCGCGTCCTGGCTGAAACCCTTAGCCTTGGAGCCTTAGTCGCCTTTATCTCCTACATGAGGATGTTTTTCCGGCCCATCCGTGATATTGCGGAAAAATACAACATCATGCAGTCGGCCATGGCCTCATCCGAACGGATTTTCCTCCTTCTTCATACCAGGGAGCAGATTGCCGATCCCGAGGTTCCGAGGCGGATACCGGACAAAGGGGCTGCTGTTTCCTTTAAAAACGTTTGGTTTTCCTATGTGGGGAGTGACTCGGTCCTGAAGGATATCTCATTCACTGTTCAACATGGTGAAATCGTGGCTATCGTGGGACCGACCGGGGCGGGCAAATCGAGTCTAATCCACCTTCTTGAACACTTTTATGACCCAACCAAAGGGAGTATCACTGTCGGCGGGGTTGATATACGTCAACTTCCGAAAGCCTTACTGCGCGGCCGCATGGCCTTGATAACTCAGGATGTTTTTCTGTTTGCGGATACATTACGAAATAATATTACGGAAGGGAACCCGCCTCTTTCTCGCGAGCGCCTGCAAGAGATAGTTACAGCGTCCAACATGGAGCGGCTGATCCAGGGCCTTCCTGACGGGCTCGATACCGTACTGACGGAATCGGGCCGCACCTTGTCGAGCGGTGAGCGCCAGTTGATCGCCTTTGCCCGGGCACTTGCCCGCGATCCCGAAATTCTGATCCTTGATGAGGCGACTTCCAGTGTAGACACAGAGACGGAACGCTTGATTCAGGAAGCAACCGTAAGACTGTTGCAGAACCGCACGGCCATTGTCGTTGCGCACCGGCTGTCTACCATCCGTCATGCCGACCGCATCATTGTACTTCACAGGGGACGTATCAGAGAGGTCGGCTCCCACGACGAGCTCATAGCCAAACAGGGGCTGTACTATCAATTGTACCGGTGGCAGGGTGTGTTGTAAATGCGAGGGGAAATTGCTTTTCAGATGTGATATTCAGAACAGGATACAACCTATTCCTTGTCCAGAATTTCCCTTATCTTTATAGACAACTCGTGTATATTGAATGGTTTCTGAATAAAACCATCACAGCCTCGTTCCAATATCTCGATCGTTTGGTCATTCATACTGTATCCACTTGAAAGGAGAACCTTTATGCTTGGATTGATCTTTTTCATCCTGTCATAAACCTCGCCACCACCCATACGTGGCATGACCATGTCGAGAAGGACCATGTCAATCTTGTCTTTGTTTTCCTTGTAGATCTCAACTGCCTCTCTGCCGCCTATGGCCTCAAGCACTGTGTAGCCCAGTTCGCTTAGCAGCTCTTTGCCGACATCCAGGACTGTTTGTTCATCGTCAACCAAAAGGATGGTTTCAGTTCCCCGCTTGATCTGTTCGTCCCTGGCCACCGGTTCGGCACTCGGGACCGCTGATTTCGCTGCCGGCAGATAAGTATTAAAGGTGGAGCCGTGGCCCTTTTTGCTATAAACATTGATGATACCGTCATGATTTATAACAATCCCATAGGCTGAAGCCAGTCCCAAGCCCGTACCCCACCCCAGTTGTTTTGTAGTAAAAAAGGGGTCAAATATCCTTTGTTGGATGGCATCATCTATGCCTATGCCGGTGTCGGTTACAGATATCTTAACATATCTGCCGGGTTGCAGGCCATATGGTTTGACAAAGCTTTCATCCAGTGTGACATTGCTCGTCTCCAGATAAAGTTCCCCACCAGCCGGCATTGCCTGCCAGGCGTTTACATAAAGATTCAGCAGGACCTGTTTGATTTGGCCCTGATCAACTTCCACTGTCCAGATATCCTGCTCATATTCTTCCTTGATGGTAATCTCCTTCTTGGTGCGGCCAAACAGACTTGAAGTCTTTCTTACAAGTTCATTGATGTTTATCGGCTTAACATCATATTTCCCACCCCTGGCAAACCCTAGAAGCTGCCTGGTCAACTCTGCTCCGCTTTTAACCTGATCTTCAATGCGTCTGACCCAGTTATATTGAGGCTGTGTCTCATCAAGGTCCTTCAATATCAAAGAAGCAAATCCCTGGATGCCCATTAGTATATTGTTGAAATCATGGGCAACGCCCCCGGCCAGGGTTCCGATAGATTCCATCCTCTGAGCCTGTTGGAGCTGGGCTTCAAGGAGCTTCGGTTCCGTAATATCCTTTAAGCTGTGGGTATATCCTACTAGTTTTCCGTCACGATTCAATAAGGGAGAAGTAGAGCATATGAAGGTCCCCCCTAACTTTGGTTCGGTTATCTCTTTGGTCTGGGGATTTAATGTTTTCATGGTAAGCACCAGTGGGCACTGCACTATCGGCTGTTTTTGACCGTGCACCGCCTCATAGCATTTTTTGCCGACCAAACTTTCTTTGGTCGTATTCAAAACTCTGGCCGTGTTCCTGTTTACACGAATAATTCGGTGCTCATTGTCTAACAGCATAACCATGTCGGTTATAGCATCAAATGTGTTTTCCCAATCCTCTTTGGCTCGAACAATCGCCTCCTCTGTCCGCTTGCGCTCGCTGATGTCAACGAAACTCTCCAGACCACCAATTGTATTATCCTGCCAATCCCTCAGCATATCTGCATTCTTTGAGATTGTTATATTCCTGCCGCCCACATGTAGCGTACACTCTTTTTCATAAATCGGCTTATCTACTTTATCATCGAACAGAGAACACCCTTTTTTGCACTCGTCACAGTCCAGGGCCTCGATACAGTCTCTTCCAACAACCTCCTCCCCCTTCAAGCCCGTAATTTCTTCGGCTTCCTTGTTCCAGGAAGTAATTTTTCTATTCAAGTCCACCGTGAATAAACCACTCGGCATTGTTTGAAGGATTAACCGGGATCTTGCCTCGGACTCCTGTATCGCTTCCTCCGCCCGCTTGCGCTCGGTAATTTCCTCCACCACTTCGACTATACCTACGATATCTCCATTTTCATCTCTAACCGGATA
>JABXJX010000184.1 GCA_013375375.1 Desulfobacterales bacterium | reverse complement strand
AACATTGAACACCAAGAATACCAAAGGAGGTAAGTGATATGGCGGAAACAAAAAAGAAAAAGATTATCGGCTTGTCGTGTGGCAGAGTAAACGGCAACAGCGAGATCCTCTTAAAGGAAGCCTGTATGGGAGCGGAGGAACTCGGGGTGGAGTCGGAAATAATCCGTGCTATGGAGCTAAGAGTAAAACCATGTAAGGGTTGCGAAGCATGCGCTATGGCAATGGCAAGAGGAAAAGAAGCAAGGTGTGCCATCAAAGATGATGATGTTCCATGGATTTTGGAAAAGACCTTAGTGGAGGATTGTGGTTTAATAGTAAGTGCTCCAGTATATCATTTAAGGTCAAACGGATACTTTGAAATAATTGGTGAGAGGATGCTTCCAACTATGTTCAGGCATCCCGAAATTCTTAAAAAAACAAGAGTTGGTGCCATCATTTCTGTTGGCGGTGGGGAACCTGAGTGGACTCCTTTGGGTCTTACCACAATAAATATCTTTGTTCAGCATACCCGAATACTGGTTGATGAAATGCAGGTGAATTTTGTTGGGCGCCCAGGTGCTATTTTGATGAAAGAGGAAGACATCCAGCGGGCCAGAGAATTGGGGCAAAACGTGGCCAGGGCAATGATGATGCCGATTGAAGAAGTGAAATTTGTGGGCGATGAAACAGATGTAGCTTGTCCGGTCTGCCATTGCAACGTACTGAAGGTGCCTGAGAAATTACCTGATGTTTACTGTCCTGTATGCTGGGTACAGGGTACCATATATTACGATGGAACCAAGATGAAGGTAAAGTGGAATGAAGAGAACATCAAAGTTCCTCGGTTCTCCCCCAAATTTGTCGGCAAACATCTGGACTTAGTAATCGAATTGCACAAAAAGTTCTTTACCGAAGATCAGGATAAAGTAAAAGAGCTGAGAAAGAAATATATCTCATACGGTAAAATCATAAAACCATGATACTGAGTATATATTAGGAATTACGACAGGGAGTATGCTTTCAAGAGGAAAATATTGAGCATGTAAATCCTGCGTCGTGCCGCCGTCATTGTTTGCGCCCCAGG
>JABXJX010000183.1 GCA_013375375.1 Desulfobacterales bacterium | reverse complement strand
GTCGGGTATAAAGCTGCGACGACGTGCGTTCCGCAGGTAAACAGAACTGAGAGGGGGTACTCCGCTAACCAGCCTGTAACTATGGTTAGACTTGTGTCTGGATCGTATGCGTTATCGGCCTCCAAAAGTGTGACGTTTATTCCGCCTAGCCCTTCCACGGGTATTCCGCCTCGCTCATTAACTAATGTCCAGTAGTCTCTGATTCCCAGCGAAGCATCCGCAGCTGGTCCAGCCCATGGGCCGGTTAAGCATATAGCTGCTCCAATGTATATCGTTTCAGGATATACGGTGAAGGTGCCGGTGAGGGTCGTCCCTGGAATAGTCACGTCGTATTTTTTCGCACTTTTTGTGACAGTAAACGTCACAGTCTTTGTTTCACCTGGCACTAGTGTCACCTCCTCCGTATCCTCAGTTACGTCGTTTAGGGATAAGGTTATAGGCCCGGTGACGTTGGTTTCGCCAATATTTGCAACATCCACTGAAATGGTGACAAATTCTCCTTCCCAAACCTTAGAAGATGATATCGTCAGACCGCTGAGTTCGAACTCTCCCGGAACCGGTTCGGCTTCTTCTGGCTTATAGAAGATATAATAGACGGAGACAGCGGCAACTATCACGATTATGATCACTGCAATGCCTATGATATACGATTTTTTTATCGCCATACATGCATCCCTAATTCTTTTCCATTTCAATTACTATATAAGATTTGTCTAGTACCTAAATGGCCACAGCTTGAGATACTGCTTAACCCTTCTAAGTAGAGCCACTAATCCGTTCGGCTCCACTAAAATTATCAAGATCACTATACCGCCGAAAAGTACTAGTTTAAACGGTTCGAGGAACGCAGCAATGCCCGGAAATGTCGGCGTAAGGTAGCTCGTGGTTATGATTCTAAGTCCTTCGTCGAGGAGTTGTATAAAGGCCGCACCCAATATTGATCCCCATATCCTTCCAAGACCGCCCACCAGTATCATAGCTATGTACATTATGGTTCTTGAGAAGTCGAACTGTGTTGGAACTATTGTTCTAAAGAAGTATACATAGAGGGCTCCTGCTATTC
>JABXJX010000182.1 GCA_013375375.1 Desulfobacterales bacterium | reverse complement strand
CCGGTCGGGTTGCCCTGCATGGCTAACCCGAGGCAAACTGGTTCGGGTTTCTTGTCTTGCAACACCGTTGGACTTTCATCCTGTCTTTCTTCCCTTTTCTGTACTTATTTGTCATCGCTGCCTTAAAAGTTTCGCGGTCGTCTTGGTGCTGGTGCGTATAGCCTTTGCAAAGCCCGCTGCATGTCTGGTTCAACCACATCCGCGTAAACCTGCGTGGTCCCGATGTGGGCATGTCCAAGCTGTTTTTGAACGAGTCGCAGGTTGTATCCACCGGCCCTGTAAAGCTCGCAAGCGTACGTATGCCTGAGACAGTGAATCGAGTAGTGAGGAGGCAAGCCTGCTCTTGCTGCACTCCGCTTGAAAGCCTTCTCTATACCCCGCGTGGTTATGTGACCGCCGGTATTGCTGGACAAAAACAGCGGATCGCCCAGACCTGTAGGTTCGCCAACGGTTTGCTTCCAGAGAAGGTATTCCTCGTAATGCTGTTTGAACGCTCCATTGAACCGTACCAGCCTTTTCTTGCCGCCTTTGCCGTTCCTGACGAGAAGTGCACAGAAGTTTTCTCTTAAAAAGATGTCCCTGCACTTCAACTCGGCGATCTCCGCGACTCGCAATCCCGTGGACAGGGCCATGTCCACGATGAAGTAGTCCCTGACAGCAACCTTGTTGCCCCGGGCAATCGCCGCCGTGGCTCTTTTCATCGCTGTCTCGAGCAGTCTGTTTACTTCTTCCCGGGACAGAAACTTCCCGGGGTCCAGGACCCAATTTGTTCTAATCATGCTTTTTTAAACATTTCTGTACTCCTTTCGAAAAGGTTCCTAATGGATGTGCGATGTGAACCTTTGGAGTGCAGCTAAATTTAGCTTAACTGCTGTATTTGAAAGCTGTTAAGCGATGTTGTAGTGATATTAGGCGTGAGTATTTATAAAGCTTACTGGAGGCCCGCAGAGTAAAAGCAGGGAGATATTGAAGCGGCTATAACGTCAGCGATAGCAATGGCTTCGGGAAATAAATTTTGGGAAAAACTGGTAATTAGTCCAAAGAGAAACGTTCAAAATTCACATCAAAT
>JABXJX010000054.1 GCA_013375375.1 Desulfobacterales bacterium | reverse complement strand
AATCGGGTCGATAGGTGCGGATACGGAGTGGGAAGAGGCCCTGGAGGACATTGACGCGGTTGTTCATCTGGCGGCGCGTGTGCATGTTATGGATGATGCCGCCTCTGATACGCTTGCTGCATACAGGCAAGTTAATGTTGAGGGAACTAAATGCCTTGCGATTGCGGCCGCGAATGCCGACGTTAAACGTTTTGTCTATATAAGCTCGGTGAAGGTTAATGGGGAAAGTACAGGGGACAGGGGACAGGGGTCAGGGGTCAGGAGAAGCGTACCAAAACAACCTTTTTCTGAGAAGGATGTTCCTGCCCCGCGGGATCCGTACGCTGTTTCCAAGTGGGAAGCAGAGCGAGTTTTGCGTGAGGTTGCGGTTGATACAGGGTTGGAGATGGTTATTTTAAGGCCTCCGCTTGCTTATGGGCCTGGTGTCAGGGCCAATTTTTTACGTCTTGTCAAGCTGGTAAAACTCGGTATTCCCCTTCCGTTCGGATGTGTAAAAAATCGACGGAGCCAGATATATATCGGAAATCTTGTTGATGCAATTTTTACCTGTATGACCAATCCGAATACGGCAGGTAAGACCTATCTTGTAAGCGACGGGGAGGATATCTCCACGCCCGACCTGGTCCGCAGGATTGCAGCCGCATCAAACCGGCGTGCATTAATGCTGCCGGTTCCGGTTTGGATGATGCGGATGGCCGGGAGAATTATAGGCAGGCCTGACGAGCTTGAAAGACTTTTTGGATCGTTGACGGTTGATATTTCTAAAATCCGTACTGAGTTGAGCTGGTATCCGCCCTTTACGATGGAGGAAGGGATTCGTGAGACGGTTCTTTGGTATAATTAAGGAAAGAACAAAGAAGGCAGATGGTGCAAAATGAATCTTTTAGCCTCCTTTCTTTTTCCTCTCTCTTTGATCTTAAGCGGAGCCGGGGCCTGGCTTACCTCTATTTTTGCTAGCAGACTTGGTCTAATGGACATTCCCAATGAGCGGAGTTCTCACGAAGTTTTGATGCCGATTCCAAAAGGTGGGGGCATCGGCATCCTGGTGGCTTTTATTTTCTCTTCTTTGGTTCTCAAAATCCCCGTAGGTTTCTGGCTCCCCGCGACCTTTCTTGCCCTAATAAGCCTTTATGGAGACAGGTTCACAATTTCTCCAAAGTTTCGCTTGCCCGTACAGTTCATCGCAGCCCTGATTCTTGTTCAGCTTTCAGCTTTCAGCTTTCAGCCTTCAGCCTTCTCGCTTTTCTTCATGGTTGTCTTCATTGTGGGGACCGCAAATTTTTATAACTTCATGGATGGGATTAACGGCATTGCCGGAATTACGGGTGTAGTAGGATTTGGGCTCCTGGCCCTTTCTGCTTCCCTTTCAGGACATTCAGGAATTAATTCTTCCTTTGTAACCTTGGCCATCTGCATGTCTCTTTCCTGCCTCGGCTTTCTTCCATTCAATATGCCAAAGGCAAAGGTCTTTATGGGGGATGTGGGGAGTATTTTGTTAGGGTTTGTGTTTGCCGGCATGGTAATATGGCTTGCCAAAAGCCTTCTCGATTTCATCTGTTTGGCCGCCTTTCTTTTTCCTTTTTATGCAGATGAATTGACCACTATGATAGTACGACTAATGGATGGGGAAAATCTTACCCGTCCCCATCGCAGGCATCTTTACCAGGTTTTAGCAAACGAAAAAGGGTTCTCTCACTGGAAGATATCAGTGGGATACGGGATGCTGCAATTAGTTGTGGGCCTCAGTGTTCTGCTGCTGAGAGGTTTTGGGAGCGTTATGATTTTATCCCTTTTGACTGGTTATTTTGGTGGATTTGTTGTGCTAAGTTTTTGTTTTAGGAGAAGATTGGAGAATTAGCCGCAGATTAATCCACAGATTACGCAGATTTCGCAGAACAAAAAAGATGTCTCACGCAAAGGCGCAAAGGCGCTAAGATCTTGACCAGAAACTTTTTTTAGTCTATGGTGCCTACTCTCACCTTGAGGTAACCTATGAAGACCAGGTTGTTATACAGGAATTTTTTAATAATTCTGGGCATTGATGTCCTGCTGCTAACTGTTGCCTGGTATGGTGCCCATTTGTTGCGCTTTAACTTTGAGATCCCCGCCGGCCACTTGAGTGTGATGAAGAAGGCCTTCCCTGTCATTGTTGCTGTCAAGATCGTGACTTTCTATTTTTTCGACCTCTACCGCGGTATGTGGCGCTATACGAGCATCGCGGACCTGTTGAATATTATCAAGGCTTCATGCATCAGCTCTCTTCTAATCGTCAGCTTTGTTCTATTCGGTACAAGATTTAAAGGTTTTTCGCGTTCTGTTTTTGTTATTGATTGGTGTTTGACCATCTTGCTTATCTCTGGATTTCGGCTGAGCATCCGTCTTTATTTTGAACTCATCAAAGAGGATAAACCGTGGCGAATTGTTGCGGGGACACTTTTTGGGCTCTTGAGAAGAAAACATGCTGATTGCAAGAATCTGCTCATTATTGGTGCGGGTGACTGCGGCGAGAAGATCTACAGGGAGATACGTGACAATGCCAGGCTCGGGTACGATGTAGTGGGATTCCTCGATGATCATCCGGCCAAGGTCGGCATGAAGATCCATGGAATTCCAGTGATAGGCCCTGTTAAGGATATTGGGGCGGTTGCCAAAAATGTCAGGTCTGAAGAGGCGCTTATTGCCATTCCTTCGGCCGGCTCTCAACAGATGCGCGGGATTGTGGATTACTGCAAGGAGAGCGGCATAAAGTTTAAGACCATACCAAGTATGGGCGAACTCATTAACGGCAAGGTTACGGTGAATGCCATTCGAGACGTGGCCTACAGAGACCTGCTCGGTCGTGAGGTGGTCAATCTTGACGAGGCCCGAATCGGCTCTTGCCTTCAAGGCCGGAGTGTGCTGGTCACGGGCGCGGGCGGCTCAATCGGTTCCGAGCTATGCCGGCAGATCTGCCGGTTTGGGCCGGAGACAATTGTATTATATGAAAGGGCGGAGAGTCCCTTGTACGAACTCGAACTGGAACTGAAACAGAATTTTAGCAACGTAAAGATCTTGCCTCTGCTGGCGGATGTCCGGGACAGGCGCCAGCTTGAAAAGGCATTTGAGGCTTCCAGTCCTCAGGTTGTTTTTCATGCTGCCGCCTACAAGCACGTGCCCATGCTCGAACTTCATCCCTGGAAGGCAATTAAGAATAATATCCTTGGGACGAGAAACTTAATTGACATAGCAAAAAGATTTGAGGTGGAGCGCTTTGTTTTTGTCTCCACGGACAAGGCGGTGCATCCGGTTAATGTCATGGGCTCTTCCAAGCGGGTGGCGGAGATGCTGGTACAGAGCGAGAATGGTTATGGCATCTCACATGCCCCACGGTTCATGATCGTTCGCTTCGGCAATGTTGTGGGGAGCGCCGGCAGTGTGGTGCCGCTTTTCAAAAAGCAGATCAAACATGGCGGCCCGGTCACTGTTACTCACCCCGAGGTAACCCGCTACTTTATGACGATTCCGGAGTCCTGCCAGCTTATCCTTCAGGCCGGTGCCATGGGTGAGGGCGGGGAAATTTTCATCCTCGATATGGGCACGCCGATCAAGATTGACGACATGGCACGCGACCTCATTCGGCTGTCCGGATTTGAGCCCGATGTGGACATCAAGATTGAGTATATAGGTCTCAGGCCCGGAGAAAAACTTTACGAGGAGTTGATCACCGAGAGCGAAGGAATTCTTCCCACCAGCCATGACAAGATCATGGTGCTCAAGGGTGCGGAATACAACCCGGCGCTCTTAAACGGCAAGATCGATGAACTGGCCGGTCTGGCTTATGACCAGGACAGCGAAAAAATCAAAACAATGCTTCAGGAGATTGTACCTGAATATGAGCCGCGGAAGTTAGTAGATGATCACGAAAGCACGAAAGTACGAAAACACGAAAGGGATAAACATGAGTAGTGGTATCCATCTGAAAGAGGTCAGCGTTAACTTTACGAAGATAGAAAAAGAAAAGCATGAGTTTGAAGAGTTAAGCAAGAAGATAATTGGAGCCGCAATTCAGGTCCACAGAGAACTTGGACCAGGATTTCTAGAAAGTATCTACGAAGAAGCATTAAAAGTTGAACTATCTGAATATGGATTCCATTTTGATTGTCAGAAGGAGATAAAAATAGAGTATCTTGGGGTGGAAGTTGGTATGCACCGCCTTGATTTGCTCGTTGAAAACAAAATTATTGTCGAGTTGAAAGCGGTAAAAGAGTTGTCAGATGTTCATTTTGCCCAGCTTCGATCCTATCTCAAGGCCACTGGCATGAAAGTAGGCTTATTACTAAATTTTTCAAAGCCTACCTTGGAGGTAAGAAGAGTCGTCAACTGATCCCGGTTAAGTAGCTTTGCACTTCACGGGACAAGTTTTCGTGTTTTCGTACTTTCGTGATTAGTCTCTTATCAAAAAGATCGATTAACTAATAACGAATAACAAATAACTATAATCTTCGTGCTTTCGTGATTAGTTGTGGCAGAGCATTGCCATTCTTTGTCTATCTTGATTATCCTGTAAATCCTGTCTCAGCAACCAGCAATCCGTACTGCGAGGAGCTTCAATGAAATTTCTTGACTTTTTGGTTTCAATTGATGATAATACTATGATAACCTTGAAAAAATTGGACCCGGATCATTATCGGTCTGTTTCCCGTCACACGAAACGAACGCTCGTCCTTTGGCGCTTTGATTCTATTCTGGGTTTTTAAAGAGGTATTATGTTTGTTATCGGCTATTTTCTGAGCGCACTTGCTACAGTCTTGAATTATGCCTTAATCTTTTACATGTGGGTTGTGATTGCACGGGCCGTGCTTTCCTGGGTGAACCCTGATCCGTACAACCCTATTGTACGGTTTATCCACAATGTGACCGAACCGGTGCTGTACCGCGTGCGGAGATGGCTCCCCTTCGGGATGACCGGTATCGACTTTTCTCCTTTAATCGTATTGTTAGTCATTATTTTTTTACGGACGTTTCTGGTAAACAGCCTGGTAAGGTTGTCGGCAAGATTGTTATAACAGTTCAAAAGAGGGGAGGGTACTCATGAAAATTACTCCATTAAATATTCAGCAAAAGAAATTCCGTGTTCGTTTGCGCGGTTTTGATGTGCGTGAGGTTGACGGATACTTGGAACAGATAGTCGATGAACTCAAAATTCTGATACGAGAAAATGAAAATCAGAAACAGGAGATTCAAAGACTGAACCGCGAACTTCAGGGATACAGGGATCGGGAGATAGCCTTCAAGGATGCCATGGTCAACGCGCAAAAGGGGCTCGACGACATGAGGGCCAATGTAAAAAAGGAGGCGAACTGATCGTGGCTGAAGCGGAAATGAAGGCCGAAAAGATATTGACCACAGCGCATAACCGGCTTACGCAACTTCACGGGGATATCTCGGAACTTAAAAGGCAGCGTATGCAACTCGAGATCGAGCTCGAAGCTATCCTTGAATCCCACAGAAAACTTCTCGATATGAGCACGGAAGCCATGGAGGCAAAGGAGACATCAGAAGAAAAATTGAAATATATCAAGGGAAAGTAAGGGAGAGGTCTCATGGCCAAGATTGACGCGTTTTTCAAGTTAATGAACGAGCAAGGGGCCTCGGATCTCCATCTCATTTCAGGTCAGCCGCCCATGCTCAGGATCGTCGGTGATATAGAGAGAATAAAGTATAAGACCCTGGATGATGATGATCTTAGGGGCATGCTCTATGAGATTACACCGGAAGACAAGGTCAAGGTGTTTGAGGAGACCGGGGATGTCGATTTTGGTTATGAGATTCCGGGCCTTGCGCGCTATAGAGCGAATTATTTTATGCAAAGAAACGGTATCGGGGCGGTCTTTCGAGAAATTCCAAGCGAGATCCAGACGGTTGAGCAATTGGGTCTGCCGTCTGTCGTATCAAAGCTGGCGTCGCTGCCTCGTGGCCTGGTGTTGGTTACAGGTCCCACAGGGAGCGGCAAATCCACAACACTGGCGGCTATTATCGACGAGGCAAACAAGACCAGAAAAGACCACATTATCACTGTCGAAGATCCCATTGAATTCGTCCACAAAAGCGAGGGCTGTGTGGTGAATCACAGAGAGGTGGGTGCTCATACCAAATCATTTTCAGCCGCCTTGCGCGGGGCCCTTCGTGAAGACCCGGACATTATCCTGGTGGGCGAGATGCGAGATCTTGAAACCATCTCCTTGGCTGTTGAGGCAGCCTCCACCGGACACCTTGTCTTTGGAACACTGCATACCACCAGCGCTCCCAAAACCGTAGACCGCGTGATTGAGGTCTTTCCGGCCGATCAGCAAGAACAGATACGGTCCACCCTGGCAGACGGTCTCAGGGCGATAGTGGCGCAGGTCCTTTTCAAGCGAATCGACAAAAAAGGACGTTGTGCGGCCCTGGAAATCCTTATTGCAACGCCTGCAGTACGCAACCTGATCCGGGAAGCCAAGACATATCAGCTCCCTTCCATGGTACAAACCGGCAAGAAATTCGGGATGCAGTTACTCGATGATGCTATTATGAATTTGCTTAACAAGGGTTGGATCAGTGCAGAGGAGGCCTACGCCAAGGCCAATGACAAGAGTAAATTTCGACCATTGTTGAAAACCCCCCCAACCGATTTTACTGAAGCATAGTACCGGGTATTTGGTAATCTCGCTTTTTTGCGCACGATTTGAGATCTTTGCATTAAGGGAGAAAACACCATGAGAAAACAAGAGATAGACCACATTCTGACCAGGATGCTTGACTCTCACGATAACGTATCCGACCTCAACATAACCGTTGGTAAATCGTTTCAGGTAGAAAGCTCCGGTACTTTGACCAAGGTTGACGTGGAACCCGCTTTCGATGAATTGACTCCCTTTCAAGCCGAAACCTTTGCCTTGAACCTGATCAATAAAGACAGGCGTTTGAGCGAGGTCCTCCTGAATGAAGGCTCATGCGACCTCTCATATCAATTACCCGGAAAGGCTCGTTTTCGGGTAAACATATTTTCTCAGAGAGGCAATTATTCTACCGTACTGCGAAAACTGGAGACCAAAATTCCTACCTTAAAAGACCTGAATCTGCCCGAGGCCTTCTCGAAGATAGCCGAGGAGAAAAACGGGATTATCTTAGTGACCGGGGCCACGGGAAGCGGCAAGTCGACCTCGCTTGCGGCCGTACTGAATGAGATCAATGAACAAAAATCGGTTCATGTGGTAACCCTGGAGGACCCCGTAGAATTTCAACATCCCCATAAGAAGGCCACGTTTAATCAGCGGGAGATGGGAACCGACTTTGACGAGTTTGCCGGCGGGTTGCGTGCGGCCCTAAGACAGGCTCCGAAGGTTATCCTCGTGGGCGAGATGCGCGACAGAGAAACCGTGGAGATCGGATTGAGCGCCGCCGAGACCGGTCACTTAGTTATGAGTACCCTCCACACGGTGGATGCAGGCCAGACCATCAATCGCATACTCGGCATGTTCAGTATTGAAGAGGAAAATCAGATCCGTATCCGATTAGCCGACACCATCCGATGGATTGCTTGCCAGAGGCTGCTTCCCAAGGAGGGCGGGGGCCGCGCGGCTGCCTTTGAGATCATGGGGACAAGCCTCAGGGTGAAAGACACGATCCTTCACGGTGAGTCCGAAGGAAAGACCTTTTATGAGATCATTGAGGCCGGAGAGGCCTTTGGCATGATGACTTTTGACAAGTGCATCATAGAACTCTACGAGAAAGGCCTTATCAGTCAGGAGACTGCTCTGGCCTATGCTTCACGCAAAGGGGTGGTAGGCCGAGGTGTCGACCGGGTAAAGAGCGCTCGAGGAGAAAAAACGACCGATATTGAAGAACTGGAAGTCGATTCAGGCTACGGGCGCAAAAAGGACAATCGATAATTAGGGAGTTTATTCATGGAAGTCCTATGTGAAAGCTGTAAGGCTAAGTTTAAGATCGCGGATGATAGGCTGCCGACGGGCCAGTTAGTTTCAGTCAAGTGTCCAAAATGCAAGAGCAAGATAGAGATTGACACCAGGGCCAAAGAGGAACCTGCCGAGCCAGCCGAAACCCAAAAAAGCATG
The DNA here is from genome assembly GCA_013375375.1 of Desulfobacterales bacterium. GTDB lineage: Bacteria > Desulfobacterota > Desulfobacteria > Desulfobacterales. The sequence goes on along the minus strand of JABXJX010000054.1, from coordinate 4,749 downwards.
ACCGACGAGGTAGCCTCAGGTATATATGACGCGTCTGAGAAACCATTTGATTTTGTGGAAGAAGGGGTTGAGACGGCTCTGATCTGCGAGCAGGATGCAGGAGCAAGAAAAAAGATACATTCCACCATCCAGCGGATGGACTACCACGTTACGGAGGCGGCATCGGCTCTGGATGCGTTGAAATATATGCGATTCCATGTCTTTGATTTAGTTGTGCTGGATGAAAACTTTGAAGAGGAAAATCCCGAATCAAGTCATGTGCTGCAATACTTGGAGCACCTTCCTATGAATACCCGCCGGAATATTTTTGTCGTCCTTCTTGGGAATGATTTTAGAACCGGTGACAATATGATCGCCTTTAATATGAGCGTAAACCTGGTAGTCAACTCGAAGGATATAGGTGATCTTGAAAAGGTGCTGAAGCAAGCCCTGACGGAAAATGAAGAGTTCTACCGTGTGTTCAAGGAGTCTCTCAAGAAAATGGGCAGGGCCTGATCATCCGGCTGGCAATCGGCTCATTCAGAAATTTCTTCCTGATCGATCTTTTCTCCGCTTTTCGCTACATCCCTGAGATGCTGTTTCAGTATTTGATTATCCTTTTGGGTCATTTCAAGGAACTTGACTCCCATCCCAACGGAAGAGTCCTCCGTTTTTTCGTCTTTTATTTGTGCCCATATCACTTTACACTTGATTCCTATGGGCTCCGCGAGGTCCGGTAGTTGCAGTTTCAGAAAAAATTCTTCACCCTGTTTGAGTGGATTTTCCGTCCTGATAAAAAGGCCCCCGCTACTAAGATCTCCTGTGTACGCATTGACAAAGATGTTTTTATCTTTGTACTTCAGGGACAAGGTCTTTAGAACACGAATATCTTCTCGTGATGAGAACTCACATGTCCGATCGAGCATCTTCTTGAATCTATGCACCACGGCCGTGAGGATGAGCCTGAAGTCTGAAGAGAGTTTGTTAAATTCCTTGTCCAGAAATGCACGGTCAACAATGCCGACAGTAGTCTCACCGACAGCCCGGGCCGTGGCGGTCCTTGTAATGCGTCCCAAGAAACCGAGTTCGCCGAGTACCTCCCCCGGATCGAGCATTTCGATGATATATTTCCTTCCTCCAACCGTCTTGGAGATTTCCACCCTGCCTGACACTACGACATAGATCCAGTCTCCCGAAGACCCTTCTTGAATAATAACCTGGCCGTCCTGGTAAGTCTCTTCAGATGCTATGTGAAACATAGAAAGGCCTCCCGATTAAATCTTTGAGGGCTTTGAAAAATTCTTTCTCAAGGCTTTTATTAGTCCTATTTTAGGAAAAAAACATAAGGGATTGTCGAAGAAATGTCAATGAACATTAACTTTCCTTAACCTGTTTCAGCACGAGAAAATAAAGCCTTCCCCGATGTTTCATGTGACCTGCCGCAATCTCGGCATATGGTCCGTTTCCAAAAAAGAGATCCGCCCTCCCCGGCCCCAGGATTGCTCCTCCTGTATCTTGATTGAGAACAAACCTGCCGAATGTTTTCCAGGACCGGATGGTACCATCTTCGTCCACCAGAGGTTTTTCGGTTTGGATAAAGGCGAGCGAACCCTTTGGGAAAAGGCGTAAATCAGTGGCCACGGAACGGCCGGGCGTCAGAAGCACCTCAATGGCTCCCATAGGGCCCTTATCAACCAGCCTGAAGAAGACGTAGCTTTCATTATGATTGAAGATGCTCTCCATCTCCTCCGGATGATTTTTCATGTAGCTGCGTATCCGTTGCATGGACATTTCTTCCATGGGAATCTTTTTTCCATTGATTAGTAATTTTCCTATACTCCTGTAGGGGCGTCCATTGCTGCAATCGTAATTGACGCGTACCACAGAATTGTCTTCCAACAGCACTCGTCCGGATCCCTGGATATGCAAAGAAAAAAGGTCGAATCGATCAGAGACCCAAAGGAGTTCATATCCTTTCCGCCGGAGACTTCCCTGGGAATCGATCTCTTTTCGCGAAAAATATGGTATTAGGGTTTGACTGACACATCTTCCGATGATGCGTTCATCAGTGTATTCAGGGTTGAACAGGCCCAGCCTGACACACACCCAATCGTCAGGCTTCCTGTAAACAGGATGCGGGTAGCCCGGCGAGGGGCGCAGGCTTCCTTTAAGATCTGGTTCGTAATATCCGGTAAACAAGACCTCACCGCTCCCGTTGCTCCCAACAGACCTGTAGACCCAAAATGAGGTCTCAATAGCTTTTTTGAGCTCGTCGGCAGGGGGAGTTTGTTTGATTAATTCTTGAAAGGCTTTCATTGATTTGGCCAGATGAGACGCGGTGAACGTGTCAGGCCCAAAGCGAAAGGGCGTTGAGGCATTGATACGCTTCAGATAATCAAGGCTCTGATCGATCGCGGTTTCCAGAGAGCCGTAAGGTATATCGTCCGAAAAATCAGGGAATTGATGTGACCGAATTTTGACCAGGGCCTCCGGGGCTGTTACCGGCAGCTTGATCTTTGGGACACATGCGGAAAGGATCAGCAGAAGCCCCAGGATAATCGGATATATGGCATGGCGCAGATCGAATAGTTTCAACGGCCAATTCCTTTTACAGGTTATTGATAGATCGGCGCCAGATAATAATAGACATCTATAATAACTTCTTGTGAAACCTTCGCCATGGCCCGGCTCATCGCCTCTGCCAGGGCGCGCGGATTTTTTTGCATACACGCTTCCTCAGCGTGATAATTTTTCTGAAACAGGATTCTTTTGCCGATACTTGATTCGTTCTCCGCCATTAGAGTAATACTCAGCGATAAGACCGCCTTCCAAGTCTTCCCCAGATCCGATTCAAAGAATTCATCCACAGAGCCTTCCAGCACATAGCAGGATAAGAAACCGCTGTTATGAGAAAGGGCTGCCTTAAACAGACCGGATTTTTGTATGTCCCGGCTCAAAAGATAGGCAACAAGATTCCCCGGGTCGGTCCGCCATTTATGATAAACGTATGCCTCTCTTTTGAATGATCGATCCCGATAGATGATTCGATTGGTATTGTATATAGGACCAACGCTAAAGCGTTCTATCCTGATAACAGCGGGAAGAGGATTAAGGCCGGATATTTGCGGGGGATCATATTCTAACGTATAGAAGTCGATTTTATTGCTTGGCTGTTTAAGGCTAAGACATGCACCAAGAAGGAGGGAAAAACCGACGAGTAAAACAAATATTTTTTTATGCCTATCCATAAAAGACCTCTCTTTAGCTTTCGATAGCCTTGAAAAACTTCTTTTCACTCCACCTTTCTGGGGGGAGGTGGTTGCCCGAACATTAATTGAGACGGTTGGTCGGCAAGAAGATCTGTTAAATGGTTCAGATTTTCACTCGCTTTTTCAAGATTCCGGGCGATAACCAACAGATGATGCTTAAGCCGAGAATGTGTATCGTCTGTTTTGCTCACAAGTGAGGCCCCTTGTGCCAATAACTTATTGGCATTTTCCACGGCCTGCTTAAAATTTTCCATGGCCGTTTTAATCATTTTCTCATTCATCAGCGAATCAAAGGAGTTCCCTGCTTTTTCAATTGAAGCCATAAATTTATTCCACCTCTGGTCGTCCAAGATACGTTCGACGCTCTTCAGGGACGAGCCAATATTTGTGGAAATAGCTTTTATGTTAGCATCGTCGACCATGTGGCCTATCTTATCCGTGGTCAACTTGATTTTATCGGAGATTCCTTTAAGATCTATAAACCTTAGCTGGTTTAGAACATCGTCAAGACCTCGCAGCAATTCACTGATCTCGGATGGTTTTGAGGCCAGAATCGGATATTCCGACGGAAAGCTAACAGGAGGAGAACGATCGGACGCACCTTCTTTCTTCCAGTCCAATTCGACAAACATAATTCCGGTAATCCCTACCGACTTTAACTGAGCAACGATGCTGCTGTCGAGTGTTTGCCCGGATTCAATCTTTAAGACTACTTGTATTAACTTTGAGTCGGGGGCGACACTTATCCTGTCTACCCGGCCTATCGATACCCCTCTGTATTTTACAGGAGAGTCTGTATTCAAGCCCTGCACGGACTCATCAAAGTAGGTCACGTAATACTGTCCCTTCTCCAAAAAACGGGACATTCCCAACCAGATTATCGCCAATGCGGTAATCCCGATTCCACTCGCTACAAATAGGCCGACGGCAAGCTTGGTTTTCTGAGAAGCCATTACTGAGAGTCCTTTCGTGCTATGCCACTGTCTTCTGTCTGGCGGTTAAAGAATTGTTTGATGAAAGGATTCCGGCTGTGGTCCCGCAGATGTTTAGGGTCCCCTTCAGCGATTATTCCTCTTGTCCGCTTATCCAGCATAATGATCCTGTGTGCGACGGTAAAAATACTCTGGAGTTCGTGAGTGACAATGACCATGGTAGTTCCCAGGCTTTTGTTAAGATGAATAATAAGGTTATCGAGTTCGGTCGATGTTATGGGATCGAGTCCGGCAGATGGTTCGTCAAAGAATAGGATTTTCGGATTAAGGGCCATAGCTCTTGCCAAGCCCGCCCTCTTTTTCATACCTCCGCTGAGTTCGGACGGCAAATAATTTTCATAACCATCCAGATTAACCAGATTTAGCTTCATCTTGACCAAAGTCATTACGGATTTTTGCGATAAATCCGTATATTCCGTGATCGGTAAAGCCACATTTTCGGCGATAGTCATGGAACCAAAGAGGGCGGCACCCTGGTACAGGACCCCGATTTTCCTTAATATTTTTTG
>JABXJX010000053.1 GCA_013375375.1 Desulfobacterales bacterium | reverse complement strand
ATATGGTGCCGTTGGGAAGGCTATCAAGCAATATTAAGTGACCTGATCTCAAAAAAAGATCCCCCTTGACTGCCAACAGATAAAGCGGGCGGCCGTTCGCTTCGCCCGGATGGGTGCCCCAAAAAGTTCATAATTACCGCTCAAATGAATTATGCAAAGGTCTCACATTTAATCAGACAGATAAGAAAGGGGGTTATGCTCAATCGCACAACCCCTTGATTTACTTGGTGGGCCGTACAGGAATCGAACCTGTAACCTCCTGATTAAGAGTCAGCTGCTCTGCCTAGTTGAGCTAACGGCCCTGATCACATATTTTTACAGACGACTGGAAATCTGTGTAACAATTTTAAAACGTCCTGTCAATTTTTTTCTGAGGCATTGGATCACGGCAGAGAAACTCCGACAGGACAAGCCTGCAATTACTAAAAGATACATTAACTACCCGACATCACAGATATGGCACAATGATGTCTTTTCTGTAGTGACTGGCGGGAGGGCGCCGTGTTTTTGTGACTTATCTGCGGGGGAGACCGCAGCTCCCGCTTGCGGGAGAATGCGGAGGGGGCAAGGAATGCCCCCGTAGATAAGTCACAAAAAACACCAGCACGGGAGACTCGGAACGAAAGAAAAGACATCATTGTGCCCAAACCAATGTCGAGTAGAAAAGGTTCTTATTAGTAAGTGTGCCCGCCCCCCTCGCCGTGTCGGCCGCCAATCTTCATTACAACAGTGCCTCTACAGCCCTCCACAGATGTTGTTTACCCAGGCCCATTGTAGCTGAAAAAAGGATAAGTGCCGAAGGATCTGCGGAAAGTTCACGAGCGATCGCGTTTTGCTGTTTATTCTGCTTATTCTTTTTAAGCTTGTCCGCCTTTGTCAGCACCACAATGGCCGGGATCTTATAGTGCGTCAGCCAGCCAAGCAAATCATGATCCCCCTGGTTCGGCAGCCTCCTGATATCCAAGATCACAACTACCGCGCAAAGACCCTGGCCGGACTCCTGTCCTGAAAGCTCTCCGGCCCGGCGGCCCTTCAGGTATTTTTCGACCATCGGCCCCCAGCCCTTGCGAATCTTTATGGGAACCTTGGCATAGCCATATCCGGGCAGATCCACAAAATAAAAACTATTGTTTACGAGGAAAAAATTAATCGTCTGGGTACGTCCCGGTGTAGAACTGGTTTTTACCAGGCTTTTGCGGCCCAACAATTTATTAATCAAGGAAGATTTGCCTACGTTGGAACGCCCTGCAAAAGCGATTTCACGCCTGCCGGGTGGAGGATATTGGGAAGACTTTACAGCACTTACGACAAATTCAGCAGACGTGATGTTGCTCATATTACTTTATTCAGTGGATATTCGATGATTCCCTCGGCCCCGCTTTTAAGCAGTTCAGGGATCAGATCCCGCACCGTGGAGGAGGCCACCACTGTCTCAACAGCAAACCAGTCCGACTGATAGAGGGGCGATACCGTAGGCGCATTGAGGCTCGGAAGAAGCGCTATAACCTCCTTTAGCCTTGCCTGGGAAACATTCATCTTGAGTCCCACCATCTTTTCGGCCAGAAGAGCACCTTTTAAGAGAAGTGCGATCTGTTTTATCCTTTTCCGCTTTTCCGGATCCTCCCATGCTGCATGGTTGGCAATCAATTGGGTGTTGGTCTGGAGAAGTTCCTGTATGATCCTGAGGCCATGGGCTTTGATGGTACTGCCGGTCTCGGTAACCTCCACGATAGCATCAGCCAATCCGGACACGACCTTAGCCTCTGTGGCTCCCCATGAGAATTCCACCTCAACATCAATATCCCGTTGGGCAAAATATTTTTTTGTAAAATTGACTAATTCAGTTGCAATCTTTTTTCCTGCCAGATCCTCCAATCTCTTAATATCAGAATCGTATGGTACTGCCAGGACCCAACGGGCGGGTCGCTGGCTTACCTTTGAATAGACCAAATTTTCCACAACCCTTACATTGGATTCGTTTTCAGATATCCAGTCTTGTCCTGTAAGACCCGCATCCAGCGTGCCTCTTTCGACATAACGCGACATCTCCTGGGCACGGCAGATAGAGCATTCAATAGTGTCATCGTTGATATCGGGAAAATAGCTGCGTCCGTTCATCTCGATCTTCCACCCCGACCGCTTAAACAAAGTAATTGTGGCATTCTGCAGGCTCCCTTTGGGAATCCCGAGTTTAAGTTTCTCTGTCACGTTATTTGTACACCTCCTTGGGATCAAAAATTTTCTCGCCGACTACCCGAACCGAGCCATCTTCCATCTTTTTGAAAAAACAACTCCGATACCCGGTATGACAGGCAGCCTCGCCCACCTGGTTTACCTTCAAGAGCACGGTGTCATCGTCACAGTCAATCCAGACCTCCCTGACCCACTGGACATGGCCGGACGTTTTGCCCTTGACCCAGAGTTCCTGTCGCGTCCGGCTCCAATACGTGGCCTTGCCTGTTTTCAGGGTTTCACGCCAGGCCTCCTCGTTCATAAAAGCGAGCATCAGGACCTCGCCGGTTTCAAAATCCTGTACAATAGCCGGGATCAAGCCGTCACATTTATCAAAATTCAGGGCAATCATGAGGTTGTTAAGCTTATTGGGTTTGCTGGGTCAAACCCATAACACAAGGAACATAATAACACAAGGAACATAATGAGTCTTGCTTGTTAACCCTTTTTTTGTTACAAATAGATTATGGCACATTCTCGAGGTCAATCAGACGTCAAAGAAATAAAATCCAGACGGGGCCGGAAGGGAACCCTGGGAAGATTTTTCTATCTTTTTCACGAGCCCATCATCATATTGTCTCTCCTGGCCGGCCTTCTTCTGGGAGGGACTTATTTTTACTTTACAAGAGATCTTCCCAGGATATCTTCTTTGAATGATTATCGCCCACCCATTATCACCACTGTCTACTCTGATGATAAGCGCAAAATTGCCGAGTTCTTCAAAGAACGAAGGCTCGTAATCCCCCTTTCCGGGATGCCAAGGATGCTCATCCACGCCTTTGTTGCGGCCGAAGACGCTCGCTTTTTCAAGCATGAAGGGATTGATTTAGTCAGCATCACCCGAGCATTTTTTAAAAACATCGAAGCCGGCACCATCATTCAGGGTGGAAGCACCATAACCCAGCAAGTTGCCAAGTCTTTTTTCCTGTCGCCTAAAAGAAGCTATGCTCGTAAGGTACGTGAGGCGATTTTAGCCTATCGTATAGACAAGGCCCTTACCAAGGACGAGATTTTGTTCCTCTATCTCAACCAGATATACTTGGGACACGGCGCCTACGGAGTCGAGGCAGCGGCTGAAAACTATTTTGAAAAATCAGCAGCAGACCTTAATCTGGCCGAATGCGCCATGCTGGCAGGGTTGCCGCAGGCGCCGAGCCGTTATTCTCCCTTTCTGCATCCTAAAAAGGCGAAGCAACGCCAGATCTATGTTTTAAATAGGATGATCAATGAGGGATATATTACAAATATACAAGCAACAGAAGCCATCAATACGCAGCTTGATATCAAGCCAAGGCGCAATTGGTACATTGAGGAAGTCCCGTGCTACACTGAATGCGTAAGGAAGTATGTGGAGGAAAAGTACGGCAGGGATGCCCTCTACAAAGAGGGTCTCACAATACACACTGCCGTCAACATCGAAATGCAAAAGACAGGTCGAAACGCCTTGACCTCGGGGCTAAAAGCGCTGGATAAAAGGCAGGGGTATCGTGGCCCGCTCAAACACTTAAAACCGGAACAGCTTGAAGCCTTTTCTCAAGAGATCCAATCAATGCTTGAGAAACACCCGCTGGAACCGGGAAGAATCAGCCAAGGGCTCGTAATCGCAGTAAATGATAGCGAGCAAGAAGTTGCGGTTCGCATTGGAAGCGAACAAGGAAGCCTTCGTTTTGATGACATGAAGTGGGCAAGGAAGCCTGACCCAAAGGTTGCTTACTATGACGCTAAAATTAATAAGGTCAGCGATGTCCTCAAGGTGGGCGATGTAGTCTTGGTAAAAGTAAAGGGTCAACAAAAAGAGACTGGCCGATGGGATTTAGCTTTGGAACAAAAACCCATTGTGGAAGGGGCGCTTCTTTGCATGGAGGCTGAAACCGGCTACGTAAAGGCTATGATCGGCGGTCGAGACTTCAAGGTGAGCCAGTTTAATCGAGCCATACAATCAAAACGTCAGCCAGGCTCGGCCTTTAAACCAATTATATACGCCGCTGCCATTGATAAGGGCTATACGCCTGCAACCATCATCATGGATGCCCCGATCGTGTTTGAGGATACGGAAAACGAATTCACATGGAAACCCAGGAACTACGAAGAGAAGTTTCACGGGCCCACTATTTTACGGACTGCCCTGGCCCTGTCCCGAAACGTAGTTACTATCAAGATCGTTAAGGATATTGATATCGATTATGTGATTGATTATGCCAAACAACTCGGCATCGAATCTAAGCTTACACGGGACCTTTCACTGGCACTTGGCTCATCCGGGATTTCACTCCTGGAGCTTGTACGCGCTTATGCCATTTTTAACAACGAGGGATACCGGATAAAACCATGTTTTGTCACTAAGATACTCGATCGGGATGGGAATATCTTAGAGGAGAATCAGCCTGAGAGCGAAAAGGTCATTGAGAAAAGCACGGCGTATATCATGACCAATCTGCTCCAAGGAGTGGTTCAAAATGGAACCGGCTGGCGGGTTAAGGCTCTTAATCGGCCTGTTGCAGGCAAAACCGGTACGACCAATGACCTACACGATGCCTGGTTCATAGGATATACTCCGCGCTACGTAACAGGGGCCTGGGCAGGTTTTGATGAAGAGAAACCACTCGGCCTTGGCGAAACAGGTTCAAGGGCTGCCAGTCCTATTTGGCTGGAATTTATGAAGACAATCCTCCAGAACAAGTCGGTACAGGTCTTCCAGGTACCGGATGGAGTGGTCTTTGCCAAGATAGATGCAGAGACCGGACTCCTGGCAGCACCTGAATCAAAGAAGACCATCTTTGAGTGTTTTAAGGAAGGAACGGTTCCCACCGAATACACGAAAAAGCCCGGTTCCATCACCGAACCGAGCCAGTTCTTCAAATCCGATATGTAAGACGCTACGCAATTCGTACTCTTCGTCTTTCGACCTCCTCCAGCAAGTCTTTGGACGTATATAGGACCACGAACTTCTCTTCCAGTTCTTTTACCAGGTCTCTGAGCGTGTCTTCCGCCAAGAAACTGCTGCGTATATAAACATTCCGGCGTCCCTCTTCGGCAGTTTCCCGCGTGGACAAAATGCTTACAATGCGCCCTCCGCAGGAGCGGATCACATCAGCAACCTCTTTGATCGAACCCGGACGATCTTCCAGGCTAAAAGCAAATTGAATGCCGCCGGTATAAACCCCGGTAATATTGATCAAGAGCTTAAAAATGTCGGTTTGCGTGATAATGCCGATCAGGACACCTTTCTCGTTGATAACCGGAAGTGCTGAGATCTTGTTCTCAAGCATTAGAATGGCGGCAAATTCCACGGTCTCATCCGGCCTGACATATACCACGTTTGTGGTCATCAGGTCCTTGATCTTGATGGAAGAAAGTAGATAATTCAATTCATATACATCCAGGGTTGTTGCCTTAGACGGCGCAGCGTCTTTCAGATCCCTGTCACTGACAATGCCAACCAGTTCGCCCTTCTTGTCAACGACTGACAAGGAGCGGATCTTTTTTTCTTTCATGATAATGGATGCCTTCATCATGGAAGTATCTTCATCTACCGTAATGACATCAGTAGTCATCCACCCCTGTACTAACATGAAATTTTCCTCCTTTAACCCCGACCTGCCATCATTTCACGCGCGTGATCCAGGGCCTTTTTTGTAATCTTGACCCCGCCTAACATACGGGCCATCTCTTTTACGCGTTCCTCTCCATGCAAGGGCCTAATCGTGGTTTGGGTACGCCCCTTGTAAGTCCTTTTGGAAATTTTGAAATGGTGCTTAGCAAATTGAGCGATCTGGGGAAGGTGTGTGATGCAGATTACCTGATGACAACTGTCCAAGGAATGTAGCTTCCGGCCAACAACTTCGGCTACACCACCGCCTATGCCTGCATCTACCTCATCAAAAATCAGAGTCTCCACGGACTCCTGTGTCGCCAAAATCGCCTTCAGCGCAAGGATAATCCTGGAGAGTTCGCCGCCTGATGCAATCCGGGCAAGCGGCCTCAAATCCTCACCCACATTTGGGGCAATCAGGAACTCAACACGGTCTATGCCGGTAGACTCTATACCGCTGTTATCCAGCAAGAGATAAGGACCTGAACTCTCATCAACGGGGCTGGGTTTGAACCTAACTTCAAAGCGGGTTTTAGGCATCCCCAGGGATTCCACTTCCTGCTGGACTCTTTTCGCAAGGCGTCCGCTCGCCTTTTTCCTTTTGTCGGAGAGTTCGCGGCACAGCTTGCAGAGCTTCTTATGCAACTGATCCAGCTTTTCCTCGACTTCAGCTATTTGTTCCGGCAATGACGATATTCGTTTTAGTTCTTCTTCAGCCTTCTTGCCGTGGGCCAGGACTGATTCAAGCCCCCCCCCATACTTTCGCTTTAGCCTCTGAAGAAGATCAAGACGCAATTCCACAGCTTCCAGTCGATCACTATCAAAAACAACGTTATGAAGATAATCGCGCAGATCATTGGTAACATCTTCCAGTTGAAAAGAAATTTCCTGTACACTGTTTGCCACAGGGCTCAGCGAGGAATCAATACTGCTGAGCGCTTGAATCTCCCTTGCAACCTCGGTTACATGTTCAACCACGGCCCCTTCTGCTCCATAAAGGCGATTTACACAACTACCCACGGTCTCATACAACTGCCGGGCATGCTTCAGTCGTTGTCGTTCCTGCTCAAGGGCTTTGTCTTCCTTGGGAACTATTTGGGCCTGGTCGATCTCACGACACTGAAATTCAAAAAGCTCACGGCGCTCGGATTGTTCGGTTAGCTGACGCTTCAGGATGCCTCGCTTCCTGATCAACGGAAGCATCTGTTCACGGCATTCCGATACACGGCCGCACAGCTTGGTCAGCCCTCCAAACTGGTCAAGCACCAGAAGGTGCTGTTCTGGTTTAAGCAAACCCTGGTGGGCATGCTGACCGGATATGCTGGCAAGGTGCTCGTTGATCGTAGAAAGCATCTGCACGGTGGCCAGCCGACCATTGATATAAATCTTGTGGCGACTATTTTTCTGAATGACACGACGGACCAACAAGCCTTCTGACAGATCAAACCCCTGCGCCTCTGCAGCCCTCGCTGCCGGGCTTTCAGGAGGCACCTCAAACAAGGCTTCAAGCTCGGCCGTCTCTTCAGAGGTGCGGATCAGTTCGGGTGAGGCACGACTTCCTAAGATCAGGTTTACGGCATTGATGATAATCGATTTTCCGGCTCCTGTCTCTCCGGTCAATACGCTGAGTCCTTTTTCAACATTAATCGAAAGATCGTCAATGATAGCAAAATTTTTTATGGAGAGTTCCCGAAGCATCCGTTTATGGATTGACGATTGTCTCAAAAATCCCATTCAACGCCTGAACCGACCCGGCATCATCCGGCAGTTCAGCGAAGGGTCGCCCCTCAATATCGTAGCGCGAGATCAAGTCGTCTTCCGGCACGCAGCCTGCCAAGTTCAATCCTGCCGAATCGACCGAGTCTTTAACCCTATGCGGCAACTCGTTGTTGACTCTGTTGATGATCAGATAGTCTTTCTTGATATCAAGCTTAAGCTCCCTTGTGAGATCACGAATCCGCTTGGCAGCCTGTATTCCCCGCTGAGTCGAATCGGATATAATCAGCAAGATATCCGCCCGGCGGGCCAGCAAACGACTGATATGCTCCATGCCCGCCTCATTATCCATAACCACAACACGGTAGTTTTCGCACAGCCTTTCCATGTACCGGGAAAGCAGGGTGTTGGCATGACAATAGCAACCCGGTCCCTCCGGACGCCCCATAACGACCAGATCATACCCCTCGCTCTCTACCAACGACTCCTGAACCTTATATTCCATGTACAGATCTCTGGTCATCCCTGCGGGCACTCCATCCTTAAGCCCTTCTCTGGCATCACCAAGGGTGCTCTCGACCTTAAGTCCAAGGACCTCGTTTAAATTTGCATTGGCATCTGCATCAACGGCCAGGATCGGCTTGACCCCCTTTTTTAGCAGGAACCTGACAAGAAGCCCTGCAATAGTTGTCTTGCCGGTTCCGCCCTTGCCGGCCATGGCAATGGTCATAGTCATAATCTTTCCCTTACACCCAACACGGATAAACCGGAACAAAAAACAAAAACTATCACGAAAACACGAAAGTACGAAAACACGAAAAACTGAATGTTTTTTTATTTCGTACTTTTAATCTTTCGTGCTTTGCGGCTTTTCGCCTTGAGAAGAGGTGTGATTATCTTTTGATTGCTGATCATTTGTGAACTCGCTTCAAGATATTCAGTCACAACAGGGAACAGGTGTGCATCCGTATGGGGAAGGAAAAGGGCTCCCACATACTTGTCCATAAAGGACTGGTTGTCGCTCAACTCAATATTGGTCATCATTTTGGCGATCCGTTCCACATCTCGCAACATCCCGTTGGAAAGAGACACTAATTGCGCCCCTAACAATGAACCGTTCCCCAGGAAATGAAACTTTTCAACAGGGATATCCGGAAAGAGTCCGATCTGTTTCCCTTTTTCAATGTTTATGTACCGGCCAAAGGCACCTGCAATGATTACCCGATCCAGATCATCAAACGACAGTGTCAGATTCTCAAGGAGCGTTAGGCATCCGGCAAAAAGTGCCCCTTTTGCACGAATCAGGTTCTCAATATCGACCTCGGTGATGACGATGTCATCCCCGGTCCCTGAGTCTTCTGCCAACACCAGAACATATTCGTATCCAAATCGTCCGGACCTGATGCGTTCTGAAGAGAGATCGCGGACGAACTTGCCGTTGCGGTCGATGACACAGGCAAACAGCAACTCCGCCAAGATACTTATCAGCCCGGACCCGCAAATACCTCGTGGTCTTTCCCTGCCAACTGTAACGAGCATAGGTTCCAGCGTGATAGGATTGATATGAAACCCTTCGATGGCCCCTTGGTCGGCGCGCATGCCGTGTTTGATCCCGCCGCCCTCAAAAGCTGGACCCATGGAACAGGCAGCGCAAGCAAGCCAATCACGGTTTCCTAAAACGATCTCACCGTTGGTTCCAATATCCATATAGAGCGTCAGTTTCTCTTTTTGAAAGACGCCGGATCCTATTATGCCGGAAACAATGTCTCCTCCAACATAACTCGCTACCGCAGGAAAGCTATAAAGCCGCACACAATCGGGCACATCAATACCGACATCCGACGCCCACGCCAGCGGCATAAAATTAGCTGCCGGGACATATGGCGCTTCCCGAATATAGCGTGTTTCCAAGCCCAAAAAAAGGTGTGTCATAGTGGTGTTGCCCGCGGCAGCGATGCATGAGATACTCTTTTTCGAGCTTCCGGTTTTCTCCAGTATTTCATCAATCACCTGGTTGATTGATGATACTACCAGAGATTGCAACTTTCCTTTTCCTTTAGGCTTTTGAGCATATACGATACGGGTAATCACGTCCTCTCCATATTCGATCTGCCTGTTATATTCAGCAGCTTCCGCCATTACCTTTCCTGTCTTGAGATCGAGAAGCTCGGCACATATGGTAGTCGTTCCAATGTCCAAAACAACACCGAGATTGTTGCCCGAGGTATCACCAGGTTCCAAGCGGACCAGGTTCAGCGCCGGAGATATACCCTGTTGTGGTGAAATGGTCTCCGGCTCCGGGGCTGCCGTCAACGTGGCTGTAACAGACCAATCGCTTGTTCTCAGAACCTGCGGCATGGTCTTGAGGCATCGAATATCAACAGAGATCTTTTCAATATCATGCTGTTGTTTAAGTCCCGTTGAAATGCGGGTCAGATCACTTGCATTGTCCTGTAATGTAGGCGGGGATAGCCGGACAGGCACCTTAATAGCCAGCGGGTCAAACTGCCAGTCTTCAGCCAGGGGCTTTGTATCAAGGGCGGAGATCTTGCGCTCCACCTTCCCCATGTCGAGTTTTTGGGCCACAAGAGGTTTCAGGCCCCTTGATTCAACAGGGATCTGCGCGGTGCAATCTGAAAGAACAAAAGTTTTACATGCCTGCCGCCATCCCTGGTCGTATTCTTCTTGACTTATCTTTTCCGTCTTTTCGCTGTCGACCTCCCTGGCCTCAATCACCACGCGGCATTTACCGCAAACACCCTGGCCGCCGCATGTGGCATTGATATGCACGCCGGCCTCAAGGGCCGCCTCTAAGAGATTAGCCCCCTTGTCAACGCGAATGGCTATCTTGTCCGGTTCAAAGGTAACGGTGTGTTTTGTCATTGGTCATTAGTCAGTGGTCATTAGTAAACGGGCTGTGGAGCCTTGAGCTTTCAGCTTTCACTTTCCTCCTGACCTGCCATCCACTTGTAGGTCTCATATCTTTCTTTCATGTCTTTCTCCGCGTGTTTAAAAAGAACTTTTGCATTTTCCGGGAAAGTCCTTGTCAAGCTGGAATAGCGTACTTCACCCATAAGAAATTCCTTGAAATCACCCTTTGGTTCTTTGGAATCAAGTATAAAGGGATTTTCTCCCGCTTCTTTACGCCTTGGATCATAGCGGTACAGGGGCCAATAACCCGACTCAACAGCCTTTTTCTCCTCGTTTTGGCTCCGGCCCATGTTGATTCCATGGTTGATACAAGGCGCATAGGCGATGATCAGAGACGGCCCCTCATATGTTTCAGCCTCAATCAATGCCTTCATAAACTGATTCTTATTTGCACCCATTGCAACAGATGCCACATACACATAACCATAAGTCATGGCCATTCTTCCCAGGTCCTTTTTACGGGTCTGTTTGCCGCCCGCTGCAAATTTTGCCACGGCTCCCGTAGGTGTCGCCTTTGAAGACTGGCCTCCGGTGTTGGAATAGACCTCCGTATCCAGAACCAGAATATTGATATCATGGCCCATGGCAACCACATGATCCAATCCGCCGTAACCAATGTCATAGGCCCATCCATCACCACCGATGACCCAGATCGATTTCTTGACAAGGTAATCACTTCGATCAAGGATTTCATAAAGCAAGGCATTAGCGGAACCATCCTTGCCCATCATCTCAAGTTCGGCGAGTTCCTCTATTTTGCGGCCATACTCCTTGCAATTATCCGCATCATTCATATTGTCGAGCCACATCTTCAATGCTTCTTTCAGCTCTTTTGAAAGTTTAGTATTCAGTGCCTCGCGAACAAGATCCGCCAATTTCTCTCGCCTCTGTGTCACACCAAGCTCCATTCCAAAGCCATACTCTGCATTGTCCTCAAAAAGGGAGTTGGCCCAGGCAGGACCATGCCCATCCTCATTGACCGTATACGGACAACTGGGCGCTGATCCACCATAGATGGAGGAACATCCCGTGGCATTGGCAATCATCATGCGATCACCAAATAGCTGTGTGACGACTTTTACGTAGGGGGTCTCGCCACAACCGGCACAAGCTCCTGAAAACTCAAAGAGTGGCTGCTGAAACTGGCTCCCCTTTACTGAAGTGGCAGGCATCACGTGGTCCATGACAGGGAGTTCAGTGAAAAACTTGTGATTGGGAACCTGTAATTCGGTTTGGGTGGCCAGGGGCCTCATGACCAGAGCCTTTTTCTTTGCCGGACAGATATCAGCACAGTTCCCGCAACCAGTGCAATCAAGCGGACTAATCTGAATCCGGAACCTCAGCCCCTTCAACTCTTTTCCCATGGCCTTCAAAGTCACAAAATCCTTTGGGGCATTACGGAGATCCTCTTTTGGTGCCAGGACCGGACGAATTACGGCATGGGGACAAACAAAGGCACATTGATTACACTGTATGCAGTTTTTCGGTATCCATTCGGGCACATTGACTGCAACACCTCTTTTTTCATACCTGGTTGTCCCTGTGGGAAATATACCGTCCGGACTGAAGGCACTGACAGGAAGTTTGTCCCCTTGCTGAGCCAGCATGGGTCTCATAACCTTGCTCACGAACTCCGGCTCATCCTTTTCAAGATAGGCCGCATGCCCGGCAGTGGCCCACGATTTCGGAACCTTGATCTTTTTCAAGGCGCCTACGGCCTTATCCACGGCATCTATATTCATCTGTACAATCTTTTCGCCCTTTTTCCCGTACGTCTTCTTGATAGCCTCCTTGATATATTTGAATGCCTTTTGTGGGGTAATCACATTGGCAATCTGAAAAAATGCCGCCTGCATTACCATGTTTATACGTCCGCCCAAGCCCACTTGAGAGGCAATTTTATCGGCATCAATATTATAAAAGTCTAATTTTTTTTGGGCGATGGTTCTCTTCATATGATCGGGAAGCTCGGTTTCCATTTCTTTGACACTCCATGATGAATTGAGCAGAAAGGAACCGCCCTGCCTGACCCCTTCCAGGATATCGTACTGGGTAACGAATGCGCGATTATGACAGGCAATAAAGTCAGACTCGGTCAATAAATAGGGAGATTGAATCCTGTGAGGCGAGAACCGCAGATGGGATATGGTAATCCCCCCTGACTTCTTGGCATCATAGGAAAAGTATGCCTGCGCGTACATGTCGGTGTTTTCACCAATGATCTTGATAGCGTTCTTATTGGCGCCAACCGTGCCATCGGCTCCGAGTCCCCAGAACTTGCATCGCACCGTGCCTTCAGCCGTTGGATGGATTTCTTCACCAGGCGATAGGGAAGTGTGTGTCACATCGTCTACAATACCAACGGTGAAGTGGTTCTTGGGGGATGATGACCGAAGGTTGTCGAATACGGCCTTGACCATGGTGGGCGTAAAATCCTTGCTTCCCAGCCCGTATCTTCCCCCGACAATAACCGGGGTCTCCGCCGTTTCCTGAAAGACCGTGCACACATCCTGATAGAGGGGCTCACCCACGGCCCCCGGTGCCTTGGTCCTGTCCAGGATCGCAATTCTTTTGCCTGTAGCAGGAAGTGCTCTCAAAAAGTGTTCTTTTGAAAATGGGAGGTAGAGCCGCACCTTGA
>JABXJX010000181.1 GCA_013375375.1 Desulfobacterales bacterium | reverse complement strand
CCCAATAGAAATCGCCAAAGATATTGGCGCAAAAAGTCCAAAAGAGAGATCAAGTAGATGCCATTGACGGGTAGACAAAAAGCTGCGATGCTGTTGATGAGTCTGGATGCTGCGACCGGGACCGAGCTGCTCAGGGGACTTGGCGCCGAAGAGATTCAAGAGATTGCTTTGGAGCTTGCGCGAATCGATGCATCGCGGCAGCACGATGTCAAGGAGCAGGCGAAGGTTGTCCGAGAGTTCTGTAGCTCACTTCAAAATAAGGAAACTCATAGATTTAGTATGAAAGGTTTTCTTAACGAAATGCTTGTAAGTGTCCTTGGCAAAGACAGGGCTGAGCAGATTCAGTCTCAAGTTAGACAGGCGACAGAAAAGAAAGACCTGTTTGGAGATATTCGTTCAGCCAAGATGGACGAATTGATTCTTGCGTTGGAGGGAGAACACCCACAGACGATCGCTGTAGTACTATCGGAGCTGGCTCCGAACAGGAGCCAGGAGGCTCTGTCGCTTTTGAGCGAAGGGGCTCGGCTCAAAGCTATCTGCAAGATGACGAACCCGGAACTGGTGGGAGCCGGAGTAAGGCAGCGGATAGCATCTATGATTAGCGAACGGCTGAAGAGTTTCAGAGGAGAGACTCTTGCGGAAAAACCGGAGCAAACTCTACGAAAACTGGCTATTGTGCTAAGTGGGCTGGAGAGGGACGTGCGCGACCAGCTGCTTGATGAGATCGGCAAAAATGATGAAGAGACGGCCGCTATGGTAAGGCGTTTGATGGTAACGTGGGAAGATATTCCGTCAATAGCGGACAGGTCTCTGCAGGAAGCGCTGCGGACCGTGGAAGCAGGCAAATTGGCGCTGGCGTTTTATGGGGCAGATGAAGAGATTGTGCAAAAGATGCGCTCAAATATATCTGACAGGGCTGTGGCTATGGTTGACGAAGAGGCTGCACTGATGCAGGAGCCGCTGCAGAAAGAAGTTCTTGATGCGAGAGAAGAAGTTGTCAAGCCGTTACGAGACGCCAACGAGGAAGGCAAACTCAGAATGATAGGTCGATAGTAGAATGTCGCGGACACTTACAGTCCACCT
>JABXJX010000180.1 GCA_013375375.1 Desulfobacterales bacterium | reverse complement strand
GCTCTTCCGATCTCACGGACGCCGCCATACTCACGTTTGTAATGATATGCACGTGCACACGGATTAAACATTAACTTGGAACCTTTCTCTCGAAGCATCAAGCAAAAATCCGTCTCTTCTCTAAAGCCCCCTGGGCCGTAACATTCGGGAAAACCGCCGATCTCAACAAATTTTTCCTTCGAAATAAGCTGGTTGCCGCCGCGTATGTGATCAGCCAGGTACCACTCCCACTCATCAACCCAATACTCGCTTAAATCTACGATCTCGCCCCAAGCGTTAATCGCCATGGGCCGCACAACATATCTCCATTTAAAGTCTATGAAGTCTGGAACATTCATATCGGGAACCGAGCCGCCGGTAGCCGCAACCTTCTTGTCAGCCCATATTTGAGGAGTGCATAACACGTTGAAACAGTTAGGATCCAGAAATATATCATCATCTGTGAAGAAAAGATGTGTCGAAGCCTTCGAGGCCTTTTCGGCTCCTATGTTTCGGCTTTCAGCCACTCCCACGGTTTTGTCAATGCGAATCAGCTTATCCATGAGCTTATGCTTGATCACAGCCGGCGTTGAACCATCATCTACGACTATGATCTCAGCGAGGTTAGTTTGCACCGCTAGGCTATGTAAACATTCAGTTAGGATGTCTTGACGGTTCAATGTGTTGACGATGGCAGAGATTTTAAAGGTCATACATCATATTCTAGGGGTAGGGGTATAAATGGAATTAGTCATAATTGCCTTGCGAGGGCCGGCATGCTTCAGAAACCAGGCAGATCTAATCCTTAAATGTGCAAGGGCTAAAGGCTGGAACGTACAAACTAAATCACTTGAAGAGTCAATGGTGGGGCCGCCTAAAGGCCGATCTGACAAGCTCATTGCAGTTTTACCATTGTGGCCACGCTATATTTTTGATATAATGCGCTACACCGCATGGTGCGTACGTGATCACGTGCTCTATGGGCCGGTAGATGGGCCATACCAGCAAAACCTCAACCTGTTTCAAGTCATGCGAAACATGAAGTTTGCAGCGCCCTCTCATTGGTGCGCCGAGCAGATCACCAAAAGCGCGGGTGTGCCTTGCGGCGTCATTCACCATGG
>JABXJX010000179.1 GCA_013375375.1 Desulfobacterales bacterium | reverse complement strand
TATTTAGTGAGCAAGTCCGCCTCAGGCGGATCAAAAAGTTCATACAAAGGAGTGAAAAGGAGTTATGCAAAGGTCTCTCATCCATGGGGCGGGGGACTACAAAAGATTGTGCTTTTTCAGGCGATAGTGCAGGTTGTTACGGGGAATGCCAAGAAGATTGGCTGCCCGGGCCTGTACATTATTCGAAAGCGATAGCGCTTTTTGAATCAGTCTCTTTTCTATGGCATCCAGCGTTTCAGGTAGATTGGAGAGCTTTTGCCAGTCTATTGGAGTCTCAAGGTCCGCAAAACTCATAAGGTCTTTTGGAAGGTCATCCAAGGTGATCTCGTTCCCCTTGCTCAGGAGCACGGCCCTCTCAATGGCATTCTCCAGCTCCCTTACATTTCCCGGCCAGGAATAATTACACAAGAAGCGCATGGCTTCACCGGAGATGGTCATCTCTCCCCTGTTTGATTCCTGTGCGTATTTGTTGACAAAGTGCGTCGCCAAGAGAGAAACGTCCTCGGCCCGCTCCCTTACGGGCGGCAATTTGATGTTAATCACGTTCAGGCGAAAATATAAGTCTTCTCGAAAACGCTGTTGTTCCACCTCTGCCTTGAGGTCCTTGTTCGTAGCTGCAATCAGACGCACATTCGCTTCAATCGTTCTGGTGCCGCCGACCCGTTCAAAACTCATCTCTTCAATGACCCGTAGAAGTTTGACCTGCACGGAAACCGGCACCTCTCCGATCTCATCTAAAAACAAGGTGCCCCCATGCGCCAGCTCAAACCGGCCCTTTTTCATTGCAGCGGCACCGGTAAAAGCACCCTTTTCATGACCGAAGAGCTCACTTTCCAGCAGGGTCTCTGTTAGGGCCGCGCAACTGACTGCTACAAATGGTCTGTTACGGCGAGGGCTGTTAAAATGAATCGCCTTTGCAATCAGCTCCTTGCCGGTGCCGCTTTCACCTGTAACCAATACCGTGGCCTTGGTGCGTGCTACTTTCTGAATGGTATCGAATACAGCCTGCATGGATTTGCTTTTTCCGATAATATTGTCAAAGCGATAGCGGCTTTCCAAGGCTTCTACAAGGCGCCTGTTTTCCTTTAAGACCCTGTAAGTGC
>JABXJX010000005.1 GCA_013375375.1 Desulfobacterales bacterium | reverse complement strand
CGTTGACGTGTGCCTGGTTCGTGAGGTTCGTTACACTGCCGTTAACAAGCAGGACGAGATTTGACCTGACTCAAAAAAAGATCCCCCTTGGCTGCCAATGCACTATTTAGTGAGCAAGTCCGCCTCAGGCGGATCAAAAAGTTCATACAAAGGAGTGAAAAGGGGTTATGCAAAGGTCTCAAGGGGAAGTTAATGGATAGAAGGAGCTTTTTGTTAAAAAGTGCCTCTTTGCTGGCCGGAAGTCTCTTTGGTATGAACGGTTTTTCAAGGGCCTTTGGCTTTGAGGAACATGAAAGCAAGACCTTTTTTAAGGCCCGCATGGCCCTGATTATCGACGATATCGGATACAGCTTCTCCCGTGCGAGACAATTCTTGGAACTGGGAGTCCCAATCACCTTTTCCATCTTGCCCAGACTTGCAAGTTCCTATGATCTTGCCGTTGAGATCCATGATAAAGGGCATGAAATCATGCTCCACCAGCCAATGGAGCCTTACAACTCTAATCTTGATCCGGGTCCTGGTGCCCTCTATGTTGGATATGGATCCGAGACAATAGGAAATATTGTGGAGGAAAATATCTCTGATGTGCCTTTTGCAGTCGGGGTTAACAACCATATGGGTTCAAGGTTCACGGAGTGCCGCAGGGAGATAAATGAAGCCCTTACAGTTGTCAAGAATAGAGGCCTCTTTTTTGTTGACAGCTTTACCTCAAGCCGTTCCATAGCCTACAAGGTTGCCAGAAGACGTCATATGGTCACCGCCCGCAGGAACATCTTTCTGGATAATCACCTTGATGAATCAGCCATTCTTTCCCAGCTCCATAAGCTTAGAAAACATGCACGGAAATATGGACGCGCGGTTGGAATCGGCCACCCCTTCCCAAAGACAGCAAGGGCGATCGAACGGTTTTTGAGCGGTCGTATGGATCATGACGTTTCATTGGTTCATGTATCAAAAGTCCTGTGTACTTAAAATCTCGGTAACGGCTTTTCCTTTTTCCAGCAGGAGCATGCGTTTTTTAAGGTCGGTCCCGCCGCTAAAGCCGCCAAGTGAGCCGTCAGCACGGACGATGCGGTGACACGGGATAATGATAGGGAAGGGATTTCCGGCAAGGGTGGCCCCCACAAAACGACAGGCCCGGGGGCGTCCGATCCGTGCAGCTATTTTGCCGTAAGATCGGACCTCTCCGTGAGGCACGCTTGCCACGGCTTTGAGTACTGAGTGTTGCAAGGGCGTCAGCCCGCTTATGTCGAGGAATCTCCACGGAATTTTTATGGAGGCCCCCTCAAAACAGGCCTGTATCTCTTTGCACATTTCAAGAGCCTTTGGCGTGCATCCGGGTTTGGCTGGCCCTGCCTTCTGTATTCGTTTTTTTAAGGCTTTTTTATGTGAATGGGGCAGGAAGATCCTCTTCACAAGGAACGGTTCAGATTGAAAAAGGATGGCCGCATATCCAAACGCTGTATTGCATATGTGGTAGTATACTATTGTGGATTGTGGATTGTGGATTACGAATTTAGGTCGTACATCATTGGTCATTAGTTACTAGCGATTGACGATTGTTGATTGTTGATTGAACATTGAGCCTTTCATTAGTCTTAGTTATTCGTGTTGCGAGTTGCGGGTTACGCGTTTATGGTAAATCGTCAATCATCAATCGTCAATCCGCAATCCTCCAGGTTGCCGCTATCATCAAAGGCCATTGGTTCCCACGGTCTTAAGATCTGCAGGTCAGGACTGGAGACAACATTGTCCTCTAAGGCCCGTGAGACCGAGAGTGTCTCTATTGTGGCGGTGTTTTTGATATGAATGATTCGCGCTGTCTCAGGCTTTACCATGCCTATGGTGTTGAGGCAGGCTTTGATGCATTCACGATCCGTATCAAAATACATGGGAATAGCCGCTTTTTCCGGTGAGATTGCCGTTAAGGCGTTAGCATAGGTCTTTTCAAGGTCGAGTGCATCCGCGAGGCGCCGGGTAGTTACGTCTGCCAGCCCGATGCCGTTTCCATTTCCATTGGATTCAGGGCTCAAATCTCTCACAAAGATCCGTTTCACGTGCGGGGCAGTACGAAAGTCACCTATGATATCCCTGTGTCTTCCTGTGACATTGGAATCCATTCCAATCCCGCTGATCTCCTTGCCGATTTCATCCACGATCAAAATATCGATCAGGTCAAAAGGGATTTTAGGCATCATAAATCGTGCCTCTTCGAGCAGGGCGCGTTCCGCCTCAAACCAGTTTTCGGGCCTTACAGCAGAGATTCGAGAGACATTCTTGTGGCCGTCTTCAAGTATGGCGAGTCCAAAGAGGACGGAGCGGCTTTCCATGATACGGCGTGCAGCGTCTTGCAGGATGCTAAAGGTATGCTGGACCGCGGCCCGGTGGTACAGAGCTGCCCCTTCCCCTTTGCCGAGCCCGACGGTGAGCATCTTGGTCAGGCCGCTTTCAATCGTCCCGTGAAATTTTGTATGGGGCTTAATCCGGTTGATTACCACAAGGTGGTCGGCCTCGGCCGCTCGTCTGTCCATGAGGATCGGTATCCCAATCTCCAATGTCCCGACCCTGGCCACATCCTCAGCAGCAAGTATAGGCACACCAGCAAAGGATTCATTAATGCCGAGCCCGGCCAAGACCGAGAGTTCACCCTTTGGTGTGTTGCCCCCGTGGCTCCCCATAGCAGGGACAATAAAAGGCTTTAAACCCAGGTCCTTTAAAGATTTCACGCATTCGGAAATAATGAGAGGAATGTGGCTGATGCCCCGGCTTCCGACCGCTACTGCTATAGAGTCACCGGGTTTTGTCGCTGAGGCAAGGTGAAGGCCCTGAATAGCCTTGTTTGTTGCTGCCGGGATGTCTTCGAGTTTTTCGGCGTGGAGTCTCTGCCGAACCAGGGCCATTTCAGGGAAAAGCATGATTGGTTAAGAGCCGCCTCCTTCGCGCAACCAGGATTTCTCCGGCTTTGATAAGATATAGATTCCCTCTTGATCCTTTTTATATCCAAGCTGCTGGAGATCCTTTTCCTCATTGATGCGAACAAGATAAACCATTATCTCTTCTACTTCTTCGTTGTTGAAGTTGTAGACATGCTCTTCCAGGAAGATATAGGCCGGTTCCATGCCGTGTGCGGGTTTTATGTAAAAGGGATACTTATAGGCATCGACGCTATTGGCCTCACAGCGGGCGATCGGTTTTTCATCCATTCTCATGCCTCCGGTGGGAAAACAGCGCGATGTAATTGAAGAGAGAGTAAGACAAAAAATCTATTGAGAACTTAGGCGAGGAGTTGGGAAACTGGTCCTTGATCCCGGCTCAACCCGGACCAAGGACCAGATACCTGCAATCATGATTAGATTATGTTTCTTCCACAGTAATTGCTCCGGTCTCACAAACCTCAATACAGCTTTCACATCCTAAACACTCTTCTGCATTGACGGGCTCGCATTTTTCGTTTTCGAGTTCCAAAACCTCCGCGGGGCAGACTTCAACACACTCTCCACATCCGGTGCACTTGTCCTTATCCACTGTTGGTGTGAACATGATATAATGCCTCCTTTCTTTATTTTTTCAACAGGTTCCACGCCTAAAGCGCTCTCGTCCGTAATCGTAAGATATGCCGTATTACACCAATTCTTTAAAACCGTCAAGCCTTCTTATGATTTTGGTGATTTTTGTGGGGAAAAGGCAGGATTCTTGTTTCTTCAGGAGACCGCGGGTCGGCCTTCCTCAATGATTCCTACCAGGGTATTCTTGATCCTGGCAGTCTTGTCTTTGTCAGCTCCACTCTCCACGCCACAGCGTTGATTCAACAGGTTGCGAGCAACTTGGCCGGGCACCACATACCAGCGTAATGATATGCTCCTGTCATGAGATTTCATTGTTGACTCTCTCCAGTGATCAATCTTTACCTCTATTTCACGGCCCGACTGTACAATCTCTTCTTGAAATGTCCGGCTCCAAGGCGTGGTAAGGACCGTATCGAAGATCTCCTGAAGGTGGTCGGTCCAAGGGGGGCGATTTTTGAGTGCCTCTTTCAGCTCGGTTTTGGTGTAAGTGATGTTGAGTTTCAAGACCTCGACTTTTTCTTGTACTTCCTCAAGGAGGTAGGCGAATGCTAAGCGAGAATCTGTGAAGAGGAGACTATAGTCGGCAGGATCATTCTGAAAGAGATGGTTCCATGCGGCCATCCGCTTTTCGATCATAAAACTACCCGGATCTTCTTGCATAGGAGGAAGCGTTTCTTCTTGGATAAGGTAGCGTGCCTCCTCGGTCTGGTCCTGGCGAAAGGAGCTTTGCAAGGCCTGATACTGATCATTAAGCCGATTCAGTTGTTGCCTTAATTCCCAGGAGTGCTGGTCAAACTCCTGTGCCAGGTGAAGAAACAGCTGGACGGGAAGCCCACTCTCTTCGAATGTCCGGGAGCTTTTTGCGGCCATGGTTCTAATGTCAGAGGCGATTCTATGTGTCTCCGGACCAACGGATGCAATGTCGTTTCCAGCCGTCTTCAGGTAGGACATGTCGGCATACTGGTGCAAAAGCCCCCAGTTCTTGAAATTCGGTAGTGCTGTGTCCAGGAGCTCCTTGTTGATGCGCTTTTCAAAAGGGCTTCGAACATCCATAAAACCCTTTTCCATCCAGGGCAGAAGGGCATCTTGAGACTTGGCGTGAGCCGGCTGATATACAACTATGTGGTGGAAACAGAGCGACATGGCCTCCACCAACGAATGGGATATGAAAGTAAAAGGGAAGTAAGCGGCGGATAGGATTGTCGATTGTTGATTGTCGATTGTCGATTTACAACTCATGGCACCATCTCGTAATTTTCTGTCTTGGTAATGTCAGTTGTCCGTCAAAATCTTCTTGTCTTTAACCTCCGCGCCCATTGCCTTAAGGCGCTCCCTGATCCGGTCTGCCGTCTCCCAGTCCTTTATTCGCCTTGCCTCTTCACGCTCAAGCATCAGCTTTTTAACTTCTGCATCCCGGGGCTGTTGTTCAAAGTCAAAGATGTTCAGCACCTCATTGACCTTCTTGAAGGCATCGATGATCCGTCCGGCTCCGGCCTGATCCAGTTCTTTGTGCATGATCAGTCGATTGACATTTCTGACGACCAGGAAGATTGTTGACATGGCGGATGATACATTAAGGTCATCATCCATTGCATCTGTAAAGCCTGATTTTATGTCATAGAGAAGCTGGTCCAGATCCGGATGGGGGCGCCCGTCCATCACGCTGTTTAGGAGGGAGATGCATTCATCAAATCGACGTATGGCCCGGCCGGCCTGGTCGAGTCCTTCAAAAGACAAATTCAATGGTTTCCGGTAATGATTAGAAAGAAACCAGTATCGAATCACCCTTCCGCTGTATCCTTGTTCCAATAGATCCCGGATATAAGGGATAGCGGCATCCCGTCCCGCCTTCTTCCCTCCCGACAGCACCAGTTCGCTGTGTATCCAGTAGCGTGCCAAAGGTTGTCCGGTCAGGGCGCCGCTGACGGCTATCTCGTTTTCATGGTGGGGAAAGATCAGGTCGCGGCTGCTGGTGTAAATATCGAGTCTCTCCCCAAAGTATTTCATGGCCATCGCGGCAGACTCTATATGCCAGCTGGGCCTTAACTGGCCCCATTCGGTTTTCGTATAGATACCCCGCTTGAGTTCAGAGAGTTTGGCTCGCTTGAGGAGTGTGAAATCCCTTGGGTTGTCTTTTTCATACTCATCCAGATCAACGGTTAAGCCCAGCTTGATCTTGTCAAGGTCGATCCCGGAGAATTTGCCGTAGTCCGGGAATCTGGAAATATCAAAATATACCGACCGGAGCTTTTCATAGGCAAACCCCTTTTCCACAAGTCGGCCGGTGAGTGCCACCATATCTTCAACATGTTCACTTGCCCTGGGATACTGTGTGGCCGGCTTTATACCCAGAATCTTCATATCCTCCATAAAGGCTTCGAGATACTTATCCGTAAAGGGTTTTAAGGGTATATCGGCCTTTTCAGACCCCTGAATGGTCTTGTCGTTAAGATCAGAAATATTCACGATATGCGTTACAGTGTATCTCTTATATTCTAAATACCGTCGAACGAGATCAGCCAGGACGAAACGTCTGCATTCCCCAATATGCATGCGATCATGAACAGTAGGCCCGCAAGAATAGCAAGTTACCTCGCCGGGCAGAAGGGACGTGAAGGGCTCTTTGGCGCGCGTCAGGGTATTGTAAAATTTAAGGTTTGTTTCCTCACGTACGGCAAAGAGCGGGGTGCTTAGATACCGCTCCCCTCCGTCCGGGAAAATCACCACCACCACACCTTCGGACACGGATTTGGCTTCTTCTTGCGCGACGGCCATGGCGGCTCCCGCGCTCATGCCGGCAAAGATCCCTTCCTCCCGGGACAGACGCCGGGTCATCTCAAAGGCGGCCTCGTCATCTATGTTGATCTTCTTGTCCAGGCGCTCCTTTTCATATATCTCAGGCCGATATGACTCCTTCATATTCTTGAGGCCCTGAATCTTGTGACCGAGGTAAGGTTCGACACCCACAATCTGTATTTTCGGGTTGTATTCCTTCAATCGCCTGGAAGTACCCATAAGGGTTCCGGTAGTCCCCATGGTTGCAACCAGCATGGTGATTTTTCCTGCTGTTTGTTCCCAGATTTCCGGGCCGGTCTCATCGTAGTGGGCCAGCCAGTTGGCTTCGTTATTGAACTGGTCCGTCATAAAATAGGTTTCAGGGTGTTCGCGGGCCAGCCGGTAGGCTTCTTCTATGGCGCCGTCTGTTCCAAGACGATCCGGTGTCAGCCGGATTTCCGCGCCCATGGCCCGAAGGATCTTCTGTCGTTCTATACTGGCCGATTCAGACATGGTCAAAAGAAGCTGATACCCCTTGACCGCACAGACCAGGGCTAAACCGATCCCTGTGTTACCGCTTGTGGCCTCCAGGACGGTCTTGTCCCGTGTCAGGGCGCCGGAGGCTTCTCCTGCTTCGATCATGGCCTTGGCAATGCGGTCTTTTATGGAGCCGCTAGGGTTGAAATATTCAAGCTTGGCCAAGATGGTAACCTTGGGGTTCGGGTTGAGCTGCTTGATTTCAACCAGTGGCGTATGGCCGATAGTGTCTATAATTGAATGCATTGTTTGTTATTCACTTGCGCAAAGGGCAAAGAGCATAGTGCAAAGCGTAAGTAAAATCATGCACTCTATGCTCTATGCGCCATGCTCTATGCCTTTCTCCGATTCACGATTTGCTTACTCGAGTGCCTCTTGAATCTGGCCCGCTACATCCTTAATCTTTTCCATGTCGCTTGCGGCCGGCTCCCAGTTGCAGATGGGCAGCCCATCGCCCGACCACCTGGGAACGATGTGTACATGAAGGTGCGGCACTACTTGATTTGCGGCGCGCCCGTTTAGTTGCATGAGATTGATCCCTTCGGGATTCAAGGCCTTCTTGACGGCAGCTGCCAGTTTGTGTGTGACGGACATAACCGCCAAAAAATCAGCCTCGGTAATTTCATGGATGGTAGCAGCATGGGCCTTAGGGACAATCAGGAGATGTCCGTCATTAAGGGGGTTTATATCCATAAAGGCAAATACCCTGTCATCCTCATATACCTTTATTGAAGGAATTTCATTGCTGACGATCTTACAAAAGATGCAATCCATGATTGGCCTCCTTGTAATAAAGAATCACCGGCGACACAAAGTAGAATGTTTTACTGTTTTTAGTACCCCGCCGCTTGCGGCGGGGTTACCATCCATATACTAAGGAGAACGTTTTGTACCCGACATTGGTTTGGGGTCACAATATAACCCCCTATTTATGATGTTGGGTAGTTAATGTGTTATTATTAGGGAAGCAAGAATCTCCCGTCAAGGAAAATTGCAAGCTCGTGTGGGATTTAGACACTGTAGGTACAAAAAAAGTCCGGGATTGAGGCCTTGTAGCTTAAATTGGTCTGATGCAGCTAACCCGAAAAGTGGACGTATCCGCCCGGCCCAAGAGGCTCCTTGCCTTTTTCTGTCTCAAGCCGGACGCCGGCCTCCGTGATGATCGTGCCTATCTTTGTGACGGGGGTGTTTGAGACCTTGGCGGCAATGGATTCAATCTTCTCTCTGTCAGCAGGAGAGGCCGTGAATAGCAGCTCATAGTCTTCACCACCGTGCAGTACCCAGTCCAAAGCCTTTTTTTTTGCCTCGGCCGCGAGTTTCAGCAATTTGTCCGACATGGGTATGGATGTGGCCTGAAGCAATGCCCCGGTGTTGCTTTGCTCGCAGATATGACCGAGGTCTTTGGCAATACCGTCTGAGATATCGATCATGGCGTGAGCGATGCCGCTTTCTCCCAGGGCCTTTCCCATGTCAAGCCGAGGCACCGGTTTTTGGTGTGCTTGGACAAGGGATTCGTATTCAGAAAGCGAAGGGGCCTGCTTGTTTTGTAGCAGAAATAGTCCTGCGGCTGCATTTCCCAACGGACCGGTCACCCACAGGTCGTCGTCGGCCCTGGCCCCTGAACGGTACACGACGTGTTCTGCCAGGCAGCCCCCCAGAAGCGTTATGGTGATTACCGCACAAGATGGGCTTTCCACCGTGTTCCCTCCGGCCAGGACAACGCCGGTTTTGTCCGCAAGGTCATTGAGTCCCTCCATGAATGACTCCAGAAAGCTTACTTTTGTGTCCGGCTTTAATGCGATGGAGAGAAATGCCGTGCGGGGTTTGCCGCCCATAGCGGCAATATCGCTGATATTAACGGCAAGGGCCTTCCAACCAAGGGCTTCCGGGGGAAGGGTCTGGGCCGTGAAGTGAATCTCTTCGATCAGAGTATCCGTGGTTACCAGAAGAGCCCTGTCTCCCAAGGTTTCCAGAACCGCGCAATCATCGCCGATCCCCTTCTTTATGTATGGCGGCAGTTTCGAGGATACTTTACCATGTATAAGGTTAATGATGCCGACTTCGCCAAGCTCCTTCAAGGTTTTGTTGTTTGACGTTGTTTCCAAACCGATTTCCTTGCCGAACTTAGGGGTGCTGTCTCAAAAAATGCCATTTATAGTCGTGCGCAGCATATTTACTTAACCAAGGCCTTTTCCATTCTTTTTAACATCTCGTCCGGCCCCAAGAAACCAACCGCTCTCAAGTTGTGGAGCTGTTCGCCCCCCGCGCTTATGAAGACTATTGTGGGCAATCCTGACACATTAAATTTTTCCGTTAAGGGAGTACAATTGTTATCCGGTGAGGTGCAATCGACCCTTGCCATAATGAACTTTGTTGACTTTTCCACGACCCGCTTGTCCGCAAAGGTCTTGCGGTCCAATTCCTTGCAGACAGCGCACCAATCCGCGTAAAAGTCAACGAGGATAGGTTTATTTTCCTTTTGTATTTGTTCAATGGATTGCCCTTTATAGTACACCCAATCGATTTCCTGCGGCCCTGGTCTGATTGCCGCGTTCACAAGCAAGACCCCTGAAAGGATGAGTAGGACACAAAAAAAACCGCGAATTATTTTAAAACCTCGGGTGTGGCCTTTTCCATGCTCCAGGAAACCAAGCAAAAGTCCGCCGAAGATTCCGAGGATGCCAAGATAGAACCCTTGCTGGTTGTGGATCTGTTTGGCTTGAGGAACCAGGAAATAGAGGGCAACGCCGATCAGAAGAAGGCCGAACAACTTTCGTACCCAGACCATCCACATACCGGATTTGGGCAATCGGTTCAAAAGTCCGGAAAACGTGGCCAGGAAAAGATAGGGGAGCCCCAGACCCAGACCCATGACAAAAAAGAGCAACGCGCCTTTTGCTACAATCCCCAGCTTGGCGACAACACCGACCAGCCCGATAATAATCCCTGTTGCACAGGGGGCAATAACCACCCCGACCGTCAATCCCATGATAAAAGAACCAATGGCACCCTTCCGCGATTTGCCGAACTTTGTCATCAAAGACGAGGGGATTGTGATTTCAAAGGCGCCAAACATGCTTGCCGCCATGGACAGAATAATTATGACGATGATGATGACAAACCATGGATGTTGAAATAAAAAGCCCCATTGTTTGCCGGCAATACCGGAGATTAAACCCAGAACCGAAAAAATCAGGGCGATTCCAACGACATAAAACAAGGACAGGATAAACATCTCCCGCTTTTTACCCTCGCCTTGTCCCACAAAGAGGCTGACGGTCATCGGAATAACAGGGTAAACGCATGGAGTTAGATTCAAGGCAAGTCCGAAGAGGAAAAAGGCGAGCAGGGCATATGGAAGTCCTCTTTCAATCAACTCTTTGGCGCGCAGTTCATCCGAGGTAAACGGTAATCGTTTATTGTCAGCGATCTCCCTTGGCCTATGAACTCTTCCGGCAAGAGAGGCTTCTTGTTGGAAGATATCTTTGTTAATCAACTTGACCGGTTCACCCGCCCTGACAATCTTCAAAGGTATCTCAAACTTGACAGTCCTGGGCATGAAACAACTTTGATCGTTACAGGCCTGATAAGCGAGTAAGCCGGAGGCTTTTGTATCTCCCAAAGAAATATCCTCAGAAAGTTTGCCTTGGGCTAACATTACGATTCTACCTTTGTAAACGGACAGCTTTTCGGCGGAAAAGGAAAACGATTTGAGTTCGGATTCCGGGTAGCGCACGTGGCCGAAGGCTATCTCTTTTCTTTCATCAAACCTGACGACCGTCGGCATCAGAAACTGATTCATAGGCTTGTGGCTGTTGATGTGGAAACCTTGTTTTATATCGGCAACGATCGCAACTTGAAAGGTTCCTCCAGGATGGATCTTATCGTAAGATACACAGGCCTCCGCTTGAACTACTTTCAAGTCTTGAGGGGGCTGTCCGGATGATAAAGGGACAAACAAATACTGTAACAACAGGACAGCTACGGACAGGAGATTGAATCTGATGAATTTCATAATTTACGGCCTTGAAAACTCAAGACGATTTCTGCGGTCTCTTTATGGATGGCCTGCGGGTCTTTTGAGGCGTCAATCACCCGAAAACGTTTTGGCTCGCGCTCGGCCAGTGTCAGATAACCCCGGCGTACCTTTTCGTGAAAGGCAAGCGCCTCTTTTTCAAAACGATCTTCAGGCAGGCTGCTGGACCGGTTATTGATGCGCTCCCATGCCCGCTCAAGCCCCATTTCAACCGGAAGGTCAAGGATGAGCGTCAGATCCGGTTTGAGGCCGTCCAGCATAACCTGATGGATCTGTTGAATCAGTTCCAGGTCAAAACCCCTGGCATACCCCTGATACACAGTGGTTGCGTCAAAAAATCGGTCTGATACGACCACCTTGTTAGCGGCCAAGGCGGGCTTGATTACTTCATGAACGTGTTGTGCCCTGTCGGCTTCGTACAAAAGCAGCTCTGTTAAGGGAAGCATGGTTGTGTGGCTGGAGTCCAAAAGGATGGCCCGAATCTTCTCTCCGATCTTGGTGGCCCCTGGTTCGCGTGTGGCGATGCACTCATAACCCTTTGCCAGAAGCAGTGAGATGAGAAGCTTTATCTGTGTGGTTTTGCCGGAACCCTCGATTCCTTCAAAGGTAATGAACATAAATCTTTTTGCTTAGTCCTTTTCTGAATCTGAGTTGCCCGCTTCTCCTTTAAAAAAGAAGCGCTCGAAAACCCTGTGATAAGATGTCCATGCAGCATCCGGGTCCTCGGCCTCCATGAAAGCGCGGACGCCCGTGACCTTGGCATCCAGTTCGTCCAGGTAGTACAGGATGATGGCTTCAAGTGTCTTGGGCGGTTCAGGTGATCCAAAGTCACGAGTCCCGTGGTGGCTTACAATCATGTGCTTTAAGACAAGGGCGAGATCTTGTGGAAAGTCATTGAGGCCGGCGATCTTTTTTTCGAGCATCTCAACCCCGATGACAATGTGATTGAGGAGACGCCCTGCATCTGAATAGTCTATATGTGTCTCATAAGAAAATTCGTAAACCTTGCCTATGTCGTGAAGTATTCCGCCTGTAAGCAACAGGTCCTTGTCGATCCCGCTGTAATGGTCTGCAATCGCCTGGATGAGCATGGCAATGGAAAGGGTGTGCTCCAGCAGCCCCCCGAGATAGGCGTGATGCAACTTTTTTGCTGCAGGGGCGGTCTTAAAGCGATCCGCAAAGGCCTTGTCTTCAAGAAAGGCGGCCAGGAGTCTTGACAGGTGTTCATTTTCTACCGTTTGGCTGATCCGGATCAATCGGTCCATCATCTGGTTTGGATCGCGCTCGGTGGCAGGTATAAAATCCCGCGCATCTATCTCGGCCGGATCAAGCCGTTCAAGTTGTTGCAAGACAAGTTGTAACGCGCTCCTGTATTCAACCGCATTTCCCTTTACCCTGACATGATCGCCGGTCGCAAAGGCTTTGTTCATGGCCTCAACATTGTCCCATGCCACTCCCTTAATGCCGCCGCTGCGGTCTGCCAGGCTCAGGGTGAGGTAAGGGTCCCCGTCTTTTTTATGTGCCAGTTGCTTGTCGCGCGCGACAAAGATGTCATTTACTGTTTGCCCCGCCGTGATCGTGTTGACAAAGGTCTTTTTCAAATGCTTCTCCGTTTGATTTGAACCGCGACAGCGAGCGCATTCCCCGTAGCTTGCTGCGGGGTTAGCGAGCGAATCCAAAAAATGGTTAACTTCCTTACGGTCGAAGATTCCCTGCAGCTTGCTGCAGGGAATCTTCAATACATCTTAGTGGCCATAAACTTTGAATCAGACTGGAATCGACGTTATACTATCAGGTCTTAATTTTAGTCAGGCCGATATCCCAGTCCTGTAGATCTTTCAGGACTTGATGGTCTGTCATGTCGCATTGGACGGGTGTGACGGAAATATAGTTTCCGCAAAGGGCCGCACCGTCAGTATCCATATCATGATCGAAAATCTGAGTTTCCACCCCTTGCCAGTAATAGGTTTGATTTCTCGGATCGGTTCTTTTGTAAAAAGCCTCCTGAAGCCGGGATATCCCTTGTCTGGTTATACGAACCCCCTCAATTTGGTCCGGAGGGCAGGCCGGAACGTTTACATTAAGGAAGGTGCCGTGGGGGAGACCGTGTTCCATAATCTTGGCAATTAAGGTGCCGACAAAATTTGCCGCCACCTTGTATTCATTGGACGGATTGGGATTTTGTGAAATTGCTATGGCGGGAATCCCCATAAGGGCTGCTTCCTTGGCCGCTGATACGGTTCCCGAATAGTTAAGATTGATTCCTATGTTAGGCCCGGGGTTAATTCCTGAGATCACTATATCAGGCCTCGATTCCAGGATCTCATGAACTGCAATCTTAACACAGTCGGCAGGGGTCCCGCTCACTGCGTACCCACGGCCTCCGTTTGCCTGAATCGTGTTGACCCTCAATGGATGTAGCAGGGTGATGCTATGGCCCACGGCGCTTCGCTCCGTGTCGGGGGCAACCACGGTGGTTTGGTGTTCGCCTGACAAGGCCCTTTCCAGGGCCCAAAGGCCCCCGGCCTGGATACCGTCATCATTGGTAAGGAGGATGTTCATGGCAATTAAGCTAATGGATATTCCATAAGATTGCAAGCCGAAAGGGTATATAAAGCGGGAGCTGCGGTTTCGCAATGCAATTTTCAAATAATTGTTGATCTTAAGTCTTTCCTGAATATAGAATGGAGACGATCGTGATAATCATGACTTACACTGGACAGGCCGACGACAACGGGGAGGAGATAGTCTGAGCATGGTGTTGAAACAAGCCAAAGAGGTTCTTCAGATTGAGGCCGAAGGGATTTTGGGTGTTATAGATCGCCTCGACAATAATTTTGTCAAGATGGTAGATCTGATTTATGCCTCCAAAGGACGGGTCATTCTGACGGGTATCGGCAAATCCGGGATTGTGGCGCGAAAGATCGTTGCGACCCTGAATAGTACCGGAACTCCGTCCATTTTCCTTCATCCTGTGGAGGCGATGCACGGTGACCTGGGGATGGTCAGTGCAGATGATGTCGTGATTGCGCTTTCCAACAGCGGGGAGACGGATGAGCTGAATATGCTGATTCCAAGTATCAAGAGAATCGGGTGCCCGTTTATTGCATTTGCCGGCCATGTTGACTCTACCTTGGGACGGCAGAGCGATATTGTGATCGACGTCAGTGTTGAGCGGGAGGCTTGCCCATTAGGGCTTGCACCAACGGCCAGCACCACGGCTTTTTTGGCTGTAGGAGACGCACTCGCGGTTACTCTTCTCCGTAAGCAAGGGTTTAAGTCGAGCGACTTCAAGAAATTTCATCCAGGTGGAAGCCTGGGGCAGCATCTGTCGGTTAAGGTTCAGGAAATCATGCTCACAGGAAAAAAAGTTCCAATGGTTTCCATGGGTCAGACCATGCGCCACGCGATACAGGAGATCAATCGCATGCAGCTCGGGGCCGCCCTGGTTGTCGAAAGAGACAACATCCTGGTCGGTATTGTAACCGATGGGGACATTCGACGATGCCTCACCGCACATGAGCACATCTATGACCTGCCTGTGGAAGAGATTATGACGAGGGATCCCAGGACTGCTGAGCCAGACAGCCTGGCATCACAGGCCCTGGGCATTATGGAAAAGCACCAGATCACGGTATTGCCCATAGTTAACCCGGTCCAAAAGGTTCGGGGACTTCTTCATCTTCATGATATTTTAGGTAAGGGTGCGTTTAGGTTCAATGATGTTTGATACGAACAAACTCCCACGGGGATTGATTTGCCCCTTGGTTACGCCCTTGAAGACCGGAGACGTGCCGGATGCGGCCGCCCTTGAACGGCTCATCAATCACACAGGAATTGGGGCGGACGCCTTACTGATTGGTGATGTTATCTGGGGTGAAAGCCTGGTGCTGAGCCCTGAAACAAGGACAGAGACAGCAAATGCTACCTTAGAGATTGTCCAGGGGAAATGGCCGGTCCTTATTACGATTACGTCAGACACCTCCAAGGCTACACTTAGGCTGATGGCCGGGATCGAGGCCTTTATTGAACGATCAGGTTATTCAGGTAGCGTCTTCTGGGTCGATTACCCGATCTATTACCACAGCAACCGCGGGCTTCCTCAATTCTATGAGGCCGTGGCTCGCGATACAACGATTCCACTCATATTGGGCAACCATCCCGGGCTGATCCAACGGCGCAAGAAGCATATTAAACACAAGAATATTCGAACCAGTGTCTTAAAAAGACTTTCGGAAATCGACCTCATACGAGGTTTGATCTTCAGCGGTTCGTTAACACGGTCGATAAACTACCATACGGCTGTTCGGAACCGTCGCGGCTTTGTCTTTTACGATGGAGATGAAGCAGCCTTTATGAGACAGCCAAGCTCGGACGGAGTGGTGGCAGGGGGGGCAAACCTGCTTCCCCGGGCCTGGCATGAGATTACCTGGTCCTGTCTAAACCGATACGATGTTCAGCGTCAGTATGCCGACCATGTGAGCCAGGTATGGGAAACCGGTGTCATGGTTCAGGAATTTTATGACCTTTACGCCAAAAAACCTGCGGCTGTTCTAAAGCGTATGCTCCATGTCGCGGGGGTGCTTCCAAATGCCCATACTGCATCAGGTACTCCTCCTACCAACAGGACTCAGAACCAGACAGTTGAGGCCATTTGCAGAAAATATGACCTGATATGAGATTGAAGGAGACGTAATATTGAGCAGGAAGAAAGAGATCAAAACTTCCATCATGACACTTGGCCCTGCAAAGATCACTTCTCCACTTGCAGATAGGGCAGAGAAGGGTGGGGATAGGTGCTTTGTATTGGATAACGAGCGAATCCTGCTGGACATTGTTGAAGATCGCGTGATGGAAGCTGCAAAGAGCGGCAAGAAGATGTTGTCCTTTGAACGGGCCGGGCCTCGCAGCAAGATCTTCTTTGATCCCACTAAACTGCGGTGTGCAGTGGTAAGTTGTGGAGGGCTCTGCCCCGGGATAAACGATATTATTCGCGGCATTGTATTGGCGCTGCACCATAATTACGGCGTACGCCATATTTACGGCATCCGGTACGGATTTCAGGGTTTCATACCCTCATTCGGCCATGAACTAATGGATCTTACACCAGAGTCCGTACTCAACATCCACGAAATCGGCGGGACCGTGCTCGGCTCTTCGAGGGGACCTCAGGATATTGAAAGTATCGCGGATTCCTTAGAGCGGATGAACATAGGCCTCCTTTTTACCATTGGCGGAGACGGGACAATGGTCGCATCAACCAAGATTGCCGCTGTCATCAACAAAAGGGGATTAAAAATCGGCGTCATAGGAATACCAAAGACCATTGACAATGATATCTATCTGGTCGATCGTTCGTTCGGCTTTGACACGGCTGTGGATGTGGCCGTGGATGTCATCCGCTCTGCCCACAACGAGGCCGTCAGTGCGCCGAGCGGGATAGGGCTGGTTAAACTTATGGGCCGCCATTCAGGCTTTATTGCGGCGGCGGCTACCCTGGCGATGCCGGAGGTAAACTTTTGCCTCATCCCGGAGTCGGGCTTTGACCTGGAAGGTCCAAGGGGACTCCTTGAAGCCTTAAAAGAGCGCTTGATCCACAGAAAACATGTGGTGATCGTCGCGGCCGAGGGGGCAGGCCAGAAGTTCTTTGGCGACAGAACCAAGGAACGCGATGCCTCGGGAAACATAAAGCTTCATGACATCGGCGTTTATCTGAAAAAGGCCATTTGTGCCTATTTCCAAAAACAGAAGATCGAGGTCAACCTGAAGTATATTGACCCGAGTTACACGATTCGAAGCGTTCCGGCCAATGCCAATGACCATGTACTGTGCAGCTTTTTGGCTCGCGGCGCGGTTCATGCCGGCATGGCCGGCAAGACCAGGATGCTCGTCGGTCTGTGCAATAACCAACTGGTTCATATTCCGATGGAGGCAACGGTTGGTAAGCAAAAACAGGTGGACCTTTTTGGGGGCAAGTGGATGAGCGTGCTGGAGACAACAGGCCAACCTCCCCTGAAGAATTGATAAGGTTCTTGACTATCATGCCTTTTCTCAATATATTTCGATATTCCTTAATCTGAAATCCAAAATGCTATGGGGGTATACAATGGCGAAAAAAAGCAAAATAAAAACAATAGCCATTCTTACAGGAGGGGGCGACGTCCCCGGCCTGAATCCGTGTATCAAGGCTATTGTCTACCGGGCGATAGACGAGGAGATGCGTGTCCTTGGCATAAAGAGAGGGTGGGCAGGGCTTGTAGAATATAACATTAGAAGTAAACGCACTCACGATGTCAATGTGGTATCTATGGATAAAGGGACGGTGCGAACGATTGACAGGTCAGGCGGTACCATCTTACACACCTCACGTACCAAGCCCAGTGCTGTAAAAAAGAGCGAGATGCCGGCCTTTTTGAACGCCCATCCCACTAAGGAAAAAACCGATGTAACACCTCATATCCTTAAAAATCTCGAACATCTCGGGATTGATTTACTGGTCCCGATTGGCGGAGACGATACCTTGAGCTATGGAGAGCGGCTTGCCGAAGAAGGCTTTCCGGTAATCGCTATCCCGAAGACAATGGACAATGACGTATTCGGAACCGACTACTGTATAGGCTTTTCCACTGCAGTGACCCGTTCGGTCAATTTCATTCACGCCCTGCGTACATCAACTGGTTCTCATGAACGGATCGCGGTGGTTGAG
Organism: Desulfobacterales bacterium; assembly: GCA_013375375.1. GTDB lineage: Bacteria > Desulfobacterota > Desulfobacteria > Desulfobacterales. The sequence continues at coordinate 34,110 of JABXJX010000005.1, read as the reverse complement.
TTGTTTGGAAGAAATTGCGGTGAGACCTCACTGATATCCGCATACCTTGCAGGGGCTGACCGGGCTATCATCTCCGAGGTCCCCTTTGATCCGGAAAAACTCGCCAAACTCATCATGGAAGATAAAAATGCAAATCCGAGCAACTATGCCGTGCTGACTATCTCTGAAGGGGCTAAAATGACGGGCGGCAAAATCGTCGAGTCTGGCGAGAAGGACGCATACGGACATAGAAAGCTTGGTGGAATCGGAATCGTAACAGGAGATATACTGAAGAAATTGACCGGCCAGGGGATTATTTTTCAACAGCTCTCTTACCTTATGAGGAGCGGCGCTCCGGATTCCCTTGATCTTATGGTGGCTATCAATTTTGCCAATATGACGGTTAACCTTGCAAAAAAGGGCGTCTCAGGCCGTATGGTCGCATTATCAGGTGGAACTTATACTGATGTTCCGATAAGCACGGTTACGGCCGGTCAAAAGCGCGTGGATGTCAGGGAATTGTACGATGCGGATCAATATATGCCGAAGACGCGAACAATTGTAGGCAAGCCGATGTTTCTGTATTAATCCAGGCTTTCTACCAGAGACCTCACAGCGTCTGCCGATTTTTTCAAGGCAGTGCGCTCCTCTTCCGTCAGTGTGACCTCGATGATCTCCTCTACCCCGTCCTTTCCCAGCTTCACCGGAACGCCTATGAAAAGATCATGGATGTTGTATTCTCCTTGCAGGTAGGCGGTGCATGGAAGAATCTTCTTCCTGTCTTTTAATATCGAATCAGCCATCTCCACTGCGGCTGATGCTGGTGCGTAATAGGCACTGTTGTTCTTTAACAAATCCACGATCTCAACACCGCCCCATCGAGTGCGCTCTACAAGCGCCTCAATGCGATCCTGCGGCATCAATTCGGTTATGGGAATACCGGCAACCGTGGAATACCTGGGCAGCGGCACCATGGTGCGGCCATGGCCGCCTAAAACAAAGGCATGCGTATTCTCCACCGACACGTTTAGTTCCGTGGCGATAAATGAGCGGAATCGGGCGGCGTCCAGGATACCTGCCATTCCCACAACCCGATTCCTGGGGAATTTACTGGTCTGGAGCGCAACGTGGCACATTGCATCCAAGGGATTGGTCACAAGAATCAGGACGGCATCAGGCGACAAGGGTGCTGTTTGCTCCATAATACCCTTCACGATCTTGGCATTGGTTGTTAGCAGGTCGCCTCGCCCCATGCCAGGCTTGCGCGGGATGCCCGCTGTTACGATAATGACATCAGACCCCTCTGATGCCTTGTAGTCGTTGGTTCCCGTCAAGCGGGCATCATGCTTTTCTATTGGGGCCGCCTCCTGAAGGTCCAAGGCCTTACCCTGTGGCAAACCCTCTACGATATCGATCATGACCACATCAGCAAGTTGCTTTTCTGCCAGGCGCTGCGCCACTGTCGCACCCACATTACCCGCGCCGATGACTGTTACTTTTCTTTGCATCGTCTTATCTCCTCACTTACTAATAAGAACCTTTTCTACTCGACATTGGTTAGGGCAAATGATGTCTTTTCTTTTGTTCCGAGTCTTCCGAGCTGGTGTTTTTTGTAACTTATCTGCGGAGCATTCCTTGCCCCCTCCGCATTCTCCCGCAAGCGGGAGCTGCGGTCTCCCCCACAGATAAGTCACAAAAACACGGCGCCCTACCGCCAGTCACTTCAAAAAAGACATCATTGTGCCCTATCTGTGGAGTCGGGTAATTAACGCACTCCTTAGTAACTATATGCCTTCAAATAGCATATTCATTCAGATTGTCAATTATAAGCGAAACCGGATTTTGCAACTTGACTTTTTCTAATGTCTAATCCTAAGATGCTCATCAAGAAAATCAGCAGTCTGCGTGAATCTGCGGCCAGGGTAAAGAATCAGAGAATAAACCAGACACGGAAAGGAGTCGACCTTGGAAAATACTTTATATAATACAGTCTTTCCTGACTTGAGTTTGCTGAGACAAGGCAAGGTGAGGGACATATATGATCTCGGAGATGTCCTGTTAATGGTTGCCACGGATCGCCTCTCCGCCTTTGATGTGGTGATGCCGAATCCCATCCCGGGAAAGGGTCGCATTCTGACCCGGATGTCAAGGTTCTGGTTTGAAATGATGGAGGGTCTCATTCCAAATCATCTCATCACTGCTGATGTGGAGCGGTTCCCAAAGGTATGTCATCCGTACGTCGATATCATAAGGGATAGGAGCATGCTGGTTCGCAAGGCAGAGCCCCTTTCAGTAGAATGTATTGTTCGTGGATACATCTCGGGCTCCGGCTGGAAATCGTATATGGAATCCGGAAAGGTCTGCGGGATAAAACTTCCAGAAGGCTTGCTGGAATCCGACCGGCTTCCGGAACCCCTGTTTACCCCGTCGACCAAAGCGGATATCGGGGCCCATGATGAGAACATTCCCTTTGAACAGGTCGAAGATATCTTGGGCAAGGATCTGGCCGGCCAGCTCAGGGATATCAGCCTGGACATCTACAAAAGGGCGGTTGAGTTTGCCGAGCCCCGGGGCATCATCATTGCGGACACAAAGTTTGAGTTTGGTACGATCGACGGCAAACTCACCTTGATCGATGAGATCCTTACCCCGGACTCATCCCGGTTTTGGCCGAAAGATACCTATCGGCCGGGCGGTGCCCAGAAAAGCTTTGATAAGCAATATGTGCGAGATTATCTTCTTTCTCTTGGCTGGGACCAAAGGCCGCCCGCACCTGAACTCCCGCCTGAGGTTGTTGAAAATACCCGCAGAAAATATGAAGAGGCCTTGCGCAGCTTGACGGGTACATAGTGGCGTCGTATAAAAGCGGGACTAATCACGAAAACACGAAAATTAGTTGGAGGGCTCTTCTTTCTTCTGTTTTTCCATCTCTCTAAACTCACTGCTGATTTTTTTCAAATTGAGATCGCCAGTCATGTTTGTTCCTTTCGTGTTTTGTGGCTTTACGCCTTGAGAAGAGGCGTGATCATCTTTAAAATCTTTGGAAAAACGAATTCCAAAACTAGCGGGCCAACATGTTTGACCAAGCGATTATGAAGTATGAGGACATAGTTATCTCGATTTCCGAAATCGACTTAACAGATGACACCTGCCTCATTGGTCTGCGCGCCGACCCCGGCACCCTTGTCGCGTCCATACAGGCTGTCGGCCTTGTTAGCCCGCCGGTTTTAAGACAAAAGAACGATTTCAAATATCAGATTGTATGCGGCTTTCAGCGGATCAAGGCCTGCCAATTATTAGGTTGGCATAAGATCAATGTGCGGGTACTATTGGGAGAGCTTTCAGAATTTGATCTGCTTAAGATGGCCATATGGGATAACCGGTCTCACCGTCCCTTAAACGTTATTGAGCAGGCGCAAGGGATTGAAAAGCTAAGCGCGCACATGCCCGCCGGAGATCGTCTTGAAGTCTTGGCATCAATACTCGGATTTCCTTCAAACAAAAAAGTTTTCGGAAAGCTCAGCAAGTTGTGTCGCCTTCCTGAAACCATCCAGGCAGGCGTACTGGATGAAACAATTGCCTTTGAGGCGGCAGTCGATTTGTGTGAATTTTCGCCTGAAGACGCCTTGACCTTTTTTGATCTTTTCAATGGGTTGAAGCTGAGCCAGAACAAACAAAGAGAAATCATTATGTTGGTTCAAGAGATCGCGATTCGCGAAGACCTTGGCCCCGGAGATATACTTAAATCCAATGACATCAGGAGAATCATGGATCGACCCGAGTTGAATCAAAATGAAAAGGGTTCGAAGGTCAGGGCATATCTGAAACAACGCCGGTTCCCGGAGCTGACAAAAGCAGAAGAAAGGTTTTCAAAAGAACTAAAGGCCCTGAAGCTGAACGAACATATCAATATGACCGCACCTCCTTATTTTGAAGGAGGTTCCTACACGCTACGCATGACTTTCAAGAATATAAAAGATTTTGATAAATGCCGCAAAACTCTTGATGACATGGCCAAAAACCCTGCCTTAAGAAGACTCTTGGAACCTTTTGATGATAAGTAAATTACTAAAAGGTACATTAACTACCCAACATTATACGCTGGGCTCATGATGTCTTTTCTGGAGTGACTGGCGGGAGGGTGCTGTAAACACCAGCCCGGGAGACTCGGAACGAAAGAAAAGACATCATGAGCCCAAACTAATGTCTGGTACAAAACATTCTCATTAGTAATGACCATGATTTCCAGGCTGTACATTGATGAAGCGGTAGTGGACTATCATGTTGTCGGCACTGTCCGAAAATCCCTCCCTGCCGTGCCGGTCTCTATTGTGCCTGATGCAGTGAAAGTCCATGAAGCCCTGGCTACTAAACAAGACCCAATAGCCGCAGGAAAACGCGTGCTCTTCCTTACCCGCAACAAGGGATCTTTCCTGAAAAAATGTCCCGGTACTAAATCGTATATTTGTTGCGGCTACCAGATACTTCATATTGGAACCTACTGCACAATGGACTGTGCCTACTGCATACTGCAGTCCTACTTTCACCCCCCGGTCTTGCAATATTTTGTCAATCAAGAGAGGCTTTTTGAAGAACTCGATGTCATTGTCCGATCAGAGAATCCGTTGTTTCATCGGATCGGCACGGGCGAGTTTACAGACAGCCTGATATGGGAACCATGGACCGAACTCTCAAGATCCTTGGTCCCCTACTTTGCTCAACAGGATAGGGTCGTTTTGGAATTGAAAACAAAGACAACGGCAGTTGAAAATCTCAGGGGCCTGGAGCACAATAAAAAGACCATTATGGCCTGGTCTCTCAATACCCCGGCCGTTATCCGGAGCGAGGAACGCGGCACTGCCGGGATGCGGGCACGCCTAAGGGCTGCCGCTCAGTGTGAGACCTGGGGGTATCCACTGGCATTTCATTTTGATCCCTTGATTTTGTATGAGGGCTGGGAAAAGGATTATAAAAGATTGGTAAGAGAACTTTTTACAAGTGTTTCAGCCCAAAACATTGTTTGGATCAGTCTCGGCTCGTTTCGCTTTATGCCGTCTTTAAAACCGGTCATCCAAAAACGATTTCAAAAATCGAAGATTATCTATGGCGAGTTTATACAGGGCCTGGATGGCAAGACGAGATATTTTAAGCCCTTGCGCATTGAACTCTACAAGAAGATGGCAGCCTGGATCAAAGAGCTGGCCCCTGATGTGATGCTCTATTTTTGTATGGAGGACAAAGATGTGTGGGAAAGGGCACTGGGTTTCGTGCCCGAAGATCGCGGCGGCTTATCAAAAATGCTGGATGAGAGCGCCGCACGGCATTGCGGGGTGGTTGTTGGTCAATGACGATTGATGATTGAAACTCCCTGCAGTGGTTATCATTGCTGGATTATTTATAAGAAATCTTTAGATGAAGAGCTGCTTCTTTTAGTCTCTTGTCTGCTGTCCACAAAGGAATGCCGGACAATTTAGCGGATGATAGAAGGTGTACATCAACAAACCCTATCCCCAAACCAAACAAATGGTTTTGTTCGACAAAGAAAAGGTATTCGGTCATATCAACAATTGACGTTGAAGGTAAGGTTTTCAGCAAGGAAAGGATTTCAGACCGGTTTCTGATGTTTCCGCAAGCCAACTCACCAATGATGAATGGGTGGCAGGCCACTTCACCAGCCAGCAGAAGGCTCTCAAGATGACGATCACCCTTGCACAGATGATTGACCCATATGGAGGTGTCCACCAGAACCATCACTAAGATTTTGCCGATCTACGTCGTGGTATCGGCATCAGATCGTTCTCAGTCCCACCCAGTTTCGCCAGGCGCTTGCTGCTCTCTCGGGCAATCAAAGCTTCCAAGCCCTGCCTCACCAATGCGGTTTTTTCTTTAATTCCCGTCAATTGTGACGCTTTTTTGAGGATGTCGTCGTCTATGTTCAATGTCGTTCTCATATGCATATATATGCATCATATAGGCATAATTGTCAATAGAAAAATCAACATTCAAACTCAGCGGCGGGAAGCGCGGCGGAGCCGCGATTTACGTCCGCTGTAGTGCGTTGTTAGCATTTTGTCATTTTTCTGCTATTACTAACATTTCAAAGTCTTCGGTTGTTAATGTATCGTTTCGGCTGAAAGCACCTAGCTTTGCTCCAAATATTTCTATACTATTAAAATCTAATGATTTTAATAGCCATGTGATTTCTGATGGAATATAGTATCTTTCATCACAATTAAGAGATTTTTTATTTCCAAAATCATCAACAAATTCTGTGATGTTGTGATCACGGAATGTCATCAGATTAAAAGTATTATCTTTATATGTAGCACCACCGTCTCTTTTTTCTGCAGCAAAGAAATCTTTTACAGAATGGAATATAGGGAAGAGGCCATTTAGGGTTGTGAATATAATTTTCCCATGATCTCTTAGCGATTTTGTCACACATTTCAGTATCTCATAATTCATTTCATCTGTTTCCATCAATGGAAAACCACCTTCACAAAGCATTATTGCAACATCAAATTCATCGATAAAAGGCAGATTTCTTGCGTCTTGTTTCTGAAAATCAATCTTTAGATTGTGACTTTCTGCTTTTTGCCTGGCTCTTGCAAGTTGGGTTTCTGATAAATCAATACCAGTAACAATATATCCCCTATTTGATAACTCAATTGCATGCCTGCCAGTTCCGCATCCGACATCAAGTATTTTCACTGTTTTGTCATAATTGATTTCTTTTTCAATGAAATCGCATTCTCCGATTGTTCCCTTGGTAAATTCTTCAGAATCATAGGTCTCAGCATAATTTTCAAATAATTCTTCGTACCATTCTTTCATTTTGTTTATCCTTTTATTTTTATGCTAACGACAGGCGTGAGTGGTTTTGAAAAGCGCCAGCTTTTTAAAATCCACCTCAATGCCTTTGTTAGAGTTTTCATTTAAGACTTATCTGCATTTTAGTCGAGTTCAAACATTCGGTCGATTTCAGCGTTAATAGCACTCTGATTACCGGATTGAAAAATCGTATACCATTCACGGTCACCTTGGACACTGCCACAAGAGAGCATAGGTGTCACATCTTGATTAGCGCACTTATCCCGTCATATTTCTTTTTAAAGGTTTTATCGACGCGAAGTTTTTCTCTGAAAATACCAACTCGTTTACTAACGGATGAGTACGACAGGCCGAACACTTCTGATATCTTCCGGTTTGTAAAACGTCCTGTTTGCCACAAAAAATATATCATCAGATCCCGGGCCGCCTTATCTTTTTCCGGTATCCTTAAAGATTCTCTGAATGATTCAAGATCGCATCCCAAGGCATCGGATAAGTCTCGCAGTAGTTTTTCAGGCTTATGCTTCTTAAGCAGCATTATCTGTTGAGGTAGTTCCGGGTGGGCTTCTTTTAAAAATCTGGATTTCAGTCTATCGGCAAATCCGGCTGTCCCAAAGAATAGACCATAGCGCAGCTCTTCGAACAGAGATGCTTCCTCTTTTGAATATCTCTGCACCGTTTTCCGATAGGATAGTTGCGGACTATCTGTACCAAACTGCGACAAGACAGTATCTGTTTTCAACCATTCGGGATACTTTCGGTTATAGGCGTATACCGGATAACTGCTCCACTTATGATCAATAAGCCTTTTAACTATACCGGCCCTTAAGGGATTGCGATGAATATAGCATGACAAACGGACAAGGTAAGCATCATTTTCTACGATAAGACTCTTAAACCTGCCTTGAAACAGATGACCACTGCGGGCATGGCGGTTATTAAAACGTCTTGTATAAGTGACCCCAAGCCACTGCATTGCTTTTGAAAGGTTGGGATTGTTTGTTCGAAGAAGAATATGGTAATGGTTGTCCATCAATACATAGGCAAAAATATCCACATCAAAGCGATCGGACATTCTACCCATAAGGCCAATGAAACAGTTCCGATCATCATCATCCCAAAATACATCTCCCTGTTCGTTTCCCCGTGAAAGAACGTGATATAGGGCGCCTTTAAACTCAATTCTCCATGGTCTTGACATGTTTCTTCAATAGCATCTGCGTAAACAGATGTCAATTAATACACTAATCAAGATGTGACACCAGATGGACACCAGATGGAAATTAGCACTAACTTTTCAGGGCTAAAAAGAGGAGTGTAAGGGATTTGGGTTTCCCTTAATTCATAATTACCGTTTTCCCCAAATACTTTTCGCCCCACGGCCTGTGCACCCATCCTGGCTTTTGTCCGAATCCTTTATCTCCGACCGCGATGCTTCTTTTCGTCCATTTCGCATCTCTTAACGACCTGCATCACCAGCGGCCCATCCAAACTTGCCGCATCAGCGCCGCAGCGCTTCTTGCCGTCTGGTGAATGCAATGGTTAGCCGCTTGAGCTCAACCAATCGAGCTGGTTTTCTAAGATTGATTTGAAAACATCCGGTTGTAAATCATCATATTTTTGTGTGTTTTTTGCAAGTTTCGATAAGTGATCACGCCACATACCAAATTGATAACCAAACAATTCAAACGCAAGCTTGCGATCAAGAAGCCTTTTTTTGTCAAGTGCATATAATTGAAACCAAAACTGCAATACCAACTGCAAATGATTGTAAATTCTTTGATCGCTATCATTATTGTCTTCCCATAATTTTTTCCAAGTAAGACTTGCATCTTTGTCCATCATTTCACCCAAGTCGTGCCATGTAATTCTTCTAGCTGCAATCATTTCTTGGGTGTAGAAATTAGAGTAAAGCTCCAGTACATAACGCACGCTGGAGGTTCTTTTTTGGGAAAGGTTGTAATACAGCGTCCACACTATCGTTATTGTTGAGATGATGAGTGCAATAATGCTTAGTGTTGTTTCTGTCATTTTTATATTCCTCAGGCTAACGATGAAGTCACCGGCAGGTGTGAAGCGCAGCGAAACACCTGTCAGGTGAACTGACGGGTTGGAGGGCTAAGTTTGTTTGATTCCAGCATTTCCCTTGATGATTATTCCAGCCCCTTTCCCAACTTTGATACCTGTACCTTTCGAACGCAACTCTGTATTGCCTTCTATAACGGTCTGTCCCTTGCCTATGCCCCCTGTGTGCAGTAAGGGAGCCGAGATTGTTGTGTTGCCGATGCGAATTGAACCATTTTGGTGATCGAAACGGGCTGCTCTAAGGGCGCTAATCAAAGCACCATCAATCGAAATGGAACCAGACCCAGCAAGCGCTTCAAGCACACCAGTTGCCTCGGCAAGTGCATTTTCAAAATCAGCAGGTGAAGCGGGTTGCGCTAATCGCTTTTCAAGGTCAGGTCTTGAACCAAACACCTTCTGGAATGTTGCTGATATTGCTGCGGTTGTAGCTTTCACACCGATTCCCGCTGCAAAGCTAACAATGACGCTTTTGGGGTCAAACCTTGATTTGTGATTTTAGCCAACCATAATTCTTTTTAAGGCCTTTATCTTTCTTGCAGCGTTCGGAAAAATCACGTACGCGGCGACTTATTGATGAATAGGTTAGGCCAAATAACTGGCCGATCTGCTCGTTTGTGATCCCACCGTTTTCCCACAAATGGTATATCATCATATCCCTGTTATTCTTATCTGTTTCCGACACTCGCCGTGATTGTTTCATAGTCTCCAAATCGCAGTTCAATATAACAGAGCTCCGCTGCACAATCACCTCTGGCTGAATGTCACCAAGCATTCTGTTGTGCTGCGGTAATTCGGCCTGTTGAGAGTCGGACAAGTATCTTGACCTGATTTGATCCACAAAATCTTGTGATCCATATATCAGTCCGTGTTTTATATCCTCCCAGATGCTATTCTTTTCATTCGAATATTGTTGAACCTTCATTCGATAGGCTCTGCGCTTGTCAGCGGCATGCAACTGGCTCAAGATTAGACCAGTTGCCAGCCATGCAGGGGGCTTTTTCTTATAGGCATAATAACGATAACTGCTCCAAGGATAGTCAGCCAAACGTTTGATCATTCCGGCTCTTAACGGATTTCGATGGATATAACACGATAGGCGTAACAAGTAAGCATCGTTTTCAATCAATATACTCTTGAAACGACCCTGGAAAAGGTGGCCGCTTTTATTATTCTGCAGATTAAACCGCCTTGTGTATGCAGTGCCCAACCACTGCATCGCTTTTGATAGATTGGGCCGAACCGTTTTCAGAAGCAAATGGTAGTGGTTATTCATCAACACAAAAGCATAGGCCTCGACGGAAAAACGTTCGGTCAATTCACCAATGATTTCTAGAAATAATTGTTTATCCTTTTCACTCAGGAAAATGTCCTGGTGATCATTCCCACGGGAAAGCACATGATATAGTGCGCCTGGGTATTGTATTCTCCATTGTCTTGCCATGATTCTGAAATGTTATATGAACCTCAAAATATTGTCAATCTTTAATCACAAATCAAGGTTTGACCCCAATTGCCAATTGCGCTGCTTGAGTTGATTGTGCTTTTTTGGCCAATGGTTGCAAATTCATTGAACAATACACCGGTTCGTGCAAAAAGACAATATGCGAGCCATTGATTTGGCATTTGACGCAAGCGGCTGATCGGACAGGAAAAACAGGGGAAAAAGGCCGGGAATTCTATAATTTAACGCAAACATTTCTTATGTAGGAGCTTTATAAGTTTCAATACCAATGAAACCCTTTATTAGAATTGTTTATTTATTCTTTCGCCGTGTTGTTTATGATGCGACATTAGGGTCTACATTCTTTGTGGCCGCTGTTCTGCTGATGTTTTTCTGCCTGTATGAGGCGGCTTCAGCTGCTTCGTTTCACTTAGTGCGATGGGTGGATGATGGGGATACTGTTGTACTGGCTGATGGAAGGCGGGTTCGATATATTGGGATCAATGCCCCGGAAGTGGCACACGAAAACAGACCCGCGGAGAGGTTTGGTCCTGAGGCCGGGGATTTTAACCGGAAATTGGTATACAAGAAGAAGGTCCGCCTGGAGTTTGGCCCGGAAAAACATGATCAGTATGGCCGCGTGCTGGCCTACGTCTTTTTGCAGGACAACACTTTTGTTAACGCTGAACTGATAAAGGCCGGGTATGCCTTTTATGTGTTTCGCAGACCAAACACTAAATACGATTCGCTGCTGCTTCGTCTTCAGCAAGAAGCCATGGCAAAAAGGTTGGGGATGTGGGCGGGGTTCCTGGATCAAAAAGGCCCATTTCTCGGCAATCGTCATTCAAGGCGTTTCCACAGGATGACGTGTCCATTTGGTAAGGCCACGGCCTTCAAACACCGAAACATCTTCAAGGCCAAATACGACGCTTTTTGGGCGGGCTATAGCCCGTGCAAGAGGTGCAATCCATAATCGAATCCCCACACCAGATCACTCTTTGCTCTTAGCCTGTTCTATGACCTTCTGGACGATCTGAGCCGGTACCTCCTGGTAATGGTCAAACTCGGTCGTAAAGGCCCCCCTGCCGCCGGTCATGGAAGTAAGATCAGGGGCATAGCTCAAGGTCTCAGACATGGGTATCTGTGCGCGTATGATTTGTCTTTTACCCTTAGTATCCATGCCAAGGACCTTGCCGCGCCTGCCGTTCAGGTCTCCTATGACATCGCCCATGTAGTCCTCGGGCACGGTGACTGCCAGGTTCATGATCGGCTCGAGCAAGGTGGGTTTAGCGTCTTGTACGCCTTTTTTAAAACACATGGATGCGGCAATCTTGAATGCCATTTCAGAAGAGTCCACATCGTGGGACTTGCCGTCATAGAAGCGGATTTTTATATCCACAACCGGACAACCAGCCAGGACACCGGACTGCATGGCTTCAACGAGGCCCTTTTCTACTGCCGGCACAAAGTTTCGTGGCACGTTCATACCCGATAAGGCCTCTTCGAACTCAAAGCCTTTACCCTCTTCAAGTGGCAAGATATCAAAATGTACTTCGGCAAACTGACCTCTTCCGCCTGACTGCTTCTTGTGACGATATATCACACCCTTAACCGGCTGTTTAATCGTTTCCTTGTAAGGGACCTTGGGAGTTTTCAGGTTTACCTCAACGCCGAACTTGCGCTTGAGCTTCTCGGTCATGGTCTCCAGGTGAATCTGTCCCATGCCGGAGATGATAATCTCTCTGGTCTGCGCGTTCCTGTTCAACCTGAGGGCAGGATCTTCCTCCAGTAACTTGGAAAGGGACATAAATACCTTGTCCTCATCTTTTTTTGCCTTGGGCTGAATGGCATATGACATGAGGGTCGGCAGCGGCTCGACGCTTTCAAAGCGTATCTTGTTCGGCTCATTACACAGGGTGTCCCCTGTGGCGGTCTCTTTTAGTTTGGCGACGGCCACGATATCGCCCGGGCCTGCCTGTGGAGCACTCTTTTGCTCCCTGCCGGCCATCTGAAAGAGTTGTCCGTATCGTTCCTTGGTTTGCTTAGTTGCATTATAGAAGGTCCCGTCCGGCTTTATGGTTCCGGAATAGACCCTGAAGAGACTGAGCCTTCCTGTATACGGGTCGGCAATTGTCTTAAAAACCAACGCTGAAAAAGGCTCATCAGGAGCAGGGCGGCGTTCTATCGTGTCTTTGCCACTGTCGATGCCGACCCTGGGACCTTGGTCAAGGGGAGACGGGAAACAATCATTTATGAAATCCATCAACCGATCGATCCCAATATTCCTGGTTGCTGAACCGCACAGCACGGGAACAAAGGCCCGACCGAGTGTGCCGGCGCGCAACCCGTGCATAAGCTCTTCATTGGTAAGGGTTTGACCATCCAAATATTTTTCCAGGAGTTCGTCATCGGCTTCAGCGATATTTTCAATAAGGGCCTCCCGCTCTGTTGTAACCTGGTCTTGAATTTCCGCGGGGATATCCCCTGCCTTAGCTTTTCTATCCTGTTCGTAAAGATAGGCCTTTTGGCTGATTAGATCGACGACACCCTTGAAGTTTTCTTCAGCACCTATGGGCAATTGCAAGAGAATCGGTTTTGGGGCGAAGATTCCGGCCACATCCTTTACGGTCCCGAAAAAGTCGGCTCGTTCACGATCCATCTTGTTTATAAAGATCGCTCTTGGCATCTCGAACTGGTCTGCAAATTCCCAGGCCTGTTCGGTCTGTACCTTGACGCCGTCGATCGCTTCTATTACTACAATAGCTCCGTCGGCACCCTGCAGGCAGTATCGGGTGTCTGAGAAGAAGTTGGCGTCTCCGGGGGTATCAATGATATTTACCTTGTGTTGTTTCCAGGAATACTGATGGAAGGCCGAGCTGATGCTAATGTGCCGACGCACTTCTTCAGGCTCAAAGTCCATCACGCTATTACCATCATCCACACTTCCTAAACGATTGGTGACCTTGGCATCAAACAATAAAGCCTCTGCCAGGGAGGTTTTTCCTCCTCCCCCATGGCCTACCAGTCCGATGTTTCTCAATTCATTGACAGATTCACTCATGAAAACTCCTCTCCAATCCTTGATTTTTACCGCAAAATAAGCTCACCGAATAACCAGCCGAAAACAGCCCCGTGTACTTTTCCAATATGCGAAGAAGATTATTCCTATATTTTAGACAAGAAAAAATCAACCCCAAAATTCGAGAATACCGCAAATTTGGTGCCATGTGCGTCAGGCAAGTGCCGGGGGCATCCTTCGTTCAGAGACGTCGCCTCACATAATCCATTGGCAAAAGAGACGAAAACATGCTATTTTCGGGGTTGTCTGGATACCTGGCAGGGTGCTGATTTTTGAAAAAGATCAGGCAATCCATGCTGAACTTAGGGGGATACAGTGAGTAACTTTCCAACTAAAGAGGATCAAGGGGATGAAATCGGTTTTGAAAAGGAGATCAAGATAGACGAAGAACCTTCTGATTTTTCTTATCAGGATGAAATGCGGGATCTACGGCTGGAACCGCAGATTCAAAGGTTAAGTCATCGAATCACATTATTGTCAATAGTTGCGCCGTGCCTCTTGTGTGCAATCTTGCTATTTGTCTACTTTGACCTGAGTGATAAGCTGAGTAAAACGAGAAACATCGGATCAAAGGAAGTGCAAATTTTGTCTGAAGATGTTGTCGATAAGATAGCATCACTTTCACAACAGTATGAAAAACTCGAAAAATCGTTAATCGATGGTGTGTCCGGTCTTGAGAAATCGTCTGCTTTGATCAAACAAGACCTAAAAAGAAATAACCGCGCGATCAAAAAGCTCGCTGCGTCGAAAACAGATAAGAAGACCCTGGATAACGCTGTAAAGAAACATTCTGCCAAAGTTGCTAAAATTTTGACAGGGTTGCGGAATGAGCTACGCGAGCAAAGGCAGGTCGTTGAAGATCTGGATAAGACATTGAAGAAAGAGGTGACAGGGATCGTTCAAATCATCGAAAGGCTAAAAAAGGATCGACAAAAACAAGACTTGGCTGTCAAGGATCTTTTAGAACATAAATTAGATAAGGAAGAGTTCGGAAATATCCTCAAAAATAAGTGGTCGGGTTACCAGGCAAGAATCTCTATTTTACAGAAGGAGATAAAAACACTCAAAGAGGGGATCTCTCTGTTGCAAAAACAGGTTGACATGGTTGTAAGAAGAAAAACGGAACTCGATCATTCTCAAAAGAAGCCTGCCGTCAAAGCCACAAGAGATACTCTCACGCCGACACCAGACAAGATCATAGAGCAAGAGATCGACGAATAGGTGTTTATTGGAGTCGTCAATTTTTTGCGTCTCGCTTCCTGCCCTACAACCCCAGAAATCTTTTTGGGTTATCCTCGGTCAACCTTTTTATCTCTTGGTCTGTAAATTCCACCCGGCACCAAAAAATCTTTTTCGAGTATTCCAGGAACCATTTCAGGTAAGAACTTTCAGTCCAAAGGCATCGTCCCATGTACCAATCAGTGCCGTAAAGGAGCCTGTCCTGAATTTTCGCCGTCCCGAGCATCCGTTTTATATCTTTGAAGTATCTCCTGGGCATAAACCACATCTCAATATCATATGAAATATCGGTATAAACATTGGGGCAGGCTTTGATTAGCTGAGCGATCTTAGTTTGCCAGGGAGATCCTGTGCGGTCATTATGGGCTAGATTCAGTGTTAGCTCGGGGAATTCCTGTAAAACTACGGCCCAGTATTTCGGGTTTGCCAGGCGATAATAATCTTTAAGGCCCGGAATACCGCCGTTTTCACAGTGGGCTGTTATGGGTATGTTATTATCCACACAATATTGATATATCGGATACAGCCTTCTGTCGTCCGGGGTAAATCCCATGACAGGATAGATCTTAACCCCCTTGAACGCTCCGCCTCTTAGAGCATCTTTTACGATGGTTACCATACCTTCTCTACGGGGATCGACCGCAATAAATGGAAGCATGCGTATGCGATTGTATTTCTTGTTTATAGCTTCAACTGTGGCCATAGTTTCTATTATCTGATCATTGAAACTCTTTGTGGCACCCCCAAACTTCTCGCAATACTCCATGTCCATCATTAAGGGTGTGCAGATATCTATGCCGGCCTCATCCATTTCATCAACTAATTTCTGCGCGATCTCGGAGATGGGCATATCAATGATGTCCAACAAGTTTTCAAGCTTGGAATCCTCCGGCAAAATTCTTCTGAGAAGCCGGTGAAAAAGTCGGTCTATTGGATTTTTCACGTCCAGGAAAAAGCGTTTGCGGAATTCCAAAGGGACACAATCGGGGCTAAAGATATGACAGTGACAATTGATTTTCATGTACTATATGTCTTGATATGCTTCAAAGTGAAATTGTTAATAATATTGTGCTCTCCTTGGTAACACAGGTAATCTTACTAAAAAGTACATTAACTACCCGACGACATTATACACTGGGGTCATGATGTCTTTTCTGGAGTGACTGGCGGTAGGGCGCCGTGTTTTTGTGGCTTATCTGTGGGGGAGACCGCAGCTCCCGCTTGCGGGAGAATGCGGAGGGGGCAAGGAATGCCCCTGCAGATAAGTCACAAAAAACACCAGCCCGGGAGACTCGGAACGAAAGAAAAGACATCATGACCCCAAACCAATGTCGGGTACAAAACGTTCTCATTAGTTACTTAGCCGACATACTCCGTTGGGTCCGGGATACCGGCCTCCCGGAAACCCTTCTTTCTTAGAAGGCAACTGTCGCATCGGCCGCAAGCCTTTTCTGACGGTGATGGGTCGTAGCAACTGTGAGTCATGCTATAATCAACCCCTAACTCAATCCCTGTTCTGATTATTTCAGCCTTGCTCATCTGAATAAGGGGTGTCTTGATTCTGATTCTCGTTTTGCCTTCAACTCCCGCTTTGGTGGCTAAGTTTGCCATGCGTTCAAAAGCCTCGATGTATTCGGGACGGCAGTCAGGATATCCGCTGTAATCAACGGCGTTCACCCCTATAAAGATATCAGGGGCCTCCAGTATCTCTCCCCAGGCCAGGGCATAGGAAAGAAAGATAGTGTTACGCGCCGGTACATAAGTAGCCGGAATTTCTCTTTGCATTTCCTGATTAGTTCTATCCTTTGGCACATCGATATCATTGGTAAGAGCGGAGCCGCCTACCTTTGCCAGGTCAATATCGATTACCAGGTGTTGTTTGGCACCAAGCGCTTTTGCAATCCTCTGGGCCGCCTCCAACTCAATGGCATGACGCTGTCCATAGCGGAAGCTGAGGCTGTAGATCTCGTAGCCTTCACGCTTGGCCATGGCCATTGCCGTGGTCGAATCGACCCCGCCGCTGGAAAGAACAATGGCTTTCTTTTTTTTGCTCATTGAATTACTAATAAAAATTTCTACTCGACATTGGTTTGGGGTCACAATGTTTTTTCTTTCGTTCCGAGTCTCCCGGGCTGGTGTTTACGGCGCCCTCCCGCCAGTCACTCCAGAAAAGACATCATGACCCCAGTGTATGATGTCGGGTAGTTAATGTACTTTTTGTTAGCCGGGGTTAGACCCCTTTTTGCTCATGTGGCCAGATGATCTTGTGTAATTGTATGTGAACCCTAACATTCAGATGATCTTCCAGGATCCATTCCGCCAATCTTTTGGGCTGTATCTTTCCTGAGGCTGGCGAGAAGTGGACCAAAGTTTTTCTTACAGGACCGGTATCCATTAGATCGAGTATTTTCTTGGCGTATTCATAATCCGCCCTGTCTCCAATGACAAATTTGATTTCGTCTTTTTCCGTTAGCCTGCTCAGGTTTCCCAGGTCATTCCGGCTCGTCTCTCCACTTGAGGGGCATTTAATGTCGACGATCTTCACGCAACGGTTATCGACCCGGCTGATGTCCTGGCTGCCATTGGTTTCCATCAAAACCTCATAACCTTTTTCAAGTAAGCGACGGACAAGGAGCGGTGTATCTCCCTGGATAAGGGGCTCTCCGCCCGTGACTTCGACGAGATTGCATTGGTAAGATACGATCCGGCTTACAATTTCAGCGATCTCCAGTTTTTCTCCGTCTTCGTAAGCATACCGGGTATCACAGTACGAACATCTGAGGTTACAACCGGTCAGTCTGACAAAAACGCAGGGCCGGCCGGCATAGGAGGATTCCCCCTGGATGTTGTAGAAGATCTCGTTTACCTTTAGCGCCACCTATTCCTCCCAGTAGAAAGCGCCGGCACCAGGTGTTTCGGATACTTTGATCCTGGAAACTTTCACTACGGCGGAATTAAGCTTATTACCCAGCTCTTTATACAGAAACCTTGCGATATTCTCAGACGTTGGATTCACTTTCTTGAAAGCCGGGAGATCATTAAGGTTGAAGTGATCAAGGCCTTGGAGGACGTCTTTGACGGCTTTTTTGACATCCATGAAATCGATGCCGATGCCGATCTCGTCGAGTTCCTTGCACCTGACAAAGACTTCGATGATCCAGTTATGCCCATGTACACGGGCACAATCACCCTGGTAACCTCTCAGGGAATGGGCCGCGGAGAAATCGGTTTTCACACACACCTCAAAGACCCCGGACATAAGCCCTCCATCTTGTTGAGGATAACGTCACTAATTCCTTTTATAATACATCTTTAAGAATTACAATCAAGCCACACCTTTTATATTTAATCGAAGCTAACAGAATTTCCTTGACCTTTCAAGATGTTAAGGTATATTTAGAGCATCTTGATTTGGGCAACGGTCTGTAGGGACTTCAGGAAGCTTCAAAAAGGATCAAATGACGAAACAGGATAAGGTTCTTAACGTAGCTATTGTAGGTGGCGGTTCCGGGTGCAAGGCGATTATAGATATGATATTTGCCAAAAGGCTCGGCCAGCTTTGGATGAAGCTCCTCGGGGTGGCCTGTACCAATCCCAAGGCTGTAGGTTACCGTTACGCCCAGGGAAAGGGGATTTACACCACAAAGGACTACCGGGACCTGTATAAACTTAAGAATCTAAACATGATCATCGAACTGACGGGGCGTGACGAGGTGGCCGATGAGATCCGCGAGACACTACCAAAGCACGTCAGATTTATGGACAATATGGTTGCACGTCTCTTCTGGGATATCTTTCAGATTGAAGAAGAACGGCTTGCCGAGCGCGAGCGCGCAGAGGAGGAGCTACGCGAGACCATTAAGCGGACGGAGATTGCTTATGAACAATCGACAATATATGCACTGGAACTCAGGGGAGAAATAGGCGAGCGCAAGCGGACACAGGAGGCGTTAGAGGAGAGCGAGGAAAAATATCGCACAGTCTTGGAGGCATCTCCTGATCCTGTTGTCGTCTATGACATGGACGGGAAGGTTATCTACTTAAATCCGGCTTTCACGAAAGTTTTTGGGTGGACCCTGGAGGAACTCTTGGGCGGCAGGATAGATTATGTTCCAGAGGAGAACCGGCCTGAAACCCAAATGATGATAGACAAGGTGCTGGCGGGAGGGGGTTTTTCCGGCATTGAAAGCCGTCGATACACCAAGAAAAGAAATATTGTTGATGTCAGTATAAGCGGAGGCATCTACCTGGATCGTGATGGGAATCCCGCAGGGAGTATTCACATTTTACGAGACATTACCGAACAAAAGAGACTTCAAGCCCAATTCGAACAAGCCCAAAAGATGGAGGCAATCGGCACCTTAGCCGGAGGCGTTGCCCATGACTTTAATAACCTGCTTATGGGTATTCAGGGGAATATCTCTTTAATGTCTATGGATATGGATCCTGCTCACCCATATCATGAGCGGCTAAAGAAGATTGAAAAGCAGGTTCAAAGCGGCGCCAGGCTGACCTCATACCTTCTTGGATATGCCAGGAAGGGGAGATATGAGGTCAAGCCTATTGACCTGAGCCGATTAGTGGAAGAGACCTCTGAGAACTTTGGCAGGACCAAAAAGGAGATTGCGATTCACCGAGAGCTTGCCGGGGACTTATTTGCAATAGAGGCAGACTCCGGGCAGATCGAGCAGGTGCTTTTTAATCTGTTTGTAAATGCTGCAGATGCCATGCCCTCCGGCGGGGATCTTATCTTGAAGACAATGAATACCACCCACAAGGATATGAAGGCCGAGCTCTATGATCCAAAGCCCGGCAACTATGTGCTGTTAACGGTGACCGATACAGGAGAGGGCATAGACAAAAAGACCCTGGAGCACATCTTTGATCCGTTCTTTACAACTAAGGAGAGGGGCCGCGGGACCGGTCTTGGTCTGGCTTCTGTATACGGTATCATAAAGGGCCACGGCGGGTATGTAGATGTCGATTCCAAGAAAGGGCGAGGGGCCACCTTTAATGTTTATCTCCCTGCATCAGAAAAAAAGGCCTGGGAAGCTGTCAGAGCCGCCAAACCATTCGTTAAAGGAACCGGAACGGTCCTCCTGGTAGATGATGAAGAGGTAATCTTGGAGGTCGGCCGGGAGTTGTTGGAGGCGATGGGATACCGGGTACTTACAGCCAGGGACGGGAAAGAGGCGATCAAGGTTTACAGGAAGAATTGGAATGAGATAGAGATAATTGTCTTGGACATGGTTATGCCGGATATAGGTGGTGGCGAGGCCTATGACCGTTTGAAAGAGATAAACCCGGATATAAAAGTCTTGCTTTCGAGTGGTTTCAGTGTTGATGGTGAAGCAACCGAGATATTGGCACGGGGCTGTAACGGCTTTATTCAGAAACCCTTCACCGTGAAAGTACTCTCTTCAAAAATAAAGGAGATTTTGGAAAAGGAATAGGATCTACTTCCAATTTTGGGATAAGAAAACCGCTGGGCTCAAACCGGGAACCCACCGGTTAGATGCTAAGATATTAGGTGTACGCGATGTTAGGCATCAATGATTTCCAAGGCTTCTTCCCTGTAAGCGTCCATGATGTACGGAATGCCGGTTACCCTGGATGCCTCCTCGGTCAACGCCGCCAGGTCTTTTCTGGAAAACAGATCGACTCTCCATTTCCGTGCGCCCGCCATGAGTTGCTGAAGGCCCACGCGGAGCTTTTCTCCGGCACTGTAGATTCCTATTGCGCCTAATGGGAACTTGTCGACCTCTTTTCCGTAGTTGTCCTTCAATTCCTCGTAGCACACGAAGATCTGTTTTTTTGTGGAGCCATACTTTGAGACTGTCTTTGGAAGGCCCCCGTCTTTACCGGCAAGCCAGCGGCCGATATTTTTGCCTACCATGCCCGGGATCATCAGTGCCCGTCCCATACATACGGCCTTGCAAAAAGGGGCTCCCAGGGCAAGTGCTTTGAATATGTGATCCTCAGAGGAGAAACCACCTGCAAAGGCAATATCCGGGACGCGCGCACCCTTGTCGGCGAGTCGCCGGCAGAGTTCATAAACCATGGAATGGAGATATATAGAGGGCACACCCCACTCGGCCATCATGCGCCAGGGGCTCATGCCGGTCCCTCCGGGTGCGCCGTCAAAGGTCAAAAGATCAATCTCGGCCTCAGAAGACCAGCGTATAGCCATAGCCACTTCACGCATGGGGTAGGCACCTGTCTTCAACGTTACCCGCTTTGCACCTAACTTGCGAAGCCGTTCGACCTCTTTCATAAAGCCCTCTTGATCTATAAATCCCAGGCGGGAGTGGCGTTCGAACTCTTTAATCGCGCCGCTCTTGAAAGCAGCCTGGTTCACCTTGCTTTCCGGGTCCGGCGTAACAATGTAACCCCGCCTTTTTAATTCCAGCGCCCGCTTAAGAGAGTTGACTTTGATTTCGCCGCCAATGCACTTGGCGCCCTGGCCCCATTTTAGTTCAATGGTTTCCACGCCGAGCTTATCCAGGACGTACTCTGCCACGCCGAGCCGCGTATCCTCAACATTCATCTGAACCAGGATATCACCGTATCCCTCATGATATCGGCGGTATTCTTCTACCCTGCGCCGCATATCCGGAGATTTTTTAATCTTGCCATTTTTATCTATCTCCAATTGCGGGTCAATGCCGCAAACGTTCTCACCGCAAACCAGGGTTATTCCTGTGATTGCAGCGCCAATGGCAAAGTGCTCCCAGTTCTTGCGCGCGATCTCCGTGCTGCCGAGGGCCCCGGTAAACATCGGGATCTTCATCTTCACTTTTTCCGTAACCCCAAAGGAGGTCTCGGTATTTACTGCTGGAAAAGTGGCATGATCAGGGTCGGCCTTGGTTCCTTCCGCCCCCAAGGCATACCCCATGATGTTAAGATGAGAATAGTCGACGGGATAGTCCTTGTCCGCGCCCGCGGTGATTCCGCCGAAAGGACCAGGATAAAGCAGTTCGCGGCTACGGAATGTAGCATTGAACATGTCGCAATTACCCTTGCATCCATCCACACACCGGCTGCAGATACCTGACTGCGGGGCCACACTGCGGGAACGATTTTTGGTCCGTAAAGCTTCGTTGGCATTGGGTTGATGTAAATTCATAAGCCGTTGTCCTCCTACACTTTAGTAATTTCCAACAAAAAAAGACGTCTACCCCAATGGAATAGACGCCTTTGTCTGTCTCACAAACAAAAGACTTCCCACGCCTTTGTGCGAAGTCTTAGTCTTAGTAAAGCAATGTGCAACTTAACCGTGCTGTTTTTTTTTGTCAAGCTATTTTTTCTGAGTTATGGATAGGCTCCCGGGGAGAGGCTAATAAAACTCCTCTGAAAGCAGGATCGCCTCAGATACACCGCGCAAGGACTTGCGCAAGTCCATGCTGCGCTTTTGTATCCACCTGTACGCCTCATCCCCTTTCATGTTGCGCCGGCGCATGAGAACCTCCTTGGCCCGTTCCACCAGCTTTCGGGTCTCCAATTCCTCCCGGATCACCCTGGTTTTTACCATCAATTCGGTATTCTCTATAGCCACCGCCGCTTCGCCGGCCACTGTGATCAACACATTCTTTTCGGTTTCCGTGAACTCATGAGGATGGGATGTGTAGCAGTTAATCACGCCGACAACCCTATCCTTGACCACCATGGGCACACTCAGCATAGAGACCAGTCCCTCTTTTTCGGCCAGATCCTTTTCTTTGTAATCGGGCTCTTCCAGCACATTTGTAACCGACCTGGGCTCCCTGGTAAGAGCGACCTGTCCCACGATCCCTTCACCTATCTTCAGTGAGCGCTCCTTCAGATAATCCTCACTCATACTCTGTGTGGCACGCAGTTTAAAGGCATTGTCGCTGTCATCCAAAAGCCATAGCGAGCAGATCTTGGAGTGCATGGCCTCTGCCATCACCGTGACAACAAGCCGCAGGATATCTTCAATGTAGCGGTCTGAGGTGATTGCCTTGCTGATCCGGGTGAGGGCCTCGATATGTCTTTCAAAAGTCTCGATTTCTGTCATAGAATTCTTAATGAACATTATAGCTACTTGATATCAATATGATAACTCTGCAGCGACCTGACCCTGCCTTGTACCCGCCGGTGAGCGGCGATCCCCCTGGCAGCGGCATTGGCGGCAGCGATTGTCGTAATGTATGGCACCTTATACTTTATCGCTGCCTTGCGGATATAGGAATCGTCGTACTTGCTCAGTTTGCCGCTGGGGGTATTGATGACCAGTTGAATCTCCTTATTCTTGATGTCGTCAACGATGTTGGGCCGTCCTTCGTGCATCTTGCGGATGGGCTCGGATTCAATGCCGTTGTCAGCCAAAAAACCATGGGTTCCTATAGTCGCCTTGATCTTAAAGCCGAGTTTGTCGAACTGTTTGGCAACCTCCAGAACGGCCTGCCTGTCCATTTCGGATACGGTAATAAGCACGGTCCCATTGGAGGTAAGGTGCTGATATGCGGCCTCCTGGGCCTTGAAAAAGGCCAGTCCGAAAGAGTCGGACATTCCTAAGACCTCCCCCGTGGACCGCATCTCGGGCCCCAGGAGCGGATCGACTTCTGGAAACATGTTAAATGGGAAGACCGCTTCCTTTACACCGAAGTGCGGGATGGACTTCGGCTGGAAGTCAAGTTCGGAAAGCTTTTTGCCGAGCATGAACTGGGTGGCGATGCGTGCCATGGGGATGTTGCACACCTTTGATACCAGAGGGACGGTTCGAGAAGCGCGGGGATTGGCCTCAAGGACGTAAACAACGTCATTTGCTATGGCATACTGGATGTTCATCAGACCGACGACATTGAGTTCCATTGCGATCTTTTTTGTATACTCGTAAATGGTGTCAATGTGTTCGGCAGGGATGCTGATTGACGGAATCACGCAGGCAGAGTCTCCGGAATGCACGCCGGCCAGCTCGATATGTTCCATGACCGCGGGCACAAAGGCATCCGTACCGTCCGCAATTGCATCAGCCTCCGCCTCGATCGCATTTTCCAGAAATTTGTCGATCAAGATCGGTCTCTCCGGCGACACGTCCACGGCCGCGGCTACATAGTGTTTGAGCATCTCCTCGTCGTGGACCACCTCCATCCCCCGTCCACCAAGGACGTAGGACGGACGGACCATGAGTGGATACCCTATCCTGTCCGCCACATCAAGGGCTTCTTCCAGGGTGCTCGCCATTCCGGATTCAGGCTCGGGAATACCAAGCTTCTCCATCATGCGGCGGAAGCGGTCGCGGTCTTCGGCCAGGTCTATGGTCTCGGGTGATGTACCGATGATCCTGACACCTGCCTTGGCCAGTTCATTTGCAATATTCAGGGGTGTCTGCCCGCCGAACTGAACGATAACGCCTTCCGGCTTTTCCTTCTCATAGATCCGCAGCACGTCCTCAACGGTCAGTGGCTCAAAATAGAGTTTGTCCGAGGTGTCGTAATCGGTTGAGACAGTCTCGGGATTGCAGTTGACCATGATCGATTCAAAACCCTCGTCGCGGAGCGCAAAGGCTGCATGTACGCAGCAGTAATCAAACTCGATCCCCTGGCCGATACGGTTGGGCCCTCCCCCTAATACCATGATCTTGCGCTTCTTGCTCGTACCTACTTTGTCAGGCGCGTTGTATGTAGAAAAATAGTACGCGGCATCCTCGACACCACTGACAGGCACAGGTTCATACCCTTGCACAGCACCTAAGGAGATTCGCTGCTGCCTGAGATCCGCTTCCGGCAGGCCGAGAATCCGTGACAGGTATCTGTCTGAAAACCCGTCCTTTTTGGCCCGGACCAGGAGGTCGTCCGGCATGGCCTTCCCCTTGTATTTGAGTATCTCTTCTTCGAGTTCAACCAGCTCCTTCATCTGTTCAATGAACCATGGCTTAATAAATGTCTTTTCATACAGCGTGCTCACGCCCGCACCCTTGCGGAGCGCCTCATACATGATGAACTGGCGCTCGCTGGAAGGCTCGGCCAGAAGTTCCATCAGCTCATCGAGCGACCGCTCATGAAAGTCTTTGACAAAACCAAGCCCATAGCGTCCATTTTCCAGGGAGCGAATAGCCTTCTGTAAGGCCTCTTTATAAGTCTTGCCGATGCTCATTACCTCGCCCACGGCACGCATCTGCGTACCGAGCTTGTCCTCAGCGTCTTCAAACTTTTCAAATGCCCAGCGGGCGAACTTTACCACCACGTATTCTCCCCCTGGCGTGTATTTGTCGAGTGTCCCTTCCCTCCAGTAAGGGATTTCATCCAGGGTCATGCCCGCGGCCAACATGGAGGAAATCAGTGCGATCGGAAATCCAGTAGCCTTTGAGGCGAGAGCAGAAGAACGGGAGGTCCTCGGGTTGATCTCAATTACCACCACACGGCCGGTCTTTGGATCATGGGCAAACTGGATGTTCGTGCCGCCGATTACCCGAATGGCCTCTACGATGTCATAGGACCATTTTTGCAGACGCCCTTGCAGTTCAGGATCAATAGTCAGCATGGGTGCCGTACAATAGGAGTCGCCCGTGTGAACGCCCATGGCGTCCACATTCTCGATAAAGCAGACGGTAATCATCTGGCTTTTTGCGTCGCGCACCACTTCAAGTTCTAACTCCTCCCATCCTAAGACCGACTCCTCAACTAATATCTGGCCCACAAGGCTTGCTGCGACGCCGCGTCCGGCAACAGTGCGGAGATCCTCAACATTGTAAACCAGGCCGCCGCCGGTTCCGCCCATGGTATAAGCAGGACGAATCACAACCGGATAGCCGAGCTCGGCGGCGATCTTTTCCGCCTCTTCCACGCTGAAGGCTGGTTCACTCCTCGGCATTTCAATACCGAGCCGATTCATGGTCTCCTTGAAGGCGATCCGGTCTTCACCGCGCTTGATGGCATCGACCTCAACACCAATCACCTTGACGCCGTATTCTTCAAGCACGCCGGTACGGGCAAGCTCTGAGGAAAGGTTAAGTCCTGACTGGCCGCCCAGGTTGGGGAGGAGGGCGTCCGGTCTCTCTTTTTTAATGATTTCCTTCATGACCTCCAGGTTCAGCGGTTCAATATACGTTACGTCGGCCGTACCGGGATCGGTCATGATAGTCGCCGGGTTGGAATTGACCAGAACAATCTCATAGCCCAGCTTTCGAAGCGCCTTGCAGGCCTGGGTGCCGGAATAATCGAACTCGCAGGCCTGGCCTATGACAATGGGCCCGGAACTGATAATCATCACTTTCTTAATATCTTTACGCCTTGGCATACAAGGTCACCTTTCATCAATAACCATCGATTTTAGCCGAACATTTTGGCGTGCCCTACGTAACAGATTGGGTTTGGCGGGTCAACAAAAAGAACGGCCTGGGATGGCAGATCCCTGTGGAACGACCTTTGAGATCGAGCCCTGTCTTTTATTGGGACAGGCAGTCAACGAGATGCAAGCAGGAAGGGAGTTCGGGTTTTATGCCCAGGACTTCCTTGCAATCGGATATCTTCTTCCGTAGCCGAACGACTTTGTGGTGACCTTTAACCCAGGGGGCGCCTGATGTCGCTTGTATTCATTGCGATCAACGCGGTGGATAACGTCTCTGACTGTTGATGGGTCAAAGCCCATACCGGTGATTTCCTCCGGGTCTTTATTCTCTTCAATATATGCCCTTAATATACTATCCAGGATCTCATAAGGCGGGAGATCATCCTGGTCCTTCTGACCCGGCTTGAGTTCTGCGGAAGGGGGCTTTTGAAGAATTTCTGCTGGAATGGTCTCTCCATCCTTGTTGATGAGGCGGGCGAGTTCATAGACCATCATCTTGGGAACGTCCGAGATTACTGCCAGCCCTCCAGCCATGTCACCGTATAATGTACAATAGCCGACCGTTGATTCGGACTTGTTTCCGGTCGATAGCACCAGATGGCCGAATTTGTTCGAAAGGGCCATCAGCAGGGTCGCCCGAACACGTGCCTGAATATTTTGTTCCGTCAGACCGTGCGAGGTCTCTCCGCAGACAGGGGAAAGGGATTGCAGGAATTGATTGAACAGAGGTTCGATAGGTATATGAAGCAACTCAATTTGAAGGTTTCCCGCCAGTGTTTTTGCATCCTTGCGGCTTTGTTGAGATGTGTACTGTGAGGGCATAAAGACCCCCAGTACGTTTTCCTTGCCAAGGGCCTTTACGGCAATGCAGGCCGTGAGTGCCGAGTCTATACCCCCGCTGATCCCCACCAAGGCCTTCTTGAAACCACACTTGTGAGCATAGTCGCGTGTACCCATGATCAGGGCATTGAGCATGGACTCGGCGCTGGTTTCCGTGATTGGATGGATGTCACCTTTTTCAATATCTGTATCAAATACAATCATGTCCTGTTCAAACTCACGGGCCCTGGCCGCCACTCGGCCTGTTGAATCAAAGGCCATACTCATGCCGTCGAAAAGCACACTGTCGTTGCCACCAACCTGATTGACATACAGGAGGGGGACCTTGTATTTTTTGGCAATATTACCAAGGACGCCCAGCTTCAGCTCTCTCTTGCCGGCATAGTAAGGAGAGGCCGAGATATTTATGATTAGGTCGGCCCCTTCTTTGGCCATACGCGCTGCCTGGTCGACAGGGTCATGCCTCCTTGAAAAAAAGCCTTTATCATCCCAGATGTCCTCACAGATGGTCAGTCCTATTTTGCGACCCTTATAGGAAAACGACGACCACTCTGTACCTCGTTCAAAATACCTTCTCTCATCAAAGATTCCACAAGCGGGAAGCACCCTTTTGTAGACCTGATGGAGGATTTCTCCTTTATCAAAGAGGAGAGCCGAATTGTACAGTTGCTGATCTGTATTTTTGTCTACAAAGCCGCATATCACCCCGATTCCCTTTGTAGAGTCGATCATTTTGCGCAGATGGTTCAGGTTCGCGGCCACAAAGTCTTTCTTATTCAGAAGTTCACCGGCCGGGTAGCCACAGATAACGAGTTCCGAAAAAACAATAAGATCACAGGAATGATTAACAGCCTTTTCTATGGAGGCCGTCATCTTTTCGGTGTTGTGTTCAAAATCGCCGATGGTAGGATTAATTTGAGCTAAGGCAATTTTCATAGCAATATTACAATGGAAAGTTTTCTTTTAGCCACAAACACATGCAGACTAACACAGATAAACAGTCGGTCAGCCCCAGTTACTAATGAGAAACCTTCCTACTCGACATTGGTTTGGGCTCATGATGTCTTTTCTTTCGTTTCGAGTCTCTCGAGCTGGTGTTTTTTGTAACTTATCTGAGGGGGCATTCCTTGCCCCCTCCGCATTCTCCCGCAAGCGGGAGCTGCGGTCTCCCCCACAGATAAGTCACAAAAACACGGCGCCCTAACGCCAGTCACTCCAGAAAAGACATCATTGTGCCCCTATCTATGATGTCGGGTAGTTAATGTGCTTAGTAAATAGGTTTCGCATTTAACCGGGGTCGGTTGAACAAAGTATCAGCGTCAGTCTGTGTGGGTCTGCGGCTAATTTATTCTATTCGTACTTACTACATAATCGGAAGGTACTTTTCAATCTCATACTTGCTCACGTGGGTCCGGTAGCACCCCCACTCGATCTTTTTGTTTTCAATAACCTTATTGAAGATGTGATCTCCCAGGGTTTCGCGCACCAACTCACTCTTCTCAACTTCTTGAATCGCTTCAAAAAGGTTGCCGGGCAGCGAGTCAATGCCGGCACGTTTTCGCGCCGCCTCGTCCATCTCGTATATGTCCTCTTCCACAGGGTCGGGCAGCGGATAATTTTCCTCAATCCCTTTCAACCCGGCCGCCAGCATCACCGCAAAGGCCAGATACGGATTGCAGCCAGGATCCGGCGAGCGGAACTCGATACGCGTGGCTTTTTCCTTGCCCGGTTTGTACATGGGCACACGAACCATGGCCGAACGGTTGCGCCTTGCCCACGAGACATAGACCGGTGCCTCGTAACCAGGCACAAGGCGTTTGTAGGAGTTGACCCACTGATTGGTGATCGCCGCCATCTCGCGGGCATGCCGCAAGATCCCTGCTA
Source organism: Desulfobacterales bacterium (assembly GCA_013375375.1). Lineage (GTDB taxonomy): Bacteria > Desulfobacterota > Desulfobacteria > Desulfobacterales. Next base: position 5,422 of record JABXJX010000005.1, on the reverse strand, counting down.
TGTAAGACTTACCGATACCAGACAGGTGGTAACGATCCTTGACGTCGAAAAATGCATTCCCCTCCCCTTTGAAGAGTGACTGATGGGTGTGCATGCCGCTGCCGTTTTCACCAAAGATCGGCTTGGGCATGAAGGTGGCATAGGCCCCATGCTGCCTGGCGATCTCCTTGACCATAATCCTGAGGGTCATGGTCTTGTCGGCCATCTTCAACCCTTCATCATACCGCATGTCGATCTCATGCTGGCTCGGCGCAACCTCATGGTGGCTGTATTCTACCTGAACCCCCATGTCCTGAAGGGCAAAGATTGTCTCCCTTCTCAAGTCGCCGCCCATATCCAAAGGCCGGGTGTCAAAATACCCCCCCTTATCGATGATCTTTGGGGCCTCGTCACTTTCAAAGTAAAAATATTCAAGCTCCGGCCCCACATAAAAGGTATAGCCCTTGTCTGCAGCCCTGGCCAAAACTCGTTTTAACACATATCGGGGATCTCCCTCGTAAGGAGTGCCGTCAGGCTGGAGGATATCACAAAACATCCTGACTACGGGCCTATCTCCGTGCCTCCACGGCAGGAACTGAAAGGTGGCGGGATCGGGCTTCGCGATCATGTCGCTTTCTTCTATCCTGGCAAACCCTTCAATGGAAGAGCCGTCAAAACCCATTCCTTCTGTTAATCCTTCCTCCAGCTCAGAGGGCATGACGGCAAAACTTTTTAACATGCCCAAGACATCGGTAAACCAGAACTGAATGAAGCTGACTTTCTTATCTTTAACAATCTTCAAGACGTCTTTATCAGTCGCACAAATCATTTCCGAGTCCTCCTTTCAGCGGTATCCTCCAGAACATGCTTCTTTCTTCAAGGGCCTTCAAAAACTTCTTTTCACTTATTAAATAATGCAGGTATGTTTTCAGATGTCAAGAGGGATCTATTTTCCATGAGATTTGACCTGGCCCCCAAAAGGTACCTTTTTGAGGGTTATCCTTATACCGGGCGCACGGCTGTTTGGGCAAGGCCTGTTGAGTACTGAAGCTTATAAATATAAATATATTGATAGCAGAAGACTATTTCCCTTGTTTTTCGGACGGAATTTGGATAGGAAGATGATTCATGCTGCCCACCCCCCATAATTCCCATAACAGACCGGCAGGGGCTGAGCCCTCGTTAGCGCCGGCAAAGACGCAGAGAATCTTAGACAAAATGCCTGAGGAAAAACGAGACCATCCTATTGAACGGATGTCGGAACTGCCAAACCCTGCTGGTGGCCGCATCAGGAGGTTTGCTCGATATTTTTATGATCGCTTCATCCGCCTTCACGGGAGTCCCGAGCAGATTGCTTGGGGGGCCGCGGCAGGCTTCTTTGTGGCGATGAGTCCGACTATGGGCATCCAAACCATCATAGCTGTCCCGATTGCAGCCTTCTTCAAGATCAGCAAGGTGACAGCTGCAGCAACCGTGTGGCTCACCAATCCAGTCACCGCACCTTTTATTTATGGATTCAATTATATGGCAGGGGCAAAGCTGCTCGGTTATCCACTAAAGACCTCGTTCTTTTCAAGCCCTTCGTGGGAAACGTTGTGGTATTCCGGCAAGAGCGTATTCCTCTCCCTATTGGTGGGTGGCACCGTCACCGGCATAATCGTAGGCGCAGCAGGCTATTTCTTGGTTTTGGGAGTGGTCAGGACTGCCAGGGAAAAAGCCCATAGACTTAGACGAAAAAAAAGAGACGAGATATCTCTATAGTATAAGCTTGTATGAACGTTACTTTCTCTAAGAGGTGGCTTGTCGAAGAACTCAAGTCTTATGATGATATGCTATTTGCTATAAATCCTATACCTATTTTGTAGCTTACCTTTTCTTGCCCTTGTTCGGCAACTACCCACTTGACTTCCCCTGAGATTCTTTCCGGTTCTTTGAGAAAGAGCACGGCCTCGACTTTAGTCCCCGGTTCAATGAAATCTGCAGATTCTATTTTAATCCCATGTTTGCTAATTTCAAGGGCTTTGGCATTAATGGTGTTATTATCATACCTTACTTCAGCTTCAGCATTAATTTTGTATCTCTGTTCTCTTCTTCTTTCCATTGGTCTATTTATTTTTTCTCCCATCGTAGAAGTTCTGTTACCTTACTGAGGGTGCTCCCCTCCTTGATTTCTTCACGGATTCGGTTCTCTCTTTCTAACACGTCCATGCTGCGGTTGGCATATTCAGTAGCCATTGACCTTGGCAGTACCACGACTCCGTCATCGTCCCCCAGAATCCAGTCGCCATTTTCTACCTTCCTGTTGCCCACCGTTATTGGGACACCTATCTCTCCAAAACCCTTTGGCTCGCCGGCGTTGGGCATGATCAATCTCGTAAAAACGGGGAATCTCATCTTGGCAATATCGTAGGTATCGCGGACGGCTCCGTCTATGACTACCCCTGCCACCCCTTTCTGCAGAGCAGAATGTGTGGCTAACTCTCCCCAGATAGCCGGGCCAACCCCGCCTGCATCAACCACGATCACATCCCCCTTTTCAGCAATATCAATCGCTTCAACAGGCTTGGCCCAGTCGCCCGGATAGGTCCTGACTGTTATTGCACGGCCTGCCATCTTGATCCCTTGAAACAAAGGGCGTATCCCCTCCAGAACACCCCCCCTGTGCAGGGCATCTGACAGGTTTGCCGCGGAAACCCGTTCAAGGACGTCTCGAATCTCTGTCTCAGAGCCCCTTTTAAAGAGCTTGGTAGGGATGGCGATCCTTTCCTCCATGGCCTTCTTGATGTCATGGGCCGCCTCCGTGGGGTCAACCGCTTTGGTAATCGCTCCGCCCACAATAACGATGGATGCCCCTGCTTCGAGTGCGTGTAACGCTGTTTCAGAGTTAATCCCCCCGGCCACCCCCACGGGCAGGGAGACAGCCTCTGACACACTGCGCAGTGTTTTAAAGGGATCTTTTCCCTCCATTTGTTCATCTATGGAACAATGTACCGTGATACAATCCACCCCATATTCTTCAACCTGTTTGGCCCGAGATACAGGGTCCTTGACAGCGATCAGGTCCACTACGATCTTCGCCCCGTAGTTTTTCCCGGCCTGTACGCACTCGCGAATCGTGGCATCGCTTGCAGCACCAAGTACATCCACTATATTGGCCCCGGCCTTGGCAGCGGTCTCAACCTCGATACGGCCCGCATCCATAATCTTCATGTCGGCAACAAGGGTCATGTGTGGAAACAAGCTCCTTAGTTCCCGAACAGCCTGGAGCCCCTCGCTCTTGATCAGAGGGGTTCCGACCTCAAGCCAATCCGCACCGCCGGCTACCCCCGCCTGTGCACTCTTTATGGCTCGTTTTAGGTCAACAAAATCGAGTGCTAATTGTAGAACAGGTTTCATTATTTACAGGAGTTCCAAGATTTTTTAGCTTTTATTACAGTGATTACAGGGTTACCAACAAAAAGCTACCCTAAATTTGCGTGTCGGTCCAGTATTGTTTGAGGGTCACTTCCCTGCCTCTGGTATAATGCCAGTACGATTGATTCAAGTAAGACAAAGGCCGCCTGCTCAAACAAAGACCCAGGTGGCTGGATGCAGTTAGACCCATTGGAAAATTCCGCCTTTGATCCTGCTGCAAGGCAGAGACTGTAATCGAGGACACCCCGATTGGTGAATCCTCGATCCCTATTACGCCAACAGTCGTTGCCCCCTGCTGTTGGGCTACCCTGACCCATTCTTGTGTTAAAATGGTTTGTCCGGAACCGGAAAGCACAATGAGCATGTCTCTTTTGCCGATCCCGGGGGTTATGGTTTCACCAACAAAGAAGGACGGATATCCGAGTTGCATTAGCCGCATGCAAAAAGAACGCAGGATATATCCCGATCTCCCTTGGGCGGCACAAAAGATCCTGTCTGCCTTGTCCAGCCCTTCGATTAGATGATCAACTTCCTCCTTTGAGACCATTGCCAGGAGCTTTCGGTTTTCGTCCAAAATGGATTTAATAAGGGTTTGAGGATTCATTTGATTATCCTATAGCGAATGTGAGATTATAGGAAAAGGGCTGTACAGTCAATTCCAAAAAATCGTGACAGATTAACCCTTTTTGCTTGACACTACGGGTAAAATATGGCATTTAATTTAATTCAAACTGTGGCATGGAGAAAAAACATGGAGAATGGCAGACATACGGAGACGGGGCTGTTTTTTTACTACTATTATTATTGGTATTTTGGACGGGTCTGCCCACAGCTTGACAGAAGGATTTTTTAGCAAAGAATAGACAATAATAACTCCAAGCCGCGGGCAGGCCGGATAACCTGTCCGCGGCTTTTTTGTTTTTTGCTAACAGGCCGCGAAGACAGATCTCACGCGGCCTTTTTTATTTGTAAGAGAAGGAGGTTGACCCATGATTATTGTCATGAAGAGGAAGGCCGATCAACAAGAGCTTGATAACGTGATCGAACGGATAGAATCGGCAGGGTACAAGGCACATGTGTCAAAAGGGACAGACAGGACTATTATCGGAGCCGTTGGGGATGAGAGGGGGAAAGTGGCTTTGAAACACGTAGAGACCATGCCGGGGGTTGACAAGGTCGTGCCGATCTTGGCCCCTTACAAGCTTGCAAGCCGGGAGACCAAAGAGGGGAACACCGTGATTAAGGTGGGTGACGTGGAGATAGGCGGGCCAAAATGCGTGGTCATGGCAGGTCCCTGCGCCGTGGAAAGCGAAGAGCAGCTCATGGAGGCCGCCCTTGTTGTAAAGAAGGCCGGGGCTTCTATGCTGAGAGGGGGGGCCTTTAAGCCAAGGACATCTCCGTATAGTTTTCAGGGGTTGGGAGAAGAAGGCTTGAAGATCTTGGCACGTACCCGGGAAAAGACGGGGCTTCCCATAGTTACCGAGGTCATGAGTTCCTCGGATGTAGAACTTGTTGAAAGTTATGCGGACGTGCTTCAAGTGGGCGCCAGAAACGTCCAGAATTTTGTCCTGTTGAAAAAGGTCGGTCTTGCGAAAAAGCCGGTTCTTTTAAAAAGGGGCATGATGACCACCCTTGAAGAGCTGCTTATGTCCGCGGAGTACATATTGGCGTCCGGCAACGATCAAGTCATGCTCTGCGAACGGGGGATTCGCACCTTTGAAACCGCCATGCGCAACACCCTTGATATCAGCGCGGTGCCGGTGCTCAAGGATAAAACCCACTTGCCGGTCATTGTTGATCCCAGCCACGCTATCGGCCAGTGGAAGTTCGTGCTCCCTCTGGCCAAGGCGGCTGTCGCGGTTGGGGCCGACGGCCTGCTGATCGAGGTCCATCCGGATCCGGAGCATGCCCTTTGTGACGGAGCTCAATCCCTTAAGCCTGAAAAATTCTACAAGCTCATTGACGAAATCGAATCGATTGCAAAGATCGTCAGAAAGGGGTATGCACAAGGGTATGGAGCGCATTAAAG
>JABXJX010000052.1 GCA_013375375.1 Desulfobacterales bacterium | reverse complement strand
CGTCAGCCGCAGCAGCAGCAACACCTGTGCCTACGTTAGTGGTGCTCCTGAAACCACCTGTAGTTAGACTGGCGACGGCTATCGTTGCACCCGGATTATCCGTCAAATAGCTCATTGCCGCGGTATAAGAATTCTTCAAATCTGAATAGGCAGACTTTTCATAAGCCCTTTTCCGATAGCTTATGAAGTTAGGTATGGCGATGGCCGCCAGGATGCCGATGATGGCGATAACGATCATCAGCTCAATGAGCGTAAAACCCTTTTCGTTCTTCTTGGCTAGTTTTTGTAACATAATTGAAACCTCCTTTTAAATGTATGTTATATAGACAATTGGCATTAATTAAGTTCTCAATTTATAAGGAATCCCGGTTCTTGTCTCACCCCCTTTCAATCTTTCCAAGATTTTACTAAATTGTTTGTTTGTAAAATCGTTCAGCAGGATCGTTTCGCTGCCCACCAATATAACGACAAAAAGAACTGTCGGTCTCAGCCAGTAGAAGAAAGAGCAAAAAGCGTACCGTAAATGCTCAAAGTTAACGATTGATTGCGTATGTATCCGATAATACAAGATATTTTACATAAACCGCTCAGCCCAAACCTGACCTGAAGCCTTCAATATGACAAAAATTGTCAGTCCTGTAACAAAGTTTGTAAAAATTACGCCTTTTATTGCGGTTCAATACCAAGCTTCTCTAAGCGATACCGTATAGAACGAAGGCTGATACCGAGAAATTCCGCGGCCTTTTGTTTGCCCCCGCCTGCCATCTCCAATGCCTTTACCAAGTAACCCCGCTCTACATCAGCCAGCACAGAGTTCAAATCAAAGCCGCTTGACCCAATATCAAGGTCCAACGGCTCGTGTTTTTTTGCTTCTTTCTCTTCCCTCTTGTACGTTGAAAGGGCAAGGCTTTCAGGTAGAATGATGTTGGTCTTGGCCATAGCCACGCTTCTCTCGATCATGTTTTCAAGTTCCCTGGTATTTCCCGGAAAATCATATCGAGCCAGCATGTCGAGGGCATAGGATGAAAGCTTGTGGATCGATTTGCCCATCTCTCTGGCGTATTTCTCCAGGAAATGCTGCGCCAGGGCCGGCAAATCCTCCTTCCTTTCCCGGAGTGGAGGCAGATCAATATGGATAACATTCAAGCGATAAAAAAGGTCTTCCCTGAAGTTTCCGGCAATGACCTCATCTTCCAGGTTCTTATTCGTGGCTGAAATGATTCGCACATCAACCTGAATGTCCCGTGTCTCTCCAACCGGCTTGAAGGCCTTTTCCTGGACCACCCGCAGGATCTTGACCTGGATGGCGTGCGAGAGATCCGCAACCTCATCTAAGAATACCGTGCCGCCGTCACCAGCTTCAAAAAGCCCTTTTTTGTCGCGAGTCGCCCCTGTAAAGGCCCCTTTTCTGTGGCCGAACAGTTCGCTTTCCATCAAAGTTTCCGGAATGCCGCCACAGTGAATGACAATAAACGGTTTTTCCTTTCTGGCGCTATTCTCATGGATCGCCTGCGCGATCAACTCCTTGCCGGTGCCGCTCTCTCCTGTAATGAGCAAATTTGTTTTAGTGTCGGCCACCTGTTTGATTATATTGTAGACATTCATCATGGCGGGACTGTTGCCTACAATGCGCCCAAAGTGGTAAGTCTCTTTCAGCTCGGCATCCAAAACCTCTTTTTCGTGTTCAAGGGTTCTTCTGTCGAGTGCATTTTTGATCGTCTGTTTGATTTCGTCCACATTGAAGGGCTTTGGAATGTAGTCATAGGCCCCATCTTTCATTGCCTCCACAGCGGTTTCAGTGGTCGCAAATGCTGAAATCATGATAACCACGGTTTGCGGCTGATGGCTCTTGGCCTCACGCAGGACCGCAAGACCGTCTATAGATCCCATTCTGATATCACAAAGGACCAGGTCATAGTTCTTCTCCTCCAGCATATGGATCGCCTTAGTGCCGTCCTCTGCATACTCGACATTATATCCCTCTGACGTGAGCATGACTTCCAACATCTCGCGCATGCTCAGGTCATCATCTACAACGAGCAAATTTGGCATGTTACTGGTCATTGGTCACTGGTCATTGAAAGTGAACTAAAGTGCCTAAAGTTGAAGACCCAAATTCCTCAATTCCTCATCCCCTAACCCGGACAAGCCGGAACCAAAAAAATAAATCTATCACGAAAACACGAAAGTACGAAAACACGAAAGTCTGAATGTTTTTTTATTTCGTGCTTTCAATTTTTCGTGTTTTCGTGATTGTCTTTTATGGTCTTCTGCCAAAAAAATACGAATTTTAGAAGGAGCTAATGCTTCTGCCGTTCGTCATCAAACACTATCTTTCCACCTACCATGGTCAAAACAGCCTTCCCTTTCAGTTCCCGGCCGGTGAAGGGGGTATTTCTGCTCTTAGACCGAAAGGTATCTGGATCAACGGTGAATTTCTTCTCTACGTCAATGATCGTCAGGTCTGCGGGGTTACCGGGCTTCAAACCAATATGGACGAGATTGAGAATCCGTGCCGGATTGATCGACATCCTGGCAATTAGGTCATTTAAGCTAATCAAGCCGGCCTCAACCAATTGCAAGCTTAAGGGGAGAGAGGTCTCTAAGCCGATCATGCCGTTGGCCGCTTGATCGAACTCCAGATCCTTTTCAATACTGCTGTGTGGCGCATGGTCGCTGGCAATAACATCAATCGTGCCGTCAGCAAGGGCCTGGCGGATTGCATCTCTGTCCCTATCCGTGCGCAGGGGGGGATGCACCTTTGCATTTGTGTCATAGCCTGTCACAGCCTCTTCGGTCAGGGAAAAATAGTGGGGTGTGGTTTCAGCAGTAACCAACAGGCCCAGCGCCTTGGCCTCGCTGATCAATCGTACTGAACCTTCTGTACTTACATGAGCAATATGCAGGCGTGCGTCTGTGAGTTCACACAGGGCAATGTCTCTGGCCACCATTACCGTCTCCTCGGCATTCGGTATGCCGGGAAGCCCCAAACGGGTGGATGTAATCCCCTCGTTCATAACCCCGTCTGCCGTGAGATTTCGGTCCTCGCAGTGGGAGATGACCAAGAGATTAAATCCCTTGCCATACTCCAGGGCCCGCCGCATCAACTGGGCGTTCATCACCGGGTTGCCGTCGTCTGAGACAGCCACAACACCGGCCGCTTTCAGTTCCCCATAGTCAGCCAAACCTTCTCCGCGGAGTCCCCGGCTTATAGCGCCCACAGGGTAGACACGGACGGTGCCGGCCATTCTTGCTTTCTTGAGGATGTAATCCGTGACCGACTGATTATCATTAATCGGATCCGTATTCGGCATGCAGCATATGGTTGTAAATCCCCCGTGGGCCGCAGATAGACAGCCTGTCTCAATGGTCTCTTTGTATTCGTGGCCTGGTTCACGCAGGTGGACGTGCATATCAATAAGGCCGGGCGTCACGATTTTGCCGGAGGCATTGATGATTGATGATTGATGATTGACGATTGATGATTGCGGATTTTCGATTGAAACAATTTTTCCATTTTCTATAAGGATATCCAAAAGGCCATCCAGGCCTGTTTCCGGGTCGATGACGCGTCCGCCTTTAATCAGCGAGCGTTTCAACGCGCACCTCCCAGAAGGAGATAAAATAGCGCCATTCTAATAGCCACACCGTTAGTAACCTGTTCCAGGATAACCGAGTAAGGACCCTCGGCAACCTCAGGGGCTATCTCAACCCCCCTGTTAATTGGTCCGGGATGCATGATCAGGACATCTTCTTTGACCCCGGCAAGCTTTTCTTCCGTCAATCCGTAACATTGTGCATATTCCCGCTCAGAAGGAAATACAAGCGCCTGCTGGCGTTCTTTCTGAATACGCAGGACCATGATAACATCAGCATCCTTGATCGCCTCCTGAACATGATAACCGACACGTGCTCCTAAAGTTTCAACCCCCATCGGGATCATGGTGGGTGGTCCGGCCAGGATAACCTCTGCCCCCATCTTCACGAAACCAACGATATTAGAACGGGCCACACGGCTATGTGTAATATCACCGATAATGGCAATCTTGAGTCCGGCAAGGCGGCCCTTTTTCTCCCGTACAGTCATCATATCCAGGAGTGCCTGCGAAGGATGGGCGTGCATACCGTCTCCCGCATTGATTACAGAGGCCCGGACCAGCCGGGCCAGCATGTGGGGCGCCCCTGCGGCACGGTGGCGTATAACAATGGCATCCGGGTTCATGGCTTCAAGGTTCTTGGCGGTATCAACCAGGGTTTCGCCCTTGGCAATGCTGCTCGTGGAAGCCGAAATACTTACTGTATCGGCACTCAGCCTTTTTGCCGCAATCTCAAAAGAAGTTCTGGTCCTTGTACTCGGCTCATAGAAAAAGTGGATAATAGTCTTGCCGCGAAGGGTCGGCACTTTCTTAATAGGACGGGTTGATATTTCTTTTAGGCCTTCCGCAGTATCCAGGATATTCTTAATCCTTTCAACGGAAAGACTCTCAATATCAAGAATGTCTTTCTCAGCAAGTCTCATAGATGATGCATTCGTAAAAAGTTCATTTTTACGTTTACGGGCTTGTTACCCCAAAAAAAAGCCTCCCTACCTTAAACGGTAAAGAGGCTTACCCCAACTGCTTTTGTACTGCAGTCTACAACCATTGAGTTTTTATACCCTCCTGAGGAACCATTATCTATTTATTACCACCCGGACTTTGAACAAGTCAAGCCAAAAATGGATGGTGATTTGCGTGAGATTAGCGCATAAAAAGTCCAAACCGCTTCCACCTGACACCTGTATTCTCCTTGTCCCATGACCAATAGATAATAAAGGCCTTCCCTTTAACCTCAGGTAGCTTTACGAACCCCCAAAATCGGCTGTCGTAGCTGTGATCGCGGTTGTCCCCCATAACGAACAAAGAGTCGGCCGGAATGGTGACGGGACCTAAGTTGTCGCGCGGTCGAGCTTCGCCCGGGATAATGTGAGGGTCCAGATAGTTTCCATAGGGATCCTTAAAAGGCTTGTTATTAATATAAACCTTTTTGTTTCGGATTTCAATTGTATCGCCCGCTACGCCAATGACCCGTTTTATAAAATCCTTTTTGGGGTCTTCAGGGAACTTGAATACCACGACATCCCCATGTTGGGGCTTCTTAACAGGAATGAGGGTAATATCCCAAAACGGAATCTTTATACCGTATATAAATTTGTTTACCAGGATATGATCCCCTACCAAAAGGGTCGGCTTCATGGAACCAGAGGGAATTTTAAAGGCCTGTACGACAAAGGTACGTATAAAGAGAGCAAGGATAACGGCGATGAGAATCGCCTCTCCATATTCTCTAAAAATGTTCTTTTTCGCCCTGACGGGACTCTCAGATGAATTGTTATTTTCCAACGTTATTAGTCACCTTAAACCGAGGGGAGCAACTGCTGTGGCTCACCCAGGGTAAACTTCCCTTTCTGTATCCATTTTTTCAGGGTCTCTGCAATTTCCCTTGCCCGAACTATACTCGAAAGAGGCACGGTCGGCACGTCTTGACCTTTGAATCGTATGGTACCGCTTTTGAGCTCACTATAACTGACCTTGCCGTAACTTTTTGATATACCACGCGGATAGTCGCTCCCATAGTCTATAACCTGGGTAAAGATTTTATCATCCGAAATGCCCGTAAATTCTGCAATCCTTTCATTCAAGATCGGGATGGGCACACCCAGGCCGACCGCCAATGAGCAGCCGTACCCCTGCATACTCACCCCCACAAGCCACTTTGAGCCCATCTTTTTCAAGTCTCCCGTAACAAACAGGGTACCGGCCGGCGTAAGAGGAACCCCCTGCCTGGTTCTCTTGACCCTTGGTTTGTGCTGGGTCCCGTGCCAGGTGACAAAGCCCTGGCCTCCTCCAAGGAAGATCCTTGTACCTATGCCTATGGTCATGTAATACGGATCATTCATCAGCGGACTCAACTGCCCGGCCGAGCAGTAGTTTGCGTTTCCCGCATTCGGACGAAGCGTACCCATATAGGTGTAGATGGTCTTGTTGCTTAGGTTTATCGCGCAGTTATAGTTTTGATACGCATTCCTCGGGTTACACAGTATGGCCTGCGGGAGCTTCTTTAATGTAATATCCTTTTCAATCTCTCTATTTGGATAACAATCGGTCCCATATGCGGTCGCCTTCAGGTGAACCGTATCGCCGGCAACGAGGTCGTGAATCACGTGGCCGCCGCCATACTTGAATTCTCCAGGATAGACTTTGTTCAGCGGGTCTTCTTCACATGGTTCAGTGGCCCCGATATAACAATCCACAGCAGCTATACCGGCGTATGCCGGAACATTGTTGAGCCAGGCCTTGGCAGCCTTAATCCCGGGAACAGAGTGGCCGAAATTGATAAACGCCCCGGATGAACACATGGGCGCAAAGGTTCCGGTGGTAACGACGTCTACTTTGCGGGCCGTTTCGACCGGGCCGTTTTCTTTCAGGATATCAATAATCTCTTCAGCCGTGACCACAACAACCTTGCCGTCCCTGATCTTTTGGTTGATCTCCTGGTAGGTCTTTTGAACTCTATACTGTTTCATTGTTTATCCCTTAGCATAGCTCCCTTTAGCTTATCCGTCACATTATGTTTTATCCAATTCGGATCCCACCACTCTATTGGATTAACAAAGGTACTACCAACTATCATCGCATAATGGAGATGATCGCCTCCTGCCAGCCCTGTAGTCCCTGTAAAACCGATTATATCCCCCCTGGAAACCACCTGGCCTCTTTGAACCTCGATTCGGTTGAGATGTCCATACATGCTAAAAAGCCCGAAACCATGATCCAGGAGAATAGTCTTGCCATAGATACCCAGGTATTCGGCAAATGCAACACGTCCATTGTTGGCGGCAGGCACTGGTGAGCAGGTAGTAGAGGCCAGATCTATTCCAAGATGTACTTGCTCATCTATGGTTCTATCCCTGTACCGATATTTGCGATGGTCGGCAAACCCGGCCTTGCGGGCGGAGCGCGGAAGCCTGAGAAACGGACCATTCCAATATTGCCTGGCCTCGCTCTTTTTGCAGGCATTTTTGAGAGTAGTGTTATTAGCATGGCGCAGATCCCGGTTGACTGCTATGAATTTATCAATTAGCGATGCAGACCGACTCTCTATCAATAAAAAACGCTCAAGTTCAGGCATCTTCCGCCTGAGAAATGCATCTGAAATACTGATAGCCTCCTTTTTGAACTCTCTTGGATTGATATGATAGGCAAATCCGGCCCGGCAGGTATTGCCGGCAGGGTCCGTAGCCCTCACATAGAGTTCTGGTTCCGGTCCGTTATCATGGGGTACGGCAAAAAAGGTCATATAGATGTTGGAATCGCCAAAGGTTTTATTATAACCCGGGAAAAAAGCGTCGCTTACCTGAACACCGTTGACGGTTCCGGGTTCAGAGACTCGGTAGACGGCTAATCCTGTGCCCCCTTGATTGAGATTGTGGGTGCGGGTAAGGACGTCAATGATCGGCGGCAGGGTATCGACCAGGACTGTGTGTTCCGCATAAGCCCGATTCCCGGCCAACCAGCCTCGATAAGAATAGTCCCACACGGCCGTCCTGAGGATCGCCTCTCCATCGGAAAGGCCGAGTACATCCGCCTTGATCTCAAGAGAAACAAGTTGCTTTTGTACCAGCCCCCTTCTTCCAAAACTCTTTGAGGGAAATGCCTGATCAAAGAGGACCCTTTCCTTTCCCTGTTGGAGGATTGCTATCCATACTCTCCGTAGCCCGCTTTTTTGGTCAGAGGCCCACCCTTTCAGGGTGTAAGATGTGCCTATGGTATGGACGGGTCTGTCCAGCTGAAACACGGGCATTTCACCTTCAAGCTTAATGACGATTATCCATATCAACGGGATCGCCAGCCCACACAGGGCAAGTGCAATTAGTTTTGGTTTTGGAAACTTAATTTTCTTATCAGACATAATTTTCGGCTCCGTACTAAAGGCCGGGAATACTGCCCTACAGTAGTACTTCACGTAGCAAGGATCAGGCCGGTCAAATTGAAGCGGACCATAACAGTTAGCCGGCAAAGAATCAAGGTTGTTTTTCGTACCGATTCTTGACATTTGCAGGAACGTAAGTTAGAATTTTTTTACTTTGCATTGATCAGCATGACTGAATTTGGATAATGAGACACATTGTCAACCTCAAAGAAATCGCCATTGGGCAGGGGAACCACCTGGTTTTGATTGCAGGGCCGTGTGTAATCGAGACCTTTGATGCTACCATGGAAACTGCGGTTTTTTTGAAGGATCTAACCGATGAACTGAAAGTCCCTTTCATATTCAAGACCTCTTATGATAAGGCTAATCGGAGTTCATTGGCTTCATACCGCGGGCCGGGGTTGTCCAAAGGGCTGGAGATCATTTCCGCTATCAAGGATAAGCTTGGCATACAGGTAATTTCTGATGTACATCGATTTCATGAGATCGGCCCTGCCGCCCAAGTACTGGATATACTACAGATCCCGGCCTTCTTATGTCGGCAAACCGATTTCATCCTGGCCGTCTCTGAAACCGGAAAGCCTGTCAACATCAAGAAAGGACAGTTCCTGGCACCGTGGGATATAAAGAATGTCATAGAAAAGGTGATCTCCACGGGTAATCAGCAAGTCCTGGTGAGCGAACGTGGTACTACTTTCGGTTATAACAATTTGGTAGTTGATTTCCGGGGCCTGGCCATCATGCAGGAACTGGGATGGCCGGTAATATTCGACGCCACCCACAGCGTCCAGCTTCCAGGGGGCGCAGGAAAGACCTCGGGCGGACAAAGGGAATTTGTGCCCTCAATGGCCCGTGCCGCTGCCGCCGCCGGCGTGGACGGGATATTCATCGAGGTTCACAAAGATCCGGAATGTGCCCTTTGTGATGGTCCAAACTCACTGCCATTACATAGCGTTAGGCCGCTTCTGGAGCAGCTGAAAGCTATACATGAGGCCGTGTCGTCAAGCTGATCAGGATAGGGAGTTGTATAATGTCAAAGGCCAAGACGGTCCTGTATTGTTTGATAGTTTTGATAGTTGCCGGGATTGTGTTCGGGCTGGCAAGTTATCATCGTCTCAGGGAAGAGCCCGCGGGCTTGCTTTCGGTCCTCCCAAAAAACAAAGATGTGAGTCTAAATAATATTCACCACGTCGCGACTCGAGACGGAGTCAAGGAATGGATGCTTGATGCTAAATCGGCACAATACGAAACAGCAAACAATAAGACCATATTCAAAGATATTTCCGTCACTTTCTTTCTCAAGGACGGCAAGACCGTACATCTTAATAGTCGTGACGGTCTCCTTTTGACCGATACCAAGGACATGGAGGTTTGGGGGGATGTGGTCGTACGAAGTGGACCATATAAATTGAACACCGACAAGCTACGTTACGATCATAAAACCAGGACCATTTCTACTGAGACACCGATTGCAATCAAGGGAGATCGCATAGAGATCACCGGCAACAGCATGATCTTTAACCTTAAAACAGAACAAGTCGTAGTGTTGGGCAAAGTGAATGCTATCTTTTAAAGATGCGCCTTGTGATGGTCCTTTACTTCCGGCTATTTGATTGATAGGGTTCCTGAGCTCATGGAGTTTTATGAAAAAGCTTGACCACACGAAATGGGTCCTATTGATTATCTTGCTCTGTTTTGGTTATCCGGTTTCTTATGTATTAGCCGAGTCCCGGGCAGCAGCACACGAAAAACACGGGACAACCGAAACTGCCATACGCATTATCGCTGACAGGCTGGAGTCGCACCACAAGATGAGATGGGTTGAATTTACAGGAAACGTCATGGCTACCCAGGATGACGTTGTTGTTACGGCTGACCGCATGAAGATCTTCTATAAGTCCGGTGGAGGCACATCAATTGATGCAAGCACAATTGAAAAGATCATCTCTCAAGGAAATGTCAAGATCGTTTTTAACAATAAGACCAAAACAGCTATGGCGGACAAGGCGGTTTATCTGGCCGACCAAAAGGTATTGGAACTCAGCGGAGGAAACCCAAGGGTATGGTCTGGAAAGAACATAGTCCGGGGGAAAAAGATTACGCTGTTTCAAGCCGAAAATCGAAGTATAGTAGAAGGGGTCGGTAAAGACCAGGTGGAGGCCACCCTTTATGTCAAAGAAGGGGGTGGCTTGAAGTAATGGCAAGCTTAGCGGCTAAGGATTTAGTCAAGATTTACAAACACAAGCGCGTGGTTGACTCGGTCTCTTTAAAGGTAGAAAGCGGGAGTGTTGTAGGACTCCTCGGCCCTAATGGAGCCGGCAAGACCACAACCTTTTATATGATAGTCGGGCTTATACGGCCTGACGGCGGGGAAGTCTTCCTGGATGGTGAGGAGATCACTTCATACCCCATGTACGTTAGGGCGCGCAAAGGAATTGGATATCTTCCACAGGAAGCCTCGATTTTTCGGAAGCTGACTGTAGAAGACAACATCTTGGCAATCTTAGAAACCCTCCCTCTTACCGGCCCTGAACGGCACAACCGCCTCAAGGTACTCCTTGAAGAATTGAATATCGGACATTTAGCAGGACGTAAGGCTCATACCTTATCTGGTGGGGAGCGACGCCGTGTAGAGATCACGCGAGCCCTTGTAACCACACCTTCATTTATTCTCCTTGACGAACCATTTGCCGGGATCGATCCTATAGCCGTGATTGACATACAAAAGGTTATCGGGCAACTTAAGAAACGAGGGATTGGGGTGGTTATATCAGACCATAATGTGCGGGAGACCCTTGGGGTTTGCGACCGGGCATATATCCTGAGCGAAGGAGCGTTGATTGAATCCGGGCCTCCTGAGGCTATTGCCGCAAGCAGTGTCGCTCGAGAGGTTTACTTGGGGGAAGGCTTCAGACTCTAATTCATAATTAATGATATGGCGTTAGAACTTAAACAACAACTTCGCCTTACCCAGCAGCTGGTCATGACACCCCAGCTTCAGCAGGCCATCAAGCTTCTGCAATTGTCCCGACTCGAACTGCTGGATGTAATTACCCAGGAAATGGAAGAAAATCCGCTTCTTGAGGATGTGCAGGGAGAAGCGCCTGCCGAGGGTGGTGCTCGCAGTGAGCCGATAGCCACCCCGTCGGAGCCGCCGCCGTTAAAGTCGGTAACCGTGGAGGAAACGGCTCGGGCAGATATCGACTGGTCTAGCTATTTGGAGGAATACAGTAGTTCCGGGCCCATCCGTTTTGAAGCTGAAGAACGGGAAGTCCCGGAATATGAGAATTTCGTGGGACGACGAGAGTCCTTGAATGAACACCTGATGTGGCAACTTCTGCTTTCCCTTCCAGACCCATTAGAGGAAAAGATCGGCAACGCGATCATCGGCAACATCAACAGGGATGGCTATCTTCAGGCTACCGCAGATGAGATTGCAGCCATGATCGAGACAGACACGTCAAAGGTAGAAAAAGTCCTGACCAAGTTGCAATCCTTTGATCCCATAGGGGTGTGTGCTCGAGATTTACAGGAGTGCCTGATGATTCAGGCAAGGCAATTAGGGTTGCAAGATTCCATTGTTGTTCAGATTATCAAGAATAACCTTAAAAACCTGGAGAACAAGAACTACAAGGCGATTTCCCGGTCCCTGGGTGTTGGGCTTAGCGATATCATTGCCGCCATCGAGATTATCTCCAAGATGGAACCAAAACCCGGCCGGCAATTCAGCGATGAAGAACCCCGATACATCAGCCCCGATGTCTTTGTATACAAGGTGGGCAATGAATTTGTCATTGTCCTAAATGAAGACGGCATGCCCAAGCTTCACATAAGCTCTTTTTATAAAGCAGCTTTGAACAATAGAAAAAAGGAGTTTTCCGGCGATACAAGAGAGTATATCCAGAATAAACTCCGGTCTGCGGTGTGGCTGATTCGCAGCATTCACCAACGTCAGAGGACCATTTACAAGGTAGTCAAAAGTATTGTCCATTTTCAACGGGATTTTCTGGAAAAGGGGCTTGCCTGTTTGAAGCCAATGGTATTGCGGGATGTGGCTGAGGACATAGGGATGCACGAGTCAACCGTGAGTCGCGTTACCACGAACAAGTATGTCCATACCCCGCAGGGCATTTTTGAGTTGAAGTTTTTTTTTAATAGTTCTATCCATCGATTTGATGGAGAGGCGATTGCCTCGGCAAGTGTCAAGGAAAAGATTCGGCAAATTATTGAGTCTGAAAATCCCGCGAAACCGTATAGTGACAAGAAGATGGTTGACATCTTGAAATCTTCGAACATTAATATAGCCCGCAGGACAGTCGCCAAGTACCGGGAGGTGCTGGGTGTACTGCCATCGAATAAACGAAAAAAATACTTGGGGGTTAATTAGTATGCAAACGTCTGTGACTTTCATAAACCTTGATTCCTCAGAAACTCTAAAGGCATATGCGTGTGAAAAGTTGGATCGATTTGATAAGTACGTGGATAATCCAGCCAAAGCAAACGTGGTACTAACCGTGGAGAAATTCCGTCACATTGCCGACATCAACATCAGTGCGGACGGCTTCGTTGTAAATGGGCATGAGGAAACCCCTGATATGTATTCGGCTATAGATATGGCTTTAGACAAGCTTGAGAAGCAGATCATAAAGAATAAAAAGAAATTTAAGAAACGTCGGTCAACAGCTGCAAGATCCAAGATGTTTCCGTATGAGGGGGCGGACGTGATGTCACCTGTGGATCTGGGGCCGGAAGAAGCTCGGCCAGTTGTTAGAATCAAAAATATCCATTATAAGCCCATGGATGTTGATGAAGCGGTTTTGCAAATGAATCTGATCAAGAACAACTTCTTGGTCTTTACCAACGCACAGAGCGAAGAGGTCAATGTATTGTATCGCCTTAAAGACGGGAATTATGGATTGATTCAACCCAGTTCCTAAAAGAGTTAAACAGTAAACCCAATAAATACTATAAACATGAGGATCTTAGATACCCTGAAAGAAGAGGTCATCATCGCTGAGTTGAATGCCGGCGATAAGAAGGGGGTGGTGGAAGAGATCGCGGGCTCCATGGCAAAAGCCTCCGGAGTCAACCAGCAAGAAATGGTTCGCGTACTCTTGGAACGTGAGCGCCTTGGAAGCACCGGCATTGGCGGGGGCATCGCTATCCCCCACGGAAAGTTGAAGTCACTTGATTCGTTGTTGGTTGGCTTTGGACGAAGCCCCAAGGGCGTTGACTTTGAAGCCCTCGACGGTAAACCCGCTCACCTCTTTTTCCTATTGATAGCCCCTGAAGACTCGTCAGGTACTCATCTACGGATGCTTGCCAGGATATCTCGATTACTCAAGGACAGCA
>JABXJX010000178.1 GCA_013375375.1 Desulfobacterales bacterium | reverse complement strand
TTTGAGGGCGTTAGCCCGAGTTTTTGCAATTTAGCGGAGCGAACTTAGAACCTTCAAAAATGGTCAATTGGAGCGAAAAAAAGAGTTTTTCGACAGTCTCGTTAAAGGTTATTGGTAGCGCTTTCATTGAAAGCGCTCTGGCGGAGAGGGTGGGATTCGAACCCACGATCCCGTTTTTAACAGGATACCGCTTTTCGAGAGCGGGGCCTTCAACCACTCGGCAACCTCTCCGGGATTCCTCCAAAGCGGAATACGCTTAACCTGTGACTTATAATTATATACTAATTAAAGCATAAAGTTGTTTGCAATATAGTCGTCAAGGGGGATCTCTTTTTGAGGTCAGGTCACTAAATATTGCCTGATAGCTTTGTCAACGGCACCATATTCAACATACGGTCCAGACCCATTTACAAATGTGCTACTGAGCTTGTAGGCCACATTAACGTGTGCCTGGTTCGTGAGGTTCGTTACATTCTGCCGCTTATGAGCAGGATGAGAATTGACCTGACTCAAAAAGAGATTCCCCTTGACGGCCTATATATTTTACGGCTGTTTGGACAACAGTCTATCTTATGTAAACTATTAAATGCTTCCCATAGTATGTGCCCTTATTTTGATAATCGTCTAATAACCCTTTTGGGTGGGCCTGTCAATATGAGGGTGTTGCCCCATTTTAGAGCTTGCACAAGTTTTTTCTTTTTAGTACTCATAAAATTTAACCACAAAATTACGCGCTTGGAGATCTCCGGGTGAGGAGGGAGTTTTCCTCGAACGCCGTAATAATATTTATAAAGAGGCCTTTCAAAGGTCTCAAAGCTAACACGATCAGGAGAACGCAGTTATGCCCAGAATCATCCCATTTAGAGGGATTCTTTATAACCCGGAGAAGGTACCTGACTTGAAGGCGGTGATCACACCGCCTTACGATATTATTTCAGAAACAGAGCAGCAAGAATACTATAAAATGCATCCCCAGAATATTATTCGCCTGGTCCTGGGCAAGACCCACCCGGAGGATACCGAGCACGATAATCGCTATACACGTGCGGCGAGGTTTTTTCGCAGTTGGCTTGATAAAGGGATGCTGATACAGGACAAAGAGCCTGCCTTTTATGCGACTG
>JABXJX010000051.1:266-13497 GCA_013375375.1 Desulfobacterales bacterium | reverse complement strand
CGAGGGGGGGGTAGCCTGACAACCCTATAAAGGAGGAATTTGAATGGCAAGACTTGGAAAATCATTTTGGGCATTAGTAATAGCCTTGACACTGGCATCAGTCGTTTCATCGACCTCGGCTGAAGAAGACAAGCCTTCACAAAATAAGGTTGCGATGGTTAACGGCTCAGTGATAGCCCGGGCACTTTTTGACAGGGAGTTAAGTCATGCTCAGGGGCGACTTTCTACCACGGGGATGCCTTTAGACACTTCCCGGTTAACGCAGCTCAAGAAGGAAGTCCTTGAACATCTTATCGAGCGTGAGTTGCTCTATCAAGAGAGCCAAAAAAGGGGAGTCAAGGTTGACGAGGAATCAATCAACGAACAATTGAAAACGCTGAAAAAACAGTTTGCCAGCGAAAAGGCCTTCAGGAATATACTGACTGAGATGAATCTATCTGAAGACGCCATAAAATCTCAGTTCATGCAGGATGGGGCCATTCAGGAATTCATCGATAAAGAATTTGTTGAAAAGATTACGATTTCCAACAAGGAGACCAAAACTTATTATAGGAACAACAGGAATCTTTTCAAACGACCTGAGCAGGTGCGCGCCAGCCACATCTTGGTCAGCGTGGACCCCAAAGGGGACGCATCCCAAAAAGCTGAAGCACTCAAAAAGATCGAAAAGGTCCAGCGAAGACTGCACCAGGGTGAAGATTTTTCGGCTCTGGCCAAAAAGTTTTCCCAATGCCCAAGTAGTGCCCAGGGCGGTGATTTAGGCTACTTTAAGCAGGGCCAGATGGTGAAGCCTTTTGAAAACGCGGCCTTTGCTTTAAAATCGGGTGCCGTGAGCGATATCGTCGAGACAAGGTTCGGATATCACTTGATTAAGGTCGTCGACAAAAAACCTGAAAGCATAATCGGTTACAAAGAAGTCAAAAACGAGCTTGGGCAATATCTAAAGCAGGAGAAAGTTCAGAAAGAAGTCGGTCTGTACGTTGGAAAACTAAAAGAAAAAGCAAAAGTCGAGAGGTTTCTGACAGACGAAGAGTAAAAAACTTAACCGCCGGCGGCCGGACAGAAATCGAGTCCTATGGAGAAAAACAGGTGAAGGTCACGATAGTTTTTCCCGGAAGAAGCCTTGAAACGGCAAAGCCGACGGGCTCGGTCATGCCGCTGGCCCCGACTTTGCTGGCCGCACTAACGCCGGATGAACACGAGATTTCACTTGTTGACATGTTCTTCGGCGATCAAGTTGACTACGAATCCGACGTGGATGTCGTGGCTATCACCGTCCGTACCCCCCTTGCCGTAATCGCATACGAAATAGCCGACAATTTTCTTAAGAGAGGGAAAAAAGTCATTTTAGGGGGGCCGCACATCTTTACCTTTCCCGAAGAGGCCAAACAGCATGCTACCGCCGTGGCGATCGGCGAGGGGGAGGAACTATGGCCGATTATCCTGAAAGACGCGGGGGAAAACCAATTAAAGGATTTTTATGTCTGCGGTCCGTATGGGGCAGACAGGCTACCCGGTACTGTCTATCAAAAAAAACAAAGACCCGCGCTCAGAAACTTTCCCATGATGAGGCGGGACCTGCTGCCGCGCGGGCGCTATTTCATGGATTCAATATTTACTACCCGTGGGTGTCCCAACCACTGCCGGTTTTGTCCGGTCACCGACATCTTCGGGCCTAAAATTCGCCATAGACCTATCCAGGAAGTGGTGGCTGAAGTCGACACCCTCGGCAAGCGTTACTTTAACGTAGACGACAGCGTGTTCGGCCACCCACAGATAGTGGATCAGCCTCATGAGAGCCGGTATTATTTCGATCTCTACCGTGAACTGTCTCAACTTCGTCCCAAACGCCTTTGGACCGGCGCCGGCGGCATATCCGCAGTAAACTACAAAGACGGGCGAAAAATCCTGGAACTTGCCGCTGAAAGCGGCCTGTGTAGTATAGCCGCGGGCCTGGAATCCATATCCGCAAAAGGCCAGAAACAATCCGGGGCCTGGAGGAAACTTCACTATAGTTCCCCGGATGCCTTTGATATCCAAAAAATGAAGACAAATATCCGAACCATCCAAAGCCTCGGTATTGAAATCAAGGGGTTCTTCATCATCGGCTGGGACGAAGATACCTCTGACACATACCGGAGAACCCTCGATTTCTGCGACGAATGCAACATTATTCCATTCATTTTTACCCTGGCCCCCATGCCCGGCAGCCAGATTTATCGGGAGTATTTGGAACAGGGCCGGATCTTTACTGATCGTCCCTGGAATCACTATGGCGGGGGCTATATTATCTACAAGCATCCCATAATGTCTGAACAGGAGATGTTTGACTTAAATGCCGAGGTGATGATGGAAGGGTATAGCATGAGACGTGTTCTCAAAAGGACTCTTCAAGCAGTGAGGCACCGTTTTTCCCTCGATGTTGCGACAAGTTCGTTCTTTACTCAAATGGGATTGAGAAAGGCCTACCGGCAATTGTATGAGCAGACCCCAAGGCCGCGCCTACATTAACCCCTAATCAGGAATTCCTCATCTATCTCCGATAAGGCCCTCTTTCCGGCCTTGACCCAAAACTACATCTTGTGATAGCCTCCCCAACGATAATACACTAACCCTAACCAAGAGGGTGGCATGAATTGAATACCAAGACCCTGTTTCTCAAAAAAAGAGCAGGGTTTTGTGCTTTCAGCTTTGAGCTTTGTGGATAATGTTACGGACACCGCTTACTT
Organism: Desulfobacterales bacterium; assembly: GCA_013375375.1. Lineage (GTDB taxonomy): Bacteria > Desulfobacterota > Desulfobacteria > Desulfobacterales. Next base: position 10,768 of record JABXJX010000051.1, on the reverse strand, counting down.
TTCCGAGACATACGCATAAAACCAAGATTTTTATACTGCAAAAATGCAGCATAACACCCTTCTGGGCGGTGTTATGCGACAAAATTGCTGCATAATTCCATTTCGCATGCAATAATGCAGCGTAGCTTTTCGGCAGTCGATATCAAAGTTAGATTGCAGATGAGATAGAGGACATGGATAGGGACGGTCATAAGTTCGATTTTGTAACCCAAAGATTCATCATAAGCAGATGGGAAACAGAATTGGGCAGAAAGGTTCGAGACGAGGTCATTTGGGGGCTAAAGCAATCAGTAATAGTGAGAGAGATTCTGAATCCTTACGTATTGGATCATCCAGAAAATGTCGAACCATACGGCTATCCGTACTATCCAAAAAGCGCTATGGCTGCGGACGCTTTCTGGGTCTTAACAAACGACGATCTGCGCGGCATAAAACTTCATGGTGAGGATTTTTCGAAAAGCGAATCCTTTGAAGGGAGAGACTTTTCTTATGGCCGGTTTTCCGATTGTAATCTGACGGACGTTATCATTGCTGGCGATATTTCATACACCCGTTTCGAAAATTGCACAATGGACAGTGTTACACTCGTTGTTTCTGGTTTTTCTACCAAGATTCTAAATTGCTCTTTACATGATGCGTCCATTTTGAGGTGTGGGTTTTGGGACTGTGACTTTGGTGGTACGGACTTCAAAGGCACATATTTTGAAGATACTATTTTAGAGGATATGACGGTCAACCATCTGACTCGTTTTGACGAAAAATTAAAAAACAATTGGAGAACCCATAATAGACCTCCTGCTCAAGACCCAGACATTCTTCGCGCCATAAGATTAGCATATGGACGAGCCGAACTATGGCCACTGATGGATCGCTTCCTATTGAAGGAAAAGACTCAAAAAAGGAAGTACATTTTGTGGCCCCAATTTCGTAAAGAAAAGACTCCTTTGACCCTTATTATTTGGCTTTGGAGCCTCTTATTAGGCTGGTGTTCGGGTTATTCCACGAAGCCCGTGCGAGTACTGCTAATGGCATTATTGTTGCCGACAGCATTTTCTGTCTTCTATCTTGTCGCAGGTGTCCCAATTGGCACTACATGTTCAGAACCCAGTCTTTGGGAAACGATATACTTTTCCTTTACGACCTTTGCCACATTAGGATATGGGGATTTATCTTATGGGGCTCATCATCCAGCACTGAGAATCATAAGTGCAGTTGAAGCCTTGAGTGGAGTCGTATTCCCTGCTCTGTTCGTTGTAGCTCTGGCAAGGAAGATATTCAGGTGACACAATCTAACCTTGCTCTTGCAGCCGACAGCTAACCGCTGCGGCTGAAGAGCCCGTTATGAGGATTTCGCTTGCTTGAAGCTGTGATGAAGAAAGGGGTAGTTAAAACTTTGGTTGGATACCAGCCTGCTTGCAGATCTCGTTTGCCGTGATCCGATCAAGCTGTTTGTGCCGTTTGACCGGAATTACCTTCGTTCCTTTTGAATAAATGGAGTGGTTAGCACCTTCCCTGAGGAGATAGAAGCCGTTCTTTTCAAGGTGTCGAACCAGGTCACGACGCTTGACTGACACTTTGAACCTCTATGGGCAGTTGCTCGATGAGTGCGTTTCCGAGAGGAATCTCCTTGCCGAGTTGCTGGTATGCAAGAACCATCTCATTCAATGCATCGCGGAGCATGGCACGGCAATCTTCGAGATCTTTGCCTTCGGTGACAACCTCGGGCCACTCTACCAATTGTCCCATATAGCCGTAGCTGATTTTGGTATATTTTGCAGTGTAATTGACCATATCGCCGTAATCTCCTAAAATATTTCTAAATTTGTGATTTAGTCTAACGCTTTTGTGTTCCGTTGTCAAATTTCAAATAAGGCAACGGAAATTATGGCTGATTTTAAGCTAAGGTGGACTTTGGGACTTTGGGGACGCCCTTTACATTTACAGTTTTGAAATGATGGTTACAGGTTGCGGCAAGAAGTCTACTATGCTATTGGGCGGTAAGAGAACTTGGTATTGGTATGGCTCAAATAGCAAGGCGCTTGAATCTCTCATTGGCCGTGGTGAGTCTATATTAGCTCACACACACATTAGCTCACATGACCCCTATTCTCCTACTTGTTGGGCGGCTTTAGAATTTTTAAGCCGCCACCGTCTCAAAAGCGACGTGTAATTTCTCGGCTTCTGAAAGGGAGTAATTCAGTTTTTCAAAACCAATCACGTGGCCTGATTTATCTTTCATCAACACTACTTCCTCACCGGTCTCTTCACACACATATTCTTCTTTTGGATCTGAGAACCACACGGTAAGGGTATTACCTTCTTTGTCATAAAAAACTTTTACTTGGGCCATATGTATTCTCCTTCCTTTATTGCATCAGTTGGGTAAGCTGTGACAAGAAACCCCTCACCATCAAGCCTTTTTGCGACAGCACAAATCCAACGTCCCGGGCGTTGTATTCTATAAAACAAGAAGATCTTAGGATCGCTTCGACTTACTCTAATCTGCTCAGGATTCTCTAAGGTCTTTTTTACACTTGCCTTCTTCCGCTTTCGAGTAATTCCCCCAAGCCAATCACGCCGCTCAACATTATAGATTATGCAGACTCCTCTTTTGCCATACACTTGAGTATAGCTGAATTCATATCACGGTTGGGTCAATTAGGCAATAATTTGAGATTTTACGTAAATATCTACAACAGACAGCCTTGGATAACGGATAGTATTTATTCTTTGACAAGCCAATGCCCCTGTGTTAGACTGGTCTTAAACCAGTCTGAAAGGAGGCTCTATGGAAACAGTCGGTGCATATGAAGCCAAAACCCACCTTCCAAAACTACTCGAGCGTGTAATCAAAGGGGAACGAATCACCATTACAAAACACGGGGTGCCCGTAGCTGTATTGCAGCCCCCTCAATCTATACTGAGGACAGAACCTAAGCAGGTCATCGCTGAATTGCGTGAATTTCGCCGGAAGCATCGTCTTGATGGGCTTTCTCTACGTGATATGATCGAAGAAGGAAGGCGCTGAATGAGTGAAAATTTTGTTGTCGATAATTCTGTAGTCATGACGTGGTGTTTCAGCGATGAAACCAACAAATACTCTGATGCCGTTCTGGACAGATTGAACACGGCAACGGCGTTCGTGCCATCAATTTGGCCGTTGGAAATTGGAAATGTTCTATTGGTAGCCGAACGCAGGAAACGACTTAGCGAGGCCGATAGCACACGATTTGTTGCCTTGATAGCCGAGCTACCAATAGTCATCGAACAGGAACAACCCGAAAGAATGATGAAGGATATCCTGGCCTTGGCACGAAAGCACAAAATCTCAACTTACGATGCCTCATACATAGATCTTGCAATGAGGAAAGGCCTGCCTATTGCCAGTTTGGATAAAGATTTAAGGAGGGCTGCAAGACGAAGCCGGGTTGCCATTTATTTATAAATGGAGGCGGCAACCGGATTCGAACCGGTGTATAACGGTTTTGCAGACCGCTGCCTTACCACTTGGCTATGCCGCCAAAAAAATGGAGCGGGAAACGGGATTTGAACCCGCGACTTCAACCTTGGCAAGGTTGCACTCTACCACTGAGTTATTCCCGCCCGAACAACTGTCATAAATAACGATCTCCTGGTTTTTTGTCAATAATAAATTCTTTTGGTCAGTGATCTGGAGACCGTTGCACCTTATTCCTTTATAATCTCCCAGAATTTCGTAAAGTACGTTATCCCCGACCACACCGTCAATGCGAGCGCTATCCACAGGAGGACCATGCCTACCATGTGAAAATCGACATTAAAATAAGAATAATGGAGCAAAAGCGGGATAATGGCCGCTACCTGAAAGCCTGTCTTGTACTTTCCCAGTTTCTCGGCACCCATTACCACACCTTTTTCAGACAAGATTGCACGCAGCCCTGTTACCGCCATCTCGCGTCCAATAATGACAATGGCTATCCAGGCCGACACCCGGTCGTGGGAGACCAGCATGATCAAGGCCGCTGAGATGAGGAGCTTGTCGGCCAGCGGGTCCAAGAACTTGCCGAGTGTTGACTCAAGGCCCTGACGCCTGGCAAACAGGCCGTCAAGCAGATCGGTCACGGATGCCGCAGAAAAAACAACAGCGGCCAGAAATGCGCATACCTTGTTTGAAAACAAAAGGAACAGTATGAGCACCGGAATGCTGGCAATCCTGTAAAGGGTCAGCTGATTGGGAAAGCTCCAAAATTTTGCGGACAAATATTCAAAAGTTTTCATGATGTGTTTACCCGTGAAGTTCAGTAGCGTTTAAGATATTGCATGACCCTGCGTACAAAACTCCGGGTTTCCTCAAACGGCGGCATGCACTTTAGGGGCTGAACTTTGTTGGGCCCTGCATTATAGGCCGCTAATGCCAGGGACAAGTCCCCTCGAAATTGTGTCAGCAACTTTTTAAGATAACATGTTCCCCCAAGGATATTCTCTCTGGGGTCAAATAAATCGATAATACCCAGGGCCTTCGCGGTTCGCGGCATGATCTGCATCAAACCACGCGCGCCTGAACTGGAAACAGCATATGGATCAAAGTTGGACTCTGCCTTAATAACCGCCTTGATCAGAGAAAACGATATCCCGTGTTTGTGGGCTGCTTCTGAAATATACATGTCATAACGGTCGGGCGCATCATCAGGATACAGCAGGACCCCGTTTCGCATATAGATGAAATATCCAGGCCTCGTAGGCACATTGGTAAAATGAATGACCCCTTTGCCGTCAACATATCGATAAATATCCGCCCGAACCGGCATACAGACCAACAGGGTCACACCCGTAAGCCACATCGAAAACATAATGGTCAGGGAGATCTTGTTTACCATTGCTCAATCCCGCTCAGATTGCTCGATCCTCTCAAGATATTCGTCCCGGCACTCTGTGCTGCAAAAATAGCAGGTTTGCCCTTTTATAACCTTTTTGATTCCGTCTCTTTTGGGAAAGTAAGTCTCGCAATACGGGTCTTTGACCATCACGTCATCGACGGGGAGCAATGGCTCCTGTTCCGGCATCTTTGCAGACGGTTGCCCCGGAAGCATCAACTTCTTGATCAATCGATAAGCAAGATAAAATAAAAAGAGAAAGATTAATAGTCTCATTTGTATTGTTTAACTTTCTTGTCTCCATCCTTCAAGTCGGACAAAAGGGATTGAATGGTCTGCCCAAACACGGGATGAACAAACTCCGGTGCAATATCGCAAAGCGGCCTGAGAACGAACCGCCTTTGATGCAGCCTCGGGTGAGGAATCTGGAGCGATCCCGCGTGCAAGATTCGGTCATCATAAAACAGGATATCCAGATCCAAAATCCTGGGACCGAATTTGATTGCTTCGTCCCTGCTGCGCCCCATCGCACGCTCAATGCTCTTGAGCCGCGCAAAAAGGGTTTCCGGTTCAAGATCAGTATGAATACCGGCCACGCCATTTATAAACCAATCCTGGCGTTCCAGATGGATCGGCTCGGTTTCATACAGAGGGGACCGGGCGTTAACCGTACAACCTTCACATTTATTAATTTCCGCAATTCCCTTGAGACAATTGTCCGCCTTATCCCCAATATTAGATCCCACACCTATATACGCCGTATGCCTACAATCCAATGCCTTTTATCCGTTCCACTGCTTCACGGATTCGCTCGCAGTCAACCGTGAGGGCCATGCGGATATAAGCTTCGCCTGCCGTACCAAATCCGTTCCCGGGCGTGGTCACAATACCGGCTTCCGTCAAAAGCAGGCCGGTAAATTCCGTTGACGTGTATCCCTGCGGCACCTCGACCCAGAGATAAAAAGTGGCTCTCGGTTTTTCCACTGACAAACCCGCAGAGCAAAGGCCGGCCACCAAGATATCTCGACGCTCCGCATATGTCCGCCTCATATCCTCCACGCATTTCTGGTCCCCGTCCAGGGCCTCAATCCCTGCGATCTGAACGGCCTGGAATGCACCGGAATCAATGTTGCTCTTCACCTGGCCCAGGGCGCTGATTACATCCGCGCAACCAACAGCAAACCCGATACGCCAACCTGTCATGTTATAGGTCTTGGAAAGGGAGTGAAACTCGATTCCAACAGTTTTGGCCCCTTCTGCCTCAAGAAAACTCATGGGCCTATAATCATCAAAGGCCATTTCCGAATAGGCGGCATCGTGACACACTATGATATTATGCTCCCCGGCAAAAGCGACTATTGATTCAAAGAAATCCTTGGTAGCCACTGCCGCCGTGGGGTTGTTCGGATAATTTATAAACATTATCTTTGCTTTTTGGGCTGTTTCCCGTGAAATGGATGCGAGGTCAGGCAAAAATCTGTTCTCTTTCAACAGGTCCATAAAATACGGTTCCCCGCCGGCAAACTGGGTGCCGATATGGTAAACAGGATAACCCGGGCTGGGAACAAGGGCAATATCGCCGGGGTTTATAAAGGCCAGCGGGATGTGGGCAATTCCCTCTTTGGATCCTATCAATGTTACGACCTCTGTTCCGGGATCCAGGTCCACGTTAAAACGCCGCTTGTACCACCTTGCCACCGCGGCATTAAAGTCGGCCATCCCGGAATATGAAGGATATTGATGATTGGCCGGATCTGAAGCGGCTCTCTTTGAAGCCTCGATAATATGCGGAGGGGTCGGGAGGTCCGGATCACCTACTCCAAGATCAATAATGTCAATTCCTTTTGCCCGAACTTCTTCTTTCCGGCGATCAATCTCCTTGAAAAGGTAAGGAGGAAGGCGTTTTAATCTTTCAGCTTTTTCAATCCTCACCAAGGTCCTCCATTATTCGAAGAAGCCCCTTCCCAAAGTTTGCCCTCGTAAATAATCCGGGCCTCTCCTTCGAGAAACACGCTGTGAAAACCACGTCCGTTTTTTTCAAAATAGATTTTAAGAAGCTCTCCCCCTGTTGTGTGAAGTGTCGCAGGGGAAATAGTCAACCCTTTTTCAGAAGCAATGAGGGCAGCGGCAACCGAACCCGTCCCGCAGGCCAGTGTCTCATCTTCTACACCTCGTTCATAGGTGCGAATCGCAAAGGCATTATCATTCAATGCCTGCACAAAGTTCACGTTTGTACCGGCCGGCGCATAATTCTCGTGATATCTTATTGCACGGCCTGTTTGGAAAACCGGCGCCTTTTTCAAGTCATTCACCCAGATCACCACGTGGGGCACCCCCACCGTGATACTGCTTACCGTTAAGGTCTCTTCTTCAACCTTTAGAGGATAATCAATCTTGGCTGCGGTCGGTTCCGGCATCTCCAGCTTGACCCGCTCACCTGATACTTCGGCTTGAATCACACCGGCCCTGGTTTCAAAACTGAGCCGGGGCCCTGCGATTCCTTTCAGGTGGGCAAGCCTTGCGGCACATCGTCCTCCATTGCCGCACATCTCAACCTCTCCTCCGTCTGCATTGAAAAAGCGCCACTTGAAGTCGGCCCGATCCGAAGGCTCGATAAGGATAAGGCCGTCGGCGCCCACCGAGTGCTTCCTGCGGCAGATTGAAGCAATCCATTTGGTCAGGTTTTTTTCGTTCACAATGCGGTCGCGATTATCCACGAGGATGAAATCGTTTCCGCTGCCGCTCATTTTGTAAAAAAATGTTGTAGCTTGTGTCATGGTTTCCGGTTTTCCGTGTCCGTGTCCGTTTTCCGTGTCCGCAAATCCTCCCACCGGACACGGGCACGGGTAACGGACACGTACCTTACAGAAACGGGGGTATCGACTCCCCTTTTATCAGGTCCTCATGAGACTCCCGCGCCCTGACAATATGGAATTTATCCTCCTTGACCATGATCTCCGGGATGCGGGGCCTTGAATTATAATTAGACGACATCGTAAAACCATACGCACCGGCACTCATAACCACAAGCAGGTCTCCTGCTTCAACGTACTGGATATTCCGGTCTTTGGCCAAGAAGTCGCCGCTCTCGCAAATAGGTCCGACTATATCAGCATTGATAGTTTCCTTTTTATCCCTGACCACTGGTTCGACAGCATGGTATGCCTCGTAAAAAGACGGCCGGACAAGGTCGTTCATTGCCGCATCCACGATCACAAAATCCTTGGACTTGCCCTTCTTGGTATACAGCACCTTAGTCACCAGGATACCCGCGTTGCCCACGATTACCCTGCCGGGTTCCAGGATGAGCGTCAATGATGATTCGCCAAGGGCATCTGAGATCGCCCTGCCGTATTCGTTCGGGTGAGGAGGGGATTCGCGATCGTACGTGATACCAAGCCCTCCACCTATATTAAGATAAGAGATCGAGATGCCGGAAGCCTCCAAGGTCATAATCAGTTCTTTGATACGATGCAGGGCGTCCACGAACGGAGCCACCTCGGTGACCTGTGACCCGATGTGGCAACTGATGCCGACAACTTCTACATGCGAAAAATCAGCGGCCAACCTGCACGCCTCTGCGGCGGATTTCATGTCCAGCCCAAACTTATTCTGCCTCAGGCCTGTTGATATATAAGGATGCGTCCCGGGATCCACGTCCGGGTTCACGCGCAGGGCTATAGACGCCTTCTTGTTCAGGCGTGCAGCGCAACGGTTTATAAGTTCGAGTTCCTGAAATGATTCAATATTGAACATCAGGATCCCGGACTGAAGGGCATACTCTATTTCGTCCTCACGCTTTCCCACGCCTGAATAGACAATCCTGTCCGGAGGCATACCTGCTTGAAGCCCGCGAAACAACTCCCCGCCAGACACGATGTCCAGGCCGCTTCCAAGGTCGCAAAAGAGCCTCAAAACAGCTAAGTTGGAATTGGACTTTACAGAAAAGCAGATCAGATGCGGCACACCCTCAAACGCCTTTTGAAAAGTGACAAAGTGGTGCGAAAGTGTGGCATGGCTGTACAGGTAAAAGGGCGTCCCAGTGTTCTCCGCAATATCAGAGACAGGAACATCCTCACAAAACATGTGGTTGTCACGGTAGTGAAAGTGATGCATGGCAAGTTCGTTATTTGTTATCAGTTATTTGTTATTCGTTAGTCGGCCAGAAAACAATGTTCGAATCCTTGCTCACGCCGCCGCTTTTGTGATAAGCCACGACCTTATAAGCATAGCGATGACCGGTCTCTATCTTATCATGGCAGATAATGCGGTCCCCTTCCAGGCGTGCCGGTTCGGGATCGTTGAGCTTCACGTCAACGAAATACGCAAAAGGAATCGGACATCCCGGACACGTTTCCCCTGAGCTGCGGAACCTGTACTTGTAAACACCAAAGCGTTCCAACCCGTCGAACACGGTATCACCCTTTTTCGGCACCGACCAGGTCAATCGCACTTTCTCCTTGATGACTTCTGCCTTGAGGTCTTTTACCGCAGGGGGAACAACAACATTAGGTACTACAGGCGGGGCCTTTTTGCCGCATTGTACGCACAAAATCAGAAGCCCCGCACAAATAAGAAAAAAGGACCTGTTTTGACATCTTATTTTTTTTCTTATAAGACCTATTTCCCAGCCGCCTCAAGCTTAAGGGTTTTTCGCGCTTCATCAATGGCCTTCTCAACGTTCTCTTTGGCCGTGCCGCCGGGAGAAACGCGCCTGCTGACCACTTGTTGTAATGTCATGACTTCAAAGACATCATTTTCAAATGCCTTGGAAAATTTCTTCAGATCATTCAAGGAAAGTTCCTGCAGTTCCTTGTCTTGATCCATTGCATACCGCACGATTTCTCCCACGCAACGGTGTGCGTCTCGAAAGGTTATTCCCTTGGTTACCAGATAGTCGGCCATGTCTGTAGCATTCAAAAATCCCCTTGAAGCCGCTTTCTCCATAGCCGCCCGGTTTACCTTCAACTTCGGGAGAAGTTTTTCATACATCTCAATACATCCCTTAAGGGTGTCCACTGTGTCAAACATTGGTTCTTTGTCTTCCTGCATATCCCGGTTGTAGCTGAGGGGAAGCCCCTTCATCAGGGTAAGCAAGGCCATCAGATTCCCGAATACCCGCCCTGTCTTGCCCCGGACCAATTCGGGAACATCCGGATTCTTCTTCTGGGGCATAATACTGCTCCCCGTGGCAAAGGCATCGGGTATTTCCACAAACCCGAATTCAGCAGACGACCACAAGATCAACTCTTCTGCAAGGCGACTCATATGAACCATGCAGATGCCTGCAGCGGATAGAAACTCTATGACAAAGTCCCGGCTGCTCACAGCGTCAATACTGTTGGCGGAAACTTCAGGAAAGTCAAGGAGCTCGGCGGTATGTTTTGCATCGACCGGATAAGTCGTTCCAGCCAGGGCCGCGCTGCCGAGCGGCATTACATTGATCCGCTTGAACACCCCCTCGAACCGCTCCCTGTCCCTTTTAAACATCTCATAATAGGCCATGAGATGATGGGAAAAAAGGACCGGTTGAGCCGGCTGAAGATGCGTATACCCAGGCATAATGATATCAATACGCTTTTTCGCAAGGTCTACTAATGTCCGGCGCAGACCTGTGAGCATTGAAAGTATACTTGCCGTCTCGTCACG
>JABXJX010000051.1:0-256 GCA_013375375.1 Desulfobacterales bacterium | reverse complement strand
GTACATCCGTACATCGAGCACCACCTGATCGTTTCGGCTTCTCGCAGTATGAAGTTTTTGCGCGACCTCGCCGATCTCAGCAGTCAGCCGGGACTCAATGTTCATATGAATATCCTCCAATGACTCATCAAGCTCAAACTTGCCGGCCTCTATATCCATAGCTATCCTGTTAAGGCCATCTATAATTTGAGAGGCATCTTCCTCGGTAATGATCGATTGTTTCGCCAACATACGGCAATGCGCTATACTACCTTTA
>JABXJX010000177.1 GCA_013375375.1 Desulfobacterales bacterium | reverse complement strand
GCCGCATATGACAAGGTAATTGCTGAACATCCCTACGACATCGTCGCTAAGAACGGTCGGGCCGAGGTACTAAAGGCTCTCAACCGTCTGGACGAAGCTCTTGACGCTTACGACAAGATAATTGATGAATATTCGTACGAGATCATACCCAAGGCTGGTCGGGCCGAGGTACTAAAGACTCTCAACCGTCTGGACGAAGCTCTTGACGCTTACGACAAGATAATTGCTGAACATCCGTACGATGTCATCGCTAAGCACGGTCGGGCAGAGGTACTAAAGGCCCTCAACCGTCTGGACAAAGCTCTTGCCGCATATGACAAGGTAATTGCTGAACATCCCTACGACATCGTCGCTAAGAACGGTCGGGCTTGTGTGCTAGCAGCAATGGAGCGAGAGGATGAAGCTCTTCTCTTGTTGCCGGATAAAAACATAGTTACAAAGGAAGAGTGGATCGGATATCATATTAGAGGCATGATACTGTTGCGCAAAGGTGAGTTGGACCTTGCAACTCAAATATTTGAGGAAGGAGTAAGAGACAATCCCCGCCCCGCTGATAGAGACTACTTCCGAACGGCTCTGGCAGTAGCACACCTCCATGAACGGGAATACAAGCCAGCTTCCAATGTATTAGATGAGATCACTAACCCAATGCTACAAATCCCAGCAAACATTTTGCGAATACACGCTTTCGGTCGAAGAGGGAATTGCGAGCGCACTGCTGAAATTTATAAAGCACTACCAAGTAAACCTGGTCCAGTCTTGGCAGAGCTTCAGAGCGAGCTCCATTGCCAATATGTTGCCTGCGAAACACCACATCACAGTGAGGATTGGCTCATAGATAAAGAAATCCACTACATCCTCTTAGCTGCCTAGAATTCTTCCGACAGATGGAGTACAATCTTTAGAACGCACACCATTTTTGTTTTGGGGGATTTCGATTTATTATTTACCATTTACGATTGACGATTTGGGATCCTTCGGCTACTTCGACACTTCGGCTGCGCTCAGGGCAGGCTATGGCCATGCTTGAACGTGATGGAACCGATACTTTCTGCCGTGAGTAATCTCAAACCCGTAGCAGCCTTGCCCAGTGTCTGGCTGCGTATAGGTTGTAAATTCTGGTAAAAAACTTCCTTTATATGCGC
>JABXJX010000050.1 GCA_013375375.1 Desulfobacterales bacterium | reverse complement strand
GTATGTCGAATATGGTGCCGTTGGGAAGGCTACCAGGCAATATTAAGTGACCTGATCTCAAAAAGAGATCCCCCTTGACTGCTGCTAATGCACTATTTAGTGAGCAACAGGGCTTCGGCCAGCTTGAGGTCTTCAGATGTAGTGATCTTGATGTTGTAAGGATCTCCCGGAATCACCTTTACCGTCTCACCGCACATCTCTACCAATTCAGCATCATCAGTCCCTGTATAAGCTTCCTCTTGCGCTGCCATATGTGCTCCTAAGATAAGATTATAATAGAATGCCTGGGGAGTTTGCGCCATCCTAATCATGTGACGCTTCATGGTCACGATCACGCGGTCGTGTTCGTCTATAGTCTTTATGGTGTCACTTGCCGATGTGGCCAGGATGCAGCCGCCATATTTTTCAGCCACCTTAACACACTCTGCGATATGGTCGATTTTGATTAGCGGCCGCACACCATCGTGGATAACCACTAAGTCAAACTTGCCGTCAATCGCCTTCAGGCCGTTATAGACCGACTCCTGTCTTGTGTTACCCCCTGAAACCAGATGAATCGGTTTGTCGGTCTCCAGCGGATCGATGATCTCCCTCTTGCAGAAATGATCGTCTCCCCGAGGGATTACCAGGAATATCTCTTCAATCGCATCACATTTTTCAAAGACAAGAAGGGTATGTGTCAGCAATGGGCGGTCTCCCAGCATCATGTATTGCTTTCTGGTTTGAGTCCCCATCCGGGTCCCTTCCCCTGCCGCCACAATAACCGCGGCAACCCTGTTTGGTCGATCAGTCATGGTTCAAAATTCGTGAATCGATTATCCTTATTGCTTCACGTAAGAAAGTTCTTTTGGAAGCGGAATCCCCTTGCCCATTGAATCCTCGCCGTAGTTCACATTTGCCAGAATCCGGATGTCTCTCAAGGCGCGCGCATCACCTTTAAAAACGACTTCCTTGATGTTCTCTTTCTCAATCTTGCCTCCGGCCCACTGGATGTCCAGGACACTGCTTGCATCAAATCGATCAGAGTCCACCCATAGTTCTACCTGGCCGCCATAATGCTGAACGATCTTTGCTACCAACATACTGGGCCGACTATGAAAACCAAGCTTTTGTGGTATGCCTACTACAATAGAATCCTGCTCAATGTTTTCATTGAGAAGCTCTTGGACGAGATTCTGGCCTTGCACCAGGAAATAATAAATATAATAAAGACCATAATTCACGATGCAATCAAGAATATCTTCAGGGCTGACAGCCTTGGCTAGTTCATCGCGGACCCTTTTGCATATATCCTTGTAACCCACTTCGTGAAGGTGCCGTTCATAATAGTGTAAAAGACGACGCACAAGCTCTAACAGGTGAAGTACTAACGAGATGTATCCGCGAAGCCGCCTGGGCTTGATATCGCGAAACCGGAGCCCACTTCTGTTTACATACGTGTCAAAGGATGATTGCAGGCTGTGGACGACCATTTCAAATCGCCGTGCCTCTTGTTCGTTAAACCTGAAAGGAACTATGGCCTTAATCTGATCTGGTGTGCATGGCTCATAAAAACCTAATGTCTCAAATTCGTTGGCCACCCTCAGAAATTCGGTGGTTATCTTGACAATATTGTTCTTCTCCTCTTCCAGATTTTCATCATCGATATCAAACTCAAGGATTTCTTCAGTAGTTACTCCCGTAAAATCGTCCCATACAAAAGCATCTTCAGGGTACTTAATCTGCAGGCGCGCGGCTTCTTTTAAGGCATTGTGACCTATCTTCCTCAAAGAGGTTATGAGTAACCTGTGTGTGGAGTGTCCGGCTTTCTCAAACCCCTCGATCTCAGATAAGTCATAGAAAGGGAGCCGCTTGGAGATGTGCTTCTGGGAGTAACTTGCTTCGGACAGGTTTCTTACGCTGGAGGCCAGCTCGCGATAATAATACCAGTTGGAATTGTTTTTCGCGCCATGAAAGTCTAAAAAATCTTCTAAGAGCTTGGAGCTTGAGACCATATTGGCGTACAGTTTTTTGGTAAAGGTCTCACGGGAGGGCTCAGTTTTGCAGATATAGACGCAACACTTCAAGAACTCTTCGGAAAATACCTGAACCTTTTCGGCAAACCCAATCTTTTTATGCTGAACGGCCTCGGCTTTTTGCATGATTTACAGTGTCTATTGAGTTTATTGGGTTCATTACAAACCCGAGAAACTATTTATTTAACACAGTTATGTCATAGCAGGCCATAAGCCGAGTTCTGTTTTCCGTATCGGTCACCCTCTACGAAACAACGATCATTCATCTAAGGATATTGGTTGCCCAATACCTCTTGCGACCAACCCTGAAGCTCGGACGGGCCGCCCTCAAACGCTTCTCTATTTGGTCTTGCTCCGGGTGGGGTTTACCTAGCTTCCCCGGTCACCCGGGGAACTGGTGTGCTCTTACCACACCTTTTCACCCTTACCCTTTGAGGTAGCCTGGCCATCTCAAGGGGCGGTATTTTTTCTGTGGCACTTTCCTTCGCGTTACCGCGACTCCGCGTTACGGAGCACCCTGCCCTTTGGAGCTCGGACTTTCCTCCCGTGTCCGCAAAAACTTGAAGACACGAGCGATCGTTTGGCCTGCTATGACATTGGTTGGGTTTATTGCGTTTATTGAGATTATACCATTATAACACAACAAACTCAAGAAACATAACGAACCCAACAAACTACTTATCTTGTCAGGCTGCAGCCTCGGCTTTTTTCCAGTAAAGAATTCGTTGGCAATGGGGGCAAAGTTTCAGTGTGTCCTGCTTTTGAAGTTCATTATACATCTGTGGGGGGATACTCAGGTGGCATTCAGAACAGGTAGCGTTGTATACCAGCGCGATCGCTATGCCCCCGCTCCTTGCCTTGATCTGCTTATATTTTGCAAGAAGTCGGGAGTCTATAGTTTGTATCAGATTCTTCCTGGATTTTTCCATATCAGAAAGCTCTTCCTGGAAACGGGCAACTTCTTTGTTTATGGTTGTTTCTTCACTTTTAATACGATCCTGCATGGCGATCAGGCTCTTTCCTTTCGTCTCAAGTTCCTCGTTCAGCCCCTCCAATTCCTCCAGGCAACTTAAAATCATGTCTTCTTTAGCAGTATTTTCCTTTTTGGTTTCTTCAATCTCCTTTAACAAGGCCCTATATTCCCTGTTGTTCTTGATGTTCATGAGCCTCCCCCGGCTTTTCCTGGTGTGAGCCAAGCCGTCTTCTATGTCAGCTTCATACTGGCGTTGACTTTTCTTTAAGTCTTGGATACGCCTCTCATCAGCCTCGATATCTTCTTCAATTGTTTGTAGTTCTTTTCCAAGGACTCGGATTCGTTCAGGGCCTTGGCGTATTTGCCACTTTAACCGATCCGCTTCCCGATCTTCTTCTTGAAGTTTTACCAGCAATTCGATCTGTTCTTTCACAATCCTCTCCCTAACAAGTTTTATTAGTCTTTGAGATTATCGTCCTCTAATCAAAGATAACAAAAGCAATCCCGCTCTTGTGCGTATGCCTCTATATCAACGACATACCCACTTCTTGACAGAGCGTTTTTCAAATTTGCCGCGAGGCTTTCCAGCACTACATGCTCGGAAGCAAAATGCCCTATATCAATCAATGAGCGTCCCAGGGCCTCAACCCTTCGTCCGTCATGATAACCAAGGTCACCACTCACATAAACCTGCGCATCGGAGCCCAGGAAATTCTCCAATAGGCCTCTCCCGCTGCCACTACACACAGCTGCCCGCCTAATCGTTTGCCTTAGATCTCCGGCAACCTTTACCGTGTTCAGCTCTAATTTTTCTTTGATCTTTTGAGCAAAAGCCTCGACAGTTAACTCCTTCATAAGATTTCCAATGCGCCCCAACCCCACCTTCGATCTTTTCACATCTGTAGCATAAACGTCGTAAGCCATCTCCTCATATGGGTGCGCCTTTTCCAGGGAACTGATTACCCGTGATAGATGCTTTTTTTGTACCAAGGCCTCTATCCTGTACTCGGTAGCATGGCTTATTTCGCCCGCTTTACCCTTAAAAGGCTGGGCCGCGAGACTTGGTTTGAATGTCCCGACACCTTTGGTCCGAAAAGACACATTGGTGTATTTCTCAGTTATTCCGGCACTCGATTCAAATAGGACATCTAAGATTTTTTCCTCATATTCCATTGGAACAAATACAACCAGCTTGTATAAGTCTACACGGTCAGGAGGTTTCAGTGCTGTCGTGTCCTGAAGTCCCAGCCTTTCAGCCAGGATATCGTTTACCCCTCCGATGGTACTATCCAAATTGGTGTGAATACAAAGGATTGCGAGTTTTTTTTGCAATGCAGTGTGTATAATTTTCCCTGTGGGTGTTTCCAGATCCAGTGTTGTAAGTGGATAAAATATCAGCGGATGGTGAGTAATCAACAGACTAATATCTTGTAGACACGCCTCGGCCACAAGATCATCAGTCGGATCAAGGGCGACCCATATCTTGTTGACCTTCCATCCCTGATCGCCGACTTGAAGGCCTGTGTTGTCCCAGTCCTGTGCTAAAGAAGCCGGGGCAATCTCCTCGATAACCTTTATGACATCTCTTATTGTAGCAATCAAACTCTCTACCCGCTAAAAATACTTTAACTACCCAGGCGTTTAGCGCTGCAACACCGCAGATGGACTTTTTACTGCGCCGTCCAAAGTGAAAAGGTGCGATCCGTTGGACCACACCTTTTCATTTTGGAACCAGGGCCAACCGTTTTGTGGTTGGCTTTTTGACATACCGCCTTTGGTATTTCCTTACACACTGTAGATACATATTTTTTCCGTGGTGGGCCCACCTGGGTTCGAACCAGGGACCTACCGGTTATGAGCCGGTGGCTCTTCCAGCTGAGCTATGGGCCCGAAAAATCCGATTGAGCCGATCTGTAACCCTAACAACCCGCCTTGTCAAGAAAATTGAACCGCAAAAGCGAGCGCATTCCCCGCAGCTTGCTGCGGGGAATCTTCAATTGATCGTAATAGATATTGGGTATCGATCAAATTTCCAGGAAGGCTTTCAGCTTACGGCTCCTCGTGGGATGACGCAGCTTCCTTAAGGCCTTGGCCTCGATCTGCCTGATCCGTTCCCGGGTCACCGTAAAATCCTTTCCCACCTCTTCAAGCGTATGGTCTGACTTCTCCCCTATCCCGAATCGCATGCGTAGGACTTTTTCTTCACGGGGTGTCAGTGTTGCAAGTACTTTTCGGGTCTGCTCAGCCAAATTTAGACTGATAGCGGCCTCAGAAGGCGACATAAACTTTTTATCTTCTATAAAGTCTCCGAGATGACTGTCCTCTTCCTCTCCGATAGGTGTTTCCAATGATATAGGTTCCTTGGCGATCTTCAAGACCTTGCGCACTTTGTCCAGTGGGAATTCCATTTTTTCAGCGATTTCTTCCGGCGTCGGTTCCCGTCCTATTTCCTGCACCAAATAGCGAGAGGTTCTAATCAGTTTGTTGATCGTCTCGATCATGTGAACCGGGATCCGGATGGTTCGGGCCTGATCGGCAATAGCCCTCGTGATAGCCTGCCTAATCCACCAAGTGGCATATGTGCTGAATTTATAGCCCCTCCGGTATTCAAACTTGTCCACAGCCTTCATAAGGCCGATATTTCCTTCCTGAATCAGGTCCAGAAACTGAAGTCCCCTATTAGTATACTTCTTTGCAATGCTGACCACTAACCTTAAATTGGCATTGATCATTTTCCCTTTGGCAATTCGTGTATTGTACTGACCCTGTCTAACTTGGGCCAAAACGCGCTTTAGTGCCGCATTATTCATTTTCAGTCTAAGTTCTTTTTGATAAATGGTATCTATTATCTGGCAGGCATGTTTAACAATGGCTGAAATTTCGACCTTTTTCATCTTGCGCTTTTTGAACAATTTTGAAATAAATTTTGTCCTCCGCTTACAGCCCTCGCGCATCTCGGTTATCGTAACTCCCAACCGTGAAGCACATCGCGCAAATTCCCGATCATGATTGTCAAACCAAGTAATAAGGTCTCCGATCCCATCTATAATAAAATTGATCAACCTGGCATCCAATCTCCAATCCTTGATTTGTTCAAAGATCATATTGTTGTTATTATTTATACGGCGCATCACTCTGCGACGGGCAGCGGCGTCCGTTTCGGAGGTAAACAGGGGCCCTCTCAGCTGTGTGTTCTCTCTATGGATTTTTCTGATACCGGTAATAATTTTGCAAATCTTTTCTATATGTACCGATTCTTCGACAAAGGTATCGATCTCGTCCACGTCCCGCAAGACATCCCTTAGGCGAATCTTGCCTTGCAAAAGCGGAGCGGCAAGCCCGATAATCTTGTTTACCCCAAATGTAGACTGCAGCATGGCTCTCAATATTTCCTGTTCCCCTGCTTCTATCTGCTTGGCGATCTCCACCTCGTCCTCTCGGCTCAATAGAGATACCAACCCCATTTCACGAAGATACATTTTAACGGGATCGGTGACCCTGCCAAACACATCTTGTTGTGCTGCCGACGGCACTTTCCTTTTTGAAACTTTCTTCTTCGCGTCCGAGGTAAACGCTTTGACTTTGCTCCCATCGATCACATCGATATCAAGCTCCTCAAAGACCATTATCATTTTATCGATCTGATCGGGAGATACTAATTTACCCTTTGGCAGGGCATCGTTGAGTTCCTCATAGGTAAGGTAGCCCTGCTTTTTCCCCTTGGTTATCAATTGTTTTAAATCATCGGCCTTGGTCTTGTCGGCCATAAGAAACTCCTTCCGAACCTAACGAGAAATTGTTATCAAAAGGCTTGTAAGTGCTGTTGAACCCGCTTTTGTTTCTCAGCAAGGAGCCGGTTCAACAATTTCTGGTCGTTGATTTTTTCAGCCTCTTTGATTTTTTTTGAAAGTAATTTAATTTCCCGCTTTCTAACGCAGGCTTGATACTGTCCCACAATCTTGTGACAACTCTCGGGATCCGTCTGGATCTCCTCCATTAACAAGGAAGATATCAAATTTCTGATCCGGGCATCATCAGTCTGTGCTATCAAATCAGCACCTGTTAAAGGTCGGCTTGAACCGGACCTTTCCAAGATCATACGTCCCAACTTCTTAAGTTCGACCGTTTCAAACTCGTTTATAATTTCTTGCGAATTGAAACTGGAGACGATCTCCGGGTGTTGCAGCATAATCGCAACAAGGGCTTCTTCAAGTTTTGAACCGTGCCGCTGATTGAGTGAAAAAACCGACTTGTTGTCCTTTGTTGCTGCGGCCCGGACTTGTTCCAATATGGCTGATTCGTCGATGTCCAGGCGTTCGGCTAAATCCCGTATATAGACCGAACGACTCACGCTGTCGAGTAAAGAGCCAAGAGGTCCTTTCAATATTTCAACAATACGCACCTTCCCTTCCAGAGAAAGGCCGTGTTTTTTGATAGCCGACTCTATAAGGAAGGGCATGATACCCAAGGCCTTTTCGGTTGCCTTTAGGAACCCTTCGGCACCAACTAAAAAGATATAAGAGTCAGGATCCTTTCCCTCCGGAAGAATCAATATATTAACATCAACTTTTTCTTCCAGAAACAGGGGCAGGCTGCGCTCAGCAGCTTTTATGCCGGCTTGATCCGAATCAAAAACAAGGATCATTTGCCGGGCATATCCCTTCATGATTCGCACATGTTGCCGCGTCAGGGCCGTACCGAGTGTCGCTACCACATTTTCTATGCCGTGACACTGTAACGCCAGCAGATCAAAATAACCTTCTACGATAAATGCTGAACCTTCGTGGCGGCAGGCATCTTTAGCAGCGTGCAATCCGTATAATGTTTGACTTTTATGATACACAGGTGTGTCAGGGGAATTAAGATACTTTGGGAGACTATCGTCTAAGCTGCGTCCGCCAAAGCCCACTACCTTTTGATGAATATCGATAATGGGAAACATGATCCTGTCACGAAACCGATCATAATATTTGCCTTTTTTCGCAACTACCAGCCCTGCTTTTTGAAGATCGTCAAGCGACACTCCTTTTTTGGAAAAGTACTGTATCAGGCCGGTCCACGACTTAGGTGCGTATCCCAGCATAAAGCGATCCGTGACTTCCGGCGACATTTGCCGCTTGTCCAAATATTCTCTTGCCCGTTTACCTGAAGAAGGATGGCGCAAAATCTCCGCGAGATACTCGGCAGCCCCTTTGTTAATCTTGAACAACCGTTCCCTTTCTTCCAACTCCTTTTTTTGTGTCGGAGACATCTTCCGGGTCGGTATCTCGATACTGTATCTTTGCGCCAGAAACCCGACGGCTTCCGGGAAACTCAGATTATTATACTGCATGAGGAAACTGAAAACATTGCCGCCCTGACCGCACCCAAAACAGTGAAATATCTGTTTCTCTTCGCTCACTGTAAAAGATGGTTTTTTATCTGCATGAAATGGACACAACCCAGTGAAATTCTTGCCGGTTTTTTTCAGCGCAACATGCTCTGAAATCACATCGACGATGTTGGCGGTATCTCGAACATGGGCGATTATATCTTCGGGTATAAAACCGGCCAAAATCCAATATCCTCCAATCCAACAAACTCAACTGATTAACTGTTTTTTGACTATATCGCTTACAACCTTGCCATCGGCCGAACCGGCCAACTTGGCCATAAGCGTCTTCATGACCCTGCCCATGTCTTTCATGTCTTTTGCATCGAGTTCTTCAATAACCTGTACGACGATCCGGGCAATCGCTTCTTCGGAAGGCTGCTCAGGCATGAATGACATTAATATAGCCAGTTCCTGTTCTTCTTTGTCTGCGAGATCGTTTCGACCGCCATCCTTATATTGACGAATAGAATCCCTATGTTGCTTGATCTGGGTACGAACCACGCTCAGGATTTCAAGGTCCTTAAGCTCAGCCCGAAGTTCGACCTCCCGGTTCTTTATAGCGGCACGCAGCATGCGCAGGGTGTTCAGCTGGACACTATCTTTGGCCTTTGTTGCTGCAGTTTGCTGTTGTAAAATAGTTTTTTTTAAAGACATCTTTTCTGTTACAGACAAACCAACCCTTTGTTTTTAATTGGTATAAAGATATCTTGTCGGTGGAAACAGGAAACAGCGCTAAACGTCTTGGCGCTCGGTTTGCGCAAGGGCTGCGTCAAGAAGATAGGACGTGTTCGGATAGTTGGCTCCACAGGATTTGTTTGTAAATGTAGCTTGGAATTTATTTAAAACTGCAAAGTAAGGCATATTAAACGCTCATGTCAAGAGAAAAGTGTCCAAAAGTCCCCCTTTTGAGACCTTTGAATAATTGTTATTGCGAGGAGCCTGCCCCGGATGGGCGACGTGGCAATCTTTCGGAATATCAAATGGTTAACCATTGTTTCGCCCGCCACGGCAGTCAAGGGGGATCTCTTTTTGAGATCAGGTCACTTAATATTGCCTGATAGCCTTCCCAACGGCACCATATTCAACATACGGTCCAGACCCACTTACTAATGGGCTAATAAGCTCGTATGCAACGTTGACGTGTGCCTGGTTCGTGAGGTTCGTTACACTGCCGTTAACAAGTCCGCCTCAGGCGGAAGATTTGACCTGACTCAAAAAGATATCCCCTTTGGCTGCCAATGCACTATTTAGCGAGCTCCAGGGCTTCTCTCAACTTTAGCGTGCCGGCATATAACGCCCTGCCCGTTATTACACCTGCCACCCCAAAGGGCTCCAGCCCTGCAAGGGACCTTATGTCCTCGATATCGGCCACGCCTCCCGAGGCAATAATCGGTGTTGACACAGATTCGGCCATCCGCCTTGTCTCTTCGATATTCGGGCCGGTCTGCATGCCGTCTTTGTGGATATCCGTAAAGATAATGCCCGCAAGCCCGTGGTCCTCAAAACCCTTGGCAACCTCAACGGCCCGCTGTCCGGTCGTTTGGGTCCATCCCTCTATGGCTACCATTCCGTTGCGGGCGTCAATCCCAACTATAATCTTACCCGGAAAGGCCTGGCAGGCTTGCTTTACCAGAAGAGGATTTTTAATCGCCTCAGTCCCGAGAATAACCCTGCTCACGCCAAGATCAAGAAACATTGAAACGGTTTCTACGCTCCGTATCCCTCCCCCCAACTGAATGGGCACATCAACCCTGTCCAAGATACGCTTAATCGCTTTTATGTTTTGGGGGCTTTTCCTGAAGGCACCGTCCAGATCAACGACATGCAGCAACTCGGCACCCTCTGCTTCCCACTTTGCCGCCATTGCAGAAGGGTCGTCAGAGAATACTGTCTCAGAGTCTTCGCGTCCCTGAAGGAGCCGGACACAGCGGCTCCCTTTTATGTCCACTGCAGGAATAACGAGCATTTTAAGAATTCTCCTGAACTACAGCCTGAGATTTAAGGAACAGGAAACGTGGCCATGACCCTATTCAATTCAGACCCGGCCAGTTCTTCTGCGGTGAGCCAAGCCCCTCCACTTTTAATAAATGCAGAGAGCTTAAAGAGGTTTTCACTAAGGGATTTTTGGGTTTCATCGGAATGTCCAACCCATATCAGTCGCCCGTCGTCCACTCGGATAAGATGAATGCCAAAGGCCACAGAGGCCGGTGTTTCGACTGAAAAATCGGTCCCGACACGCTCTCTAAAGCGATAAATAGTCCCGCTAACAACAGCGTCTGCCTTTAACTTTCGTCCTGTTTCCAACACAAGATCTCGTTCGGATAGGTGAAGAGACTCGGAAAGGATCTTGTACCGGATTCTTGCTCCCTGTCCCGGAGGAATCAGCGTATACATGGTCTCAGCCCTCAAGAAGGTCAACAATTGCCTGGTCATATAGCTGTCGGCGTCCGGGACAACCGGACCCGCCGGAAAGACGGCACCGCACATGGGACAGCGAATGTTAGTGCCGATCTCATATCGTTCGGCAGCGGCATCGAACGGCATAACCAGCAATGTCTTGATATTCAACGCCTTGAGTGGCTCGGCAACGGGAATCTCCCGGCGGTAGGCACATCCGGCCAGGCACAGATTCACAACGATCAGAATGAGTAAAAAATGGCGGACTGAGCCAGGGATTGCGGATTCGGGCACTATAATATACCTTTGGTAGAACGGACCTTGGTAATTCTCTTGTCTAACGTTGTGGCCTCGTCGAGCGCCTGGCCAAGGGCCTTAAACACGGCCTCTATGATATGATGCGTATTCTCACCATACATAACATTAATGTGGAGTGTTACGCCGCTTCGGTTGACAAAGGCCCTGAAGAATTCTTGAATAAGTTGTGAATCAAAACGCCCGGCGGTTTCGTGCTTAAGGTTAACATGATAAACAAGAAACGGTCTGTTCGAAAAGTCGATCGCTACAGAGGCTATGGCCTCGTCCATCGGAACCACACCCCTGCCGTAACGTTTTATTCCCTTTCGATCGCCTAATGCCTTGTTAAAGGCTTCGCCCAGTACTATTCCGATGTCTTCGATTGTGTGATGATCGTCTACATCGACGTCTCCCTTTGCATCCAGGGCGAGATCAAAGAATCCGTGGGCGGCCATCAAGTCGAACATGTGATCCATGAACGGGATGCCTGTTGCGACGGCCGACTTGCCCTTCCCTTCTATGGTCAATTCGAGTTTAATGTTCGTTTCTTTGGTGGCGCGTGTCACCTTGGCGGAACGCTTAGTTACTTTTTTTTGAGTCATATTCTTCCTGATTCGATGATGGGATGGTGGAGATGAGGGGGATCGAACCCCTGACCTGTACGTTGCGAACGTACCGCTCTCCCGTCTGAGCTACATCCCCTTAAAAGTTTGAAGTGCCTAAAGTGATCTAAAGTGCCCAAAGTTAAGGAGCCTTGTCGTCCATTTCTAAAATTGACTGCGCTGAAAGCGCCTTCCTCAACTTTAGAGTACTAAGTACCGCTATAAAGTAAAAAATGCAAGCATATTTTCAGGTTGTGCGGCTATGATGAATAAAATGTCTTAATTTTCCGGACAACGTATGCCAGTTGCTCATCAGTCAATTCTGAATAGATAGGAAGTGCCAGTGTTTTCTCTGCAGCAGCTTCCGCCTTCGCAAAATCACCTTTGCCGGCGTTAAGATATTCAAAACAGGGCTGCAGGTGCATAGGAACCGGATAGTAGACTTCCGTGCCGATACCGGCTTCGTTCAGAAATTCCCTGAGTTCATCCCTGCGGCTTTCAACAGCGATTATGAATTGATTATATATGTGCCGGCCGTTTTTTTCTGCCGGAAGCATTATGGACGTATCTAAGCCTTCGTTGCTGAAGAGTTCCCGATAGCGCCGGGCATTGGACCGGCGTGCCGTGGTCCATTGGTCAAGATGGGCCAGCTTTACACGAAGGATTGCCGCCTGAAGGGCGTCCAGACGAAAGTTTCCACCGATAACCTTGTGATAATATTTAGGATCTGAGCCGTGCACGCGCAGAATCTTCAGTTTTTTATACAAAATATCCGAAGAGGTGGTTACCATCCCTCCATCACCAAAGGCCCCAAGATTCTTGGACGGGAAGAATGAAAAACAGCCCATATCACCCATAGAACCCGCCCTTTTATCCTTGTATTCCGCGCCTATGGCCTGGGCCGCATCCTCAATGACCACAAGATCATGCACCTGAGCCAGTTCCAAAATCGGGTCCATGTCGCAGCATTGACCGTACAGATGCACGGGAATAATCGCTTTGGTTCGTTCCGTTATCTTATCACTTATCGCTTGCGGGTCGATATTGTAGGTATCTTCTCTTATATCAACAAAAACAGGCGTGGCGCCTACGCGTGCGATTGAGCCCACAGTGGCAAAGAATGTATATGGTGAGGTAATGACCTCATCACCCGGGCCGATTCCAGCGGCCATTAATGAGATCAGAAGGGCATCTGTTCCGGATGATACACCGACCGCATATTCGGTATGGCAATACCGGGCAACCTCTTCCTCCAGCTTCTCGACCTCGGGTCCGAGGATAAAACGCTGGTTCTCGTAAAGCTCCTGTGTAACTGCCAGTACCTCATCCTTGATGGTCCGGTATTGAGCCTTAAGGTCTAAAAGCGGTACGTTCATTACGATCTTTCTTTCGGCAAACGCGCAATTGTTTTATGACCTCTCCGAATCATTTTAAAAGCGCTGTTATTTTACGTGCTAAATAATCTATGGAACACGGTTTTGGAATATACTCGTCAGCTCCGAGTTCAAAACCGACTAGTCTATCATGTTGCTCAACCTTGCCTGTCAGCATGATAATCTTTATGTTTTTTGTCTCAGGTTCGCTTTTGAGTTTTTTACATATATCACGCCCATCTATAATAGGCATCATGATATCTAAAATGATGAGATCCGGCAGTTCTTCTTCAGCGAGTCTCAAAGTTTCTTTGCCGTCATACGCGTGGATTATATCAAACTGATCGGCTGAGAGAAAGTTAGTCAGCAAACCATGTATTCGTTCGTTATCATCCGCTATAAGTATTTTATTCTTTCTTCCCATTTTTTATCTCCATCATACTTTTGTCACAGATACTGATAAAAAGCGATTTTATAATGAAGTAGTATAGGATGAAGCGAACTTATGTGTCAAGTTACTCCAAAACCCCGCAGTCCGCCTCGGGCGGACGGGGAATGCGCTCGCTATTGTGGGTCGGCACCGGGCTCCAGAAGCGCA